>JALRFH010000075.1 GCA_023253715.1 Halieaceae bacterium
TTCACGCTCTCCACGCTGGCTGTCGCGAATAAAAAACGCATCTTGATAAGTTCTAAGTTGCGCTTGGATGTCCAAACTTGCAGAGCGCAATGTTTCAAGGTCTTTGCCACGCAACATGTAAGTGACGCGAGGGTTGCCATCGTTGAGTGTGTAGTTCACCGAAATTGCCTCGGCATCGGGTACGTCTCCGACTAATTCTTGGAATCGCTCAGCGGCCTCGCGCGCCGACAGAGCGCGTGTCTCTGGTGGAGCTAGGCGAATAATCGCGAGCACATTGTCCCAGCGAGAGCGGGTATACCAGCCTTCGATTAAATGAACTTTCTCGCCATTGGCTGCCCCTTGGGCTTCTACCTCGTCGATTAACCGTCGCTCGGCATCTTGAAGTTGTTCGAGTACTTCCAGCGAGCGTTCCCAAGGGGTGCCTGCGGGTAGGTCTACACTGACATAGATCTGCTCGTTTTCAACCTGAGGCATAAAGTTGAACTTGACCCAGCCGCTACTGAAAACACCGATACTGACGATAAATAAGCCCACAAAAAAAGACAGCGTGATATATCGATAACGAATCGCGAATTCGATAATTGCTCGGTACTGTACATTGGCGAAATTGACCAGCGCGTGCTCGATTTTGGTTTGGTGTTTCGCAAAACGCTTGGTCATATCACGCGGCTTTAGGTCGCGTAAATGCGAGGGCAGAATTAAAAACGCTTCTACCAAGCTAAAGGTCAGCGCCAAGGTGATAACAATGGATAGCTGGCGCGTGATTTGCGCGGTTTCGCCAGACACAAAAAACCAGGGAGCAAACGCTAATACAGTCGTCAGTACCGCAAAAATAACGGGTTTAGACACGGCATATGCGCCGTTGATCGCAGCGTTATCACCCCCTCCACCAGCTTCACTGTGTGCGTGAATACTTTCACCGACCACAATCGCATCGTCGACCACGATGCCAAGTACCAACAGGAACGCGAATGTCGATATGACGTTAAACGACACGTCGGCTGAGGGTAAAAACGCAAAGGTGCCCATGAACGCAACCGCAATACCACCGGTCACCCATAGGGCGACTCGAGGGCGAAGGGTAGCAATTAAGATCACAAATACGAGTACAAGCCCCATGTAAGCCGAGCTTCCGATGGTTTCCATACGGCTTTTATAGATGTCGGCCGTGTCGAACCAAATCATCAAATCTAAACCCTCTGGTAGGGTCTTGCGACGCATTTCTACCCATTCAGTGACCGCATCGCTGGCCTTGACTACTTGCATCTCTTCTGTCGCTTTAACCTGCAGTAAAACCGTAGGTTGGCCATTTACTGTGGCGAGTAGTTCGTTTTCTTCGTAACCGTCTGTGATGTTGGCAACATCTTTTAACAGTACGGTGCCGAAGTCGGGTGTTTGCCGAATAATGACGTTGCCAAAATCATCAGCATTGTCCGCTAAATTTCGGGTTTTGATGCTGAAGGTGCCGACATCTGTTCGGACACTGCCTGACGACGTATTCAATGATGAACTGCGAATAGCGTTGGCAACTTCACTAAAGGTTAAGCCAAACTCGCGCAGGGCCGATTCTGAAATTTCGATGGTCACTTCTTCGTTGCGGGCGCCAAAGAGTTCGACCAGCGAAGTATAAGGTAACGCTGCCAGCTCTTGCCTGAGTTCCTCGGCTAGACGGGTAAGCTCGCGTTCACTGCGATCTCCATACAGCGCCACTCGGATCATTTCTTCACGAAACTCTAGACGTTTGACTCTGGGGTTTTCGATATCTCTTGGGAATGAGGTGACCGAGTCTACGGCGTTTTTAACGTCGTTGACGAAGGTTTCGATGTCTATGTAGGGGTAGGTCGCCACGCGCACGTTAGCGTAGCCTTCGTATGCCGTCGCGTAGATGCGGTAAACGCTGTCTAGATCTTCTAAAGACTCTTCGATACGCGCTATCACTTGTTCTTCAACATCTTGAGCGCTCGCGCCTCGCCATGAGACTTCTACGGTTGCTTGGTTGATTTTTACAACGGGGAAGACCTCGCGTTCCATATTGTTAAAGCCGAGCCAGCCCGCAATTAATATGCCGACCATCAATAAATTGGCGGCAACCGGATTACGTGTCCACCACGCGATTAGCGCTTTCATTGTGCAGACTCCACTTCGACGCTTGCTTGTGGTTTGATTGAGGTAATGGCCATGCCAGCAACGGGGTTACGAATAGGTGAGGTAATAATTTGCGCGCCTGCCGTAATGCCGCTGCTGATGTACGCTTTATCCTCGTTCGCATGTGCGACTGTGACGTCAGCGACTTGAAGGGTTTCGTTTTCGATCACAAAAACCCGATTACCTGGACGCAGTGCCGATCGTGGGATGGCGATCATTTGGTCAACCTGGCGACCCTGTATGTGCGCGTTTACGTATAAACCCACAGCCATGGGCATGCCGTCGCTAGTATTGTTAGCCTCATACGGGCTATCAAGCGTGGTTATTGCGTGTACCATACGCGTCGCTTGATCGATATTTGCTTCGATATGGGTCAGTTTGCCGCGCCACTGGTATGAGGTTCCCGCAATATCGGTCGAAAAAGTGACCGTTGGTTCTTGATTGGGTTCCGCAACAAAACCGATGGGTAAGCCCAGCGACCCTAGAGCCTCTTGCTTCAGAGCGAGTCGTACTACCACCTCGTCAGTAGAAAACGACGCAGCCAACGCTTGGCCGCTGACGATAACTTGGCCGACTTGAACGTTTACGGAGGTAATGCGCGCGTCATACGGTAGACTGACAGTGGTGCGGTCCAGATTCAAGCGGGCGCGTTCTACCGACGCCTGTGCCGCTTTGACTGAAGCCTTGGCTTCTTTCACTTGAGGAATTTTGAGAGCCAGAGGCGAGGGGTTCTTCACGCCCGCAAGCTGCTGTCGCGCTACATTGGCGTCTGCTTCGGCTTTTTCGAGTAAGACTTGAGCATTCGCTAAAGACGCTTCAGCTTGATTCAAGGCAAGTTGATAGTCGACTGATTCAAGCCTTAGGATGGGTTCTCCAGCCTTGAACGAACCGCCGGCTATAAATTGATCAGAGGCCCACTCAATCCGTCCGCTCACTTGTGCAGCCAAGTTGATGGCTGTGCGCGCCTTTACTTCGCCTTGAGCATAGACATCAAAGTAGGTCGACTCCAAAGTGGCAGGTGTTGTGTACACCTGCAGCACTCTAGCTTGCGCTTCTTTTTTCTCGGGCATGGGTTTATTGGCTTGCAATGTTGCGAAAATCACAAATGCAAAAGCAATTACTAGAATCGGGGCAAGACGTTTTAGCCATTTTTTAAACATGCTGTTTAACCTATTGAAGCCAAGCTTTTTGGGACGCCTTATTGTACGCCAGCATCAAAATGAATTCGGGATAGATACGATGGATGGTGTAGCGAGTACGCCAAACTGAGTTTGTTAGGGTGCCAGTCGTCTCGTGTGAAGATTGAATACCTATTCATTTTGCATGTGGTATTGGAATGAGCTCAACTGCCTGCGCTGATAAAAAGGAGTTTTTATGAATCTAATCAAGCGTAGCGCCTTGGTGGCACTATTGATGGGTCTCGTCGCTTGCGACTCAGATATCGCGGCGACTAAGACGACCAACTATGAGCCTCAATCTTACTCATCGGTACGGCACGCAGAGTGGTTAAAGAATGCGGTGATTTACCAGCTCAACACTCGACAATTTACTGAAGAGGGCACTTTTAATGCAGCGGTGAAGCAATTGCCTCGCATCAAAGCGCTGGGCGCGGATATTGTTTGGCTGATGCCCATTCATCCCATTGGTAAAGAAAATAGAAAGGGGACAGTGGGGAGCCCCTATTCAGTCAAAGATTATTTTGGTGTTAACCCTGATTTAGGTACCGAAGACGATTTACGCGCTTTCGTTAAAGAAGCCCACAGTTTGGGGCTAAAAGTCATTCTGGATTGGGTGGCTAACCACTCGGCCTGGGATAATGCAATGCGTTTTGAGCATCCAGAATGGTACGAAAAGGACTATAAGGGGGACTTTCGGCCAACACCTTGGTGGGATTGGTCTGACATTATCGATCTAGATTATTCGCAACCCGGATTGCGTAAAACTATGACTGAGGCCATGACCTACTGGGTTAGAGAATTTGATATCGATGGCTATCGTTGCGATGTGGCTGGATTTGTACCGCTAGACTTCTGGGAAAATGTTCGTGCCGAACTCGATCAGATCAAGCCCGTATTTATGCTAGCTGAATGGGAATCGCGCGATATGCACAGAGCTGCTTTTAACGCGACCTATGCTTGGTCGTTACAAGAGGCCATGCACGATATTGTTTCGGGTAAAGTGCAGAACTTAGCACCCCTTTATGTTTATTATTCATGGAACGAAAGCGCTTACCCACGCGAAGCCATGCGCATGATTGGTGTCAGTAACCACGATATGAATGCGTGGGAGGGTACGCCATTTGAACGCTATGGTGATGGTCTTAAACCTGCGATTGTGCTGTCGGTCGTGGGTGAAGGCATTCCGATGATTTACAACGGTCAAGAGGCGGGCAATACCAAACGCCTAGCGTTTTTTGAAAAAGGCCCAATCGAATGGCGTGAACATGAGATTGGCGCTTTATACCAGCAACTATTCAAGCTTAAGCACGAGAATAGTGCCCTGTGGAATGCCCAGTGGGGCGCGCGCATGGTTCATGTGCCCAACTCAGAAGCCGAGCGCGTACTGACGTTTGTGCGCCAAGACGAGCAGCATAAAGTACTCGCCGTGATCAACTTCAGTGCCGAGCCAGCAGAGTTTATGATGGAGGGCACGCTGTTTCCTGATAGCTACACCGAATACTTTACGGGTGAGCAGGTTGAGCTTCATCAGGCCAAACCCATGGTGATTGAACCTTGGGGATATCGAGTGTATTTGAATTAGCCGCGTAGCACTGTGATTGACAAAAAAGGGCCTGTTGGCCCTTTTTTAGGTATGTTACCTATATAAGAGTTGGTCAACTTTAGAGTCTTGTTGGGCTCAACCTTCAATCAGGGAAGTGCTTAATCGCTTGTGCTTCTCGGTCAGGTTTTTAACCAGATTAAAGGGGATTGCATCAAACTGAGCTTGCGTTAAGCGCCAGCGCCAGTTGCCTTCCAGTGTCGCGGGGTTGTTGATTCGGGCTGATCCGGGTAGCTGCAGTAAATCTTGAGCGGTAATGATGGCAATATTGGCCTCTGAGGCCATCGCTAGTTCGATTACGGCGAACTCTTTTGATGCGTTTCCATAGCCGTTGAGCTCGCGATTCAAACGCTCGTGAGTATGATTCTCAGCTTCCGTTAACCAAGCGGTGAGCGTCGTATTATCGTGTGTTCCCACGTAAACGAGTGCACGCTCGGGGTGATTTTCAGGCCGGTGCGGGTTGCTCGCATCGTCACTGTCAAAAGCAAATTGTAGGATGTGCATACCCTGAAAACCGTAATGCTGTTTAACGGCAAGCACGTCATCGGTGATTAAGCCCAAGTCTTCAACCACTGCCGGGAAGTCTGCGTGAGCCTTGATCAGAGCATCAAATAATTCGTAGGTTGGTACGTCTTCCCACGTGCCGTTAATGGCCGTAGCATGACCTGCGGGTACCTGCCAATACTGGACCAAGCCCCGAAAATGATCGATTCTCACCATGTCGAATAGAGTGAATAAGCCGCCCATGCGCTGTATCCACCACTGGTAGTCCTGTGCCTTTAAGGCATCCCAATCGTAAACAGGGTTATTCCACAGTTGACCGGTCGCGCTGAAATAGTCTGGCGGCACGCCGGAGACATGGGTGGGGCACTTGTTTTCATCCAATTTGAATAAACCGGCATTTGCCCAAACATCGGCGCTGGCGTAGCTGACGTAGATCGGCATGTCACCAAATATCACCAGTCCTTGTTGGTTGCAGTAGGCTTTTAATGCAAACCATTGCTTATAGAACCAGTATTGAATGATTTTTTGTGCTTGGATCGCCTCCGCATATTCGGATTCCAGCTTGTCGATCGCTCGACCTTCACGATCACGAAGACCGATGGGCCAATCGCTCCAAATAGCTGTGTGTTCGATATCGGTAATAACGGTAAATAAGGCGTAATCATGCAGCCAAAAAGCTTGATTTTCACAGAATTGTTCAAATTCTGCGTTATTTTTTGCGTCGAAGTTCGCCACCGCTTTGTACAGTGCACTCAGCTTAATCGGGCGCGTGACATCGAAGTCGATGCAGTCAGTTTCTTGGACACGGGCGTTTTGGAGGTCCTGTGTTGATAAATAACCCCAGTCGACCAGTGCTTCCAAGTCGATTAGCAAGGGATTTCCCGCAAACGCTGACGAGCTGAAGTAAGGCGACTCGCCTGAGGTCGGATTCGAGGGGTTGAGCGGTAATATTTGCCAATAGCGCTGCCCTGCAGCCTGTAAACGATCCGCCAAAGTATACGCTGAGGTCCCTAAATCGCCGATACCGTAGCAGGATGGTAAGCTTGCAACATGCAACAGTAAACCGCTTGCCCGCTCATTAAGAAAGGGTTGTGAGTTCCGTTGAGTGCGACCTTCTTTACTGGAACTATCCGTTGCGAGCATTACACCTAAAGCCTTTATTGATCGTCGATATCGCTTGGGTGCTCATCCACCCTAGCATCCAAAGTTGTGCGTAAAATAGCGCTAGCTGGGTCTTGTTTACAATGTGTGCAACTTTTTATGCATACCTATTCATAAGTGAGCTGGGCGACGACTTTTCCGTATGGCAGTTTATTAACCATCTGATTTTATTGTTTTTTATTGTTTTTTTGGGTTCGGGTTGCCCCGGTTCTGTGCACTGGTTGAATACGTATGTAACCGGTTGTGAGTCGAAACAGGGCATAGCTATTATTCTCTCAGCCTGAAAAACGCTGCGCATGGACTCAGGTGAAAGAACGTCATGGTTCGCTCGCTAGAACAATAATGGAGTGCATGGCAACGGCAGCATAACTGAAAACTAAAAAAATGAACTGAAGGTGCATCTATGAAACCAAACCATTTTTTTCAGCCCAAAAAACTCGCGCTTAGCGTGTCACTTGCCATGGGGGTTGCCGGTACCGTGGCAATGGCCCAAGACGTGGAGAACGCAGATGGTGAAGAGCGTGTATTAGAAGAGGTTGTTGTTACTGGTTATCGCAAAAGTCTCATTGACTCTATTGATAACAAGCGCTACGACAGCTCAATTATCGAATCTATCTCTGCTGAAGACATCGGCAAGCTGCCCGATGTGTCAATTGCAGAGTCGCTCGCACGCTTGCCTGGGTTGGCTGCTCAGCGTCTAGATGGCCGCGCGAGCCGTATCAGTATCCGCGGATTCGGAGAAAACGAAAGTGCGACGACCTTCAATGGTCGAGAGCAAGTTTCAATTTCGGATAACCGTGGTGTCGAGTTTGATTTGTACCCATCGGAAATTATGTCGGCGGTTAACGTCTACAAAACCCCACGCGCTTCGTTGGAAGCAGAAGGCATTGCGGGTGTTATCGATATGCGTACAGTCAAGCCGCTTGATACCAACGCGCGCATCCAGATCAAAGGCGAGTACGAATACAACAGCCTGGGTAAGTTGAACCCCGATGCAGACGACACCGGTGTTAACGCAACCTTTTCTTTGATTCAGCAGTTCGCCGATAACACGGTCGGTATCGCGTTAGCGCACGCGACCATGGATTCACCCAACCAAGAAAACCGCTGGAACGCATGGGGTTACCCCGGTGGTGTTCTTGGGGGTGCCAAACCCTTCGTACGTTCATCGACTCTTGAACGTGATTCAACGATGTTAGTTGTACAATTCGAGCCCAATGAGCGCTTGAGCATGACTGCTGATGCACTCTACGTGGATTTTGCGGACGAGAAACTGCTTCGTGGAATCGAGATTCCTTTCGCCTGGGGGCAGGGCGCCGTAACCGCCGATGCGCCAAATGCTAATGGCGTGGTGACAGGCGGTACTACGGTTGGTCAGCGCGTGGTGGTTCGTAACGATTACGAGGAACGTAAAGCGGAATTGACCTCAATGGGCTTTAACCTTGTGTTTGATTTAAGCGACGATTTGCAGATCGAGTTCGATGCAAGCCGTTCAGAGGTCGAGCGTGAGATCTACTCGTTCGAGTCATACTCAGGTACGGGACGCGGTAACGATCGTGGTGTGGCGGATACGATTAGCTACACCCTGAAGGGCGGGGCATCAGGCGCTGTGTTTAACCCAGGCTTGGATTACTCTGATACCAGCCTTATTCAATTGGGTGGTCCTTTGACTTGGGGTTGGCAATCGACCCTGAATGACAAATTTGGCGCCACCGGTACAGAGTTTGAGAACACCGCGCAAGATGGTTTCTTAAACGCGCCTAACATCGATGATGAGTTGACTGCGCTGAAGCTTGCCGCCAAACAGCAGTTGAGCATGGGACCAGTCACTGATATTGAATACGGCGTGTCTTTCCGCGATCGTACCAAGGAAAAAACGGCCGAAAACTACTTCATGACGCTGAACGTGTTCCCCGATATGTTGACGATTCCTGACAAGTATTACTTGGGCAGCGTTAACTTGAACTTCATCGGTATGGGCAACATGGTGGCCTATGACTCGATCGCCATGGTTCGTGATGGTTTCTATGACTTGACCTTGGAAGAGTCTAGCTACGCCACCAACCAGTGGAGCGTCACCGAAGAAGTAACCGCCTTCTATGCGATGGCTAATCTGGAAATGGACATCGCGGGTAAAGAAGTTAGCGGTAATGTCGGTGTGCGTTACTTGCAAACCGATCAGTCGTCAAACGCCTTTGCGCGCTCGGGTGCTGATTTGATTCGTCAAACTGTGTCACACGACTACAACAATGTACTGCCGAGCCTTAACTTGAGAATGGCCCTAGACGAGCAGCAAACCCTTCGTTTTGGTATCGCCAAAACGATGTCACGTCCACGTATGGACGAGATGAATGCGTCGTTTGGTATTGGTATTTCCCAAGTGCCTGACGTTAACGGCAACTACATCTCTGCGGGCGGCGGTAACACGTCTCTTGAGCCGAAGGAAGCTTTGGGTATCGATTTGACCTACGAAAACTACTTTGCTGACGACGGTTATTTCTCTATCGCTCTGTACCGTAAGGAGTTGAAAGAGTGGATCTTTGACGGTGCCGCAGAAATCGATGTGTCGAATTTCTTGGCAGTGACCGGTCAAACGACTCCAGATGGCAGCACAACGGCTACGGTCAACGGCAAGGTTAACGGCGGTGACGGTACCCTGAGTGGCTGGGAGATTTCGCTCGCGATGCCTCTGAGTATGATTCACGATAGCCTTGACGGATGGGGTATTTTTGCAAGTCACACGGGTGTGTCTTCAGATATCAAAACCCCAAGCGGTGCTGATTACGAATTGCCAGGCTTGTCGAAGAGCATTCAGCAGGCTACCGTTTACTACGAAAACGGCGGTTTCGAAGCTCGCTTAAGTGTACGCAAACGTGACGACTTCAAGGGCGACTTGTATGGTCTTGGGTTTAGCGTAGATCAGTACGATATGTTGGGTGAGACTATCGCTGATGCGCAGATCTCGTATGACTTTGCTGACTCAGGCATCGAGTACCTAGAGGGTCTGCGTGTGTACCTGCAGGGTGTTAACTTGACCGACGAGCCCTTCACATCACTGAGCGGTGGAGCTGTTCGTGACTACCAAGAGTACGGCGAAAACTACCGCCTTGGTTTTAGTTACGACTTCTAAGCTAAACAGCTAAACTTAAAACCCCTGTTGCACAACTCGGCAGGGGTTTTTTTTTGGAGGGGCTTTCATGACGGATACGATCAAACGCGTTGTTATTGTCGGCGGGGGCACAGCGGGTTGGAACGCAGCGGCCTTATTCGCTCGGACACTTGGGAAGATAATATCGATAACCTTGGTAGAATCTGACGAGATTGGAATTGTCGGTGTTGGGGAAGCAACGATCCCTCCGATCATTAATTTCAACAATGCCTTGGGTTTTGACGAATCAGAGTTCTTACGTGCCACCCAAGGTAGTATCAAACTCGGTATTCAATTTGAAAACTGGGGCAATGTGGGTGACAGCTACATGCACGCGTTTGGCAGTATCGGAAAAGATTTTGCCTTTTGCGGTTTTCATCATTTTTGGCTGCGTAGTCAGCAAGAAGGTATCGCTTCCGACTACTGGGACTTCAGTTTGAATTATCAGACGGCCAAGAAAAATAAGTTCGCTAAACTGAATCAAATTCCCGGCACCCAGTTGCCGGGTATTAGCTACGCGTATCATTTTGACGCCGGCTTGTACGCTCGTTATTTGCGCGCTTATTGCGAGCAAAACGGTGTGACCCGGGTAGAAGGGATGATTAAGCGAGCTCATCAGCATTCCGAGACTGGTTTTATCGAATCTGTTGAACTGGAATCGGGCCAGTTAATCGAAGGAGATTTGTTTATCGATTGTTCGGGTTTTAGGGGCTTGTTGATTGAACAGGTATTGGAAACGGGCTACGAGGATTGGTCTCAGTGGCTGCCGTGTGACCGTGCGTTGGCGGTACCAACAGAGTCTGATGGCCCTATTAAGCCCTATACACGATCTATCGCGCACAGCGCAGGGTGGCAATGGAACATACCCTTGCAGCATCGCACCGGCAATGGCCATGTGTATTGCAGCACCTACATGTCCGAAGACGAGGCTGCCAGCACTTTGCTTCAGCATGTCGAGGGTAAACCTCTCGCGGAACCCCGCAGTATTCCGTTTAAGACCGGACGTCGGCGAAAACAGTGGAATAAAAACTGTATCGCTTTTGGATTGGCCAGTGGGTTTTTAGAGCCGCTTGAATCGACCAGTATTCATCTGGTGCAGTCAGGCTTGCGCCGGCTCGTACAACATTTTCCTCACAATGGCATCAAGCCAGCGGAGGTCGATGAATTCAATCGTCAGTCTCAGGTTGAATTTGAAAAGATTCGAGACTTTATCATTATGCATTACAAGGTAAATGCTCGGACTGACAGTCAGTTCTGGATTGACTGTCGTAACATGGATATTCCCGACTCGCTGCAGCATCGCTTAGAGCTCTTTAGAACGACGGGCAAAGTGTTTAAAGACGGCGATGAGCTTTTTCAAGAGATTGCCTGGCAACAAGTCCTTATGGGACAAGGCATGGTGCCCACCGATTACCATCCACTCGCAGACTCGATTTCTACAGACCAGCTTGCGGGATTGATGCGTGATCTTAAGAGTTTGATAGCGGGTGCGAGTGACAACTGCGCCCGCCATGAAGATTTTTTGTTGTCATGTGGGGTGAAGTTCGATGCTTAAGACAAATTACAAACAAGCCTTTTTTGCGGTCTTGTTGATGTGTTTCGCTGCTCAAGGCAATGCTGAACTTCGCGTTGACCCACCCAACTGGTGGGTCGGTATGAAAAGCCAGGAGCTGGAGTTACTGATTCACGGTGACAATGTGGGCAAGGCCCAGCTTGAGGTGGCCGCCACCGACGACACCATCCAGGTGGTCGATATAAAGCCTGCCGACAGCGACAACTACCTGATTGTGAATCTATTGATTGCACCAGAAGCGAAGGCGCAAACCTTCGAACTGAGATTTTCGGGCGCCATAGAGCGCACCTTAAGTTATACCCTAAAAGCGCGTGATCCAGCGTTGGGTGCAGGGCAGGGGTATGATGCCAGTGACCTGATTTATTTGCTGACCCCCGACCGATTTGCCAACGGTGATACGAGTAACGATCGAATCGAGGGCATGCGAGAGCAGACTGTGGACCGTTCTGCGCCGTATGGTCGCCATGGTGGCGATTTGCAGGGAGTGCTAGAGCATTTAGACTATTTGCGTGACTTGGGGGTTACGCAGCTGTGGATGAACCCCGTGCTAGAGAACAATCAAACCGAGCAGTCTTACCATGGCTATGCGATTACCGATCATTATCGCATCGATCCGCGTTACGGCGATTTGGATTTGATGGTGAAGCTGGCCAATGAAGCTAGAGCTAGAGGTATTCAATTTATTTGGGATGTCATTCCAAATCACAGCGGTTCCTACCACTGGTGGATGCAGGATTTGCCTTTCAAAGATTGGGTGAACTACCCCGATTCGCGTCAGCGCACGAATCATCGACGGGAGTCGGTGCAAGACCCTTATTCGGTTGCCTCAGATCGCGAGAATTTTCAATCGGGATGGTTTGTCGATGCCATGCCCGACTTAAATCAGCGCAACCCTCACATGGCTCGCTATCTGATTCAAAACACGATCTGGTGGATAGAGACACTGGGTTTGAGCGGATTGCGTGTCGACACCTACCCGTACTCGGATAAGGCGTTTTTGACGCAATGGAATGCCGCGTTATTCGCCGAATATCCAAATCTTAACAGCGTAGGGGAAGAGTGGTCTTTGAATCCTACCATTGTGGCTTACTGGCAAGAAGGTAAACACAACAGTGATGGCTATCGGGGTAGCTCGCCCGCCATGATGGACTTCCCCTTGAACGACTCAATCTTGAAAGCAGTGGCCGAGAGCGAGGCCTGGAATACGGGTTTGACCCGTATTTATCAGACGCTGGCGAACGATTTTGTGTATGCCAATCCGAGTGATTTGGTGATATTTCCTGACAACCATGACATGAGCCGGGTGTTTAGTCAGGTGAATGAATCTGTATCGGCCACGAAAATGGCGCTCGCTATGATCGCGACTTTGCGCGGAATCCCACAAATTTTTTATGGCACGGAAATACTCATGCACAATCGGGGAACCGAGTCGCATGGCGTTATTCGCAGCGATTTTCCCGGTGGTTGGGCTGGCGATAAAACCAGCGCCCGTACCGGTGAGGGTTTGTCAGAAGAGCAACTTGAGTTTCAGCAATGGACGCGTGTACTTCTGAATTGGCGCCGCCAACAAGCCACCGTTCATACGGGCGATTTTCGTCACAAGGCGCCTGTCGATGGCTTATATGCCTACAGTCGTACTTACGAAGGCAGCACGGTGTTGGTGTTAGTGAACAATCTGGATTTATCAAGGGATGTGCCGCGCGCCGAGGTCACTGAGCTTACAGGTGATTCAAACCTTTGGATTGACGTCTTCAGCAATGCGTCTGTCGATTTCTCTGGGGCGGTGGCGGTGCCCCCAAAATCAGTGCTGATTTTACAAACCCCTTAGAACAATAAATTAGGTCACATTATGCAAAAGGTTTTTCTGCTTCTGTGTTTGCTGTGGGCACCGTCAGTGCTGGCAGCAACCGTGAGTTCTCCTGATGGCCGAATAGAACTTGAGGTCTCGGCGCAACAAGGTATGGCGCAATACCAAGTCAGATTCAATGGGAAGACGGTCATAGCGCCAAGCCGCTTAGGCTTGACCTTTGCCGAGCTTGCGACCTTAGGTGAGGGCCTTAAGTTAGGTGAAGTTAAGGTCCAGAATAGGCACGAGCCTTGGGAACAACCCTGGGGTGAGCAGCGCTTTATCGAAAACCGTTTCCAACAGCTCACGGCGGTTTTTCTTAATGATGCCGAGCAAGAGGTTTTTACGCTTGAAGTGCGAATCTTTAATGATGGGTTAGGGTTTCGTTATCACGTGCCGGAACTTATTGACGGC
>JALRFH010000078.1 GCA_023253715.1 Halieaceae bacterium
GATCTAGCAGGCCCGTGTACTCGCGACCGTCCTTGCCCATGGGCCACAGCAGCGTCACATTAAGGCGCGTATTTTCGCTGCTATCTAAAGTGTTTTGCCAGTACAGTAAACCGCTGTGGTCGTTCATGTTAAGTATGTGTGATAGTTGGCTTTGCCATAGCGGGTGGGGCATAAAACTCAGTCCGATGGCACTGTAGTCACGGCCAAGCGTGTACAGTTCGCCGTCTTGTATGCGCTGGGTGAGTTCGGAGTTGTTGATAAAATCCAGTGGCGTCGTTGGTGTGTGCTTAAACCCAAAGCCGTTGTGAAAGTATTCAAGCGAGATACTCGCTGGCGCATCTAGCCATGTGAACCAATGCTGGAAATTGACCACGCCAGATACGACTGTTCCTTCAGTGCTAGTGTCCTGTGAGAGAATGTCGCCACTCAGTAGCGCACCTCCAATTGGAATATTCCAGCCCAGAGCAAATTGCGTTTGATCTTTGTGGCGGGCGACAGTGGCCGTCCAGTCAAAGCGTTCGCCCATGTGAAAATAGCGAAACGCGTCAGAGTCGCCACGGTCGCGATCAACATGTAGCACTTGAATATCGCTGCCGCTCTCGAGAACGTGCTGCCAATAGAGCATATCGATCCCAGGCTTGTATTCTTGATCAATGGCGACAGGGCTGAAGGGTGCAAACACGTCCACCGGATTAAAAAATAGACCGTGCCCCCAGCTGATGCTATCGCGCCCAAAGATCACTAGATCTTGTTCAGCGCTGTATTTTACTGCTAGGCGGTCTGTGTGTTGTCCTCGAGACTGAACTGCGCCATCGAATTGCCACGCGCCTTTGTTTAGGTGCGCATTGAGTCGAATATTTTCTGCGCCATCGTAGCGCTCGTTTTGGCTAAAAAACTGTTGCTGCCCTAAATACTTAGCATGGCCAGTGATCTCCCAGCTAAAAGCTTGCGCGGAACCGGCTAGCAATAAGCTTAGGCTAAGCGCGGTTATCGGATTCAATGCGGCCATCTTGCATGACAATTTGACGATTAGTGAATTGATTAACGCGGGTGTCGTGAGTGGCAATAATAAACGTAGTGCCCGATTCTTGATTTAGCGTCTGAAACAGTTCCATCAGCTGTATCGCGGTTTGACTGTCGAGATTTGCGGTGGGTTCATCCGCAAGGACGAGCGTTGGGTTGCTGACGATGGCACGGGCAACCGCGACGCGCTGCTGTTGTCCGCCTGATAGCTGCCCGGGTTTGCGATCGTATAAACCTTCTAGGCCAACCCGATTAAGGATGGCGTGTGCCAAGGTATCAATTTCTTGTTTGGGGCGACCTTGCATTTCCATGATAAAGGCCACGTTCTCGAGAGCACTTAAGACCGGCACGAGGTTATAAGACTGAAAGACGAAGCCAATCTGATGCAATCGCAGATGGGCGCGCTCGCTATCGCTCATCGACGATAAAGTATGCTCCCCAATGGTGATAGTGCCACTGTCCGGTTTCGCCAATCCGCCAATCGCGTTCAGTAGCGTGGTTTTGCCCGAGCCCGAGGGGCCTGACAAGCAGATGGAATCACCCGCTTTAACAAGAATATCTACCTGATCCAGTCCCATGACTTGGCTGCTGCCTTGCCTGAAAATTTTACTCACTTGTTCACACACAACGGCAGGTTGATTATTGATACTCATGTTTTTTGTAGAGCCTCTATTGGGTCAAGCCGTGCAGCGCGTCGAGCTGGCCACCAGCTGGTTAACAAACCGAGTATTAAAACGAGTACGTTAGTCGTAAGCCAATCCGATAAACGTAACTGTGCACTCAAATACGGGCTGGCACCGGCCATCGCAAGTCCTTCAGCAACCGAACTTAGGTCAACGCCGTCTTTAAATCCCAGCAAGATAAACTGAGCCAAGACATTGCCAAGAATTAAGCCTAGACCGATCATAACCATAGACTCAAGTGTCAGCGCCAAGACCACTGCTTTCGGTCGTAGCCCAAGGGCTAAGAGTAAACCGATTTCGGGGGTGCGCTCAAAAATTGCCATGATCAGGGTGTTCACTAGTGCAAAGCTCAGGGTCAAAAACACCACGGCCACGATAATGAAGACAAAGCCGCTCATCGTTTTCATTGACGCGCCGAGATACTCGTCAATCTGATCCCAGCGCAGAACGTCAATATAGCTACCAAGCTTGGTTTGAAGTTCGGTCTGTAGGCGCTCAAGGTCACTATCGTCAGACGTGAAAATTGCCAGTTCGCTGATTTGATCATCGACTCCGAGCAGTGTTTGGCTTTGTTCTAGAGCCAGGTAAACCTCGCCTTCTTCCCGAGCGGCGAAGGTCGTTTGGTAGATACCTACTATGCGGTAGCCTCGTTCTGCCAAACCTCCCTCAGCGCTTTGCGTCATCAGTACGATGCGTTTGCCGAGCTCGGTCTCCAGTTTTTCAGCAAGTCTTTCGCCAATCAAAATGCCCGCGCTATCGCTAGAGAGATTCTTACCTGCCACGATCTTGTAGCCTAAACGCGGGTCTTGAGGCTCACGCTCTGGCTCAATGCCCAGTAGCGTGACGCCCTGACTCGCGTATTCGCTTTGCACTACCGCTGGGACTTTTACTCTCTGTGACCAATGCTCGATATTGGCATTGGTCAGAACGTTTTGTAAGGATGCAGATGTGAGTGTGAAGCGATGATCGATACTGGGGTCATCAAGATAGCGGTTAGCGTGGGCTTGAATATGGCCTGGCAGATTATGAATGCCTGAATCCAAAATGCCTTGCATGAAACCCCGAGTCATGGCCACCATGAATAGCATGGCGCAAACTGCGATAGCGACAGCTGTTATCATGAGGAGGCTGCGCTCTTTGTTGCGCCATAGGTTGCGCCAAGCCAAACGTGCA
Source organism: Halieaceae bacterium (assembly GCA_023253715.1). Taxonomy (GTDB): domain Bacteria; phylum Pseudomonadota; class Gammaproteobacteria; order Pseudomonadales; family Halieaceae; genus Aequoribacter. Next base: position 2,880 of record JALRFH010000078.1, read on the forward strand.
ATCATGCGCTACCCCGCCCAGCCAAAAGCGGCAGCGCACGTGCTTTAAGCACGGGCCAAACAGACGCGAGTAATGCGCCCAAAAAGATTAGACCGGGGCCTGAGAGCGTCGTGAACCAAGAAATTTCTGGGTACATACGCGCTGACATGTTGAACTTTGATGCCATTTCCTCCATGCCTTCGAATTGTAAGCCGTAAATGCTGAGGTAGTAGTTCAGGGCGAGCCCTCCACCGATACCGATAACGAATCCCAGCAGACCAAGAAATAAGGTCTCGGTAAATACCAGACGTCCAAGTTGTCTTGGCGCAACACCCAGGGCGAGCAAGGTCCCAAATTCGCGACGACGCTCGAGTACGGCCATTAACTGCGTGTTCAGCACGGAGAAAACAATAACAACGACTAAGACCGCATAAATAAAAAACGCGCTGATGACATCGGATAAAATCGCTTGACGCAATCCGGGGACCAGTTCGTTCCAGTCGCGCACGGCGAGCTCTTTGGCCTGTAGTACAGCGGATAAGCGTGCTTTGGCCTCTTCTGTTTCGCCAAATTCAGGTAGTGCTATTGCAAGTACGTTTAGCTGATCAGCAGCGCTAAAGGTGTACTGAAATTCCGTGAGCGGGACTAAAGCCAGACTTCGGTTAATATCTGCCATGCTTGTTTGGAAAACCCCTACAACGGTCAGCACATTCGCAGCAAATGAGCCGTCATAACCTGAACCTAAAAGTGTCAGTTCGTCGCCCACAGAGATCTGTAGATTTTTTGCGAGCGTTGCGCCGATCACAATTTCGGTGCCTGCATTAAGCCAACGACCTTGTTTGATAGTGCCCGCAAGTAAGCCGAACTCTTGTTCTAGGGTGGGGTCGACACCTAAAATTTGCGCCCCGAAACTGCGGTTTTGGCTATTAAGAAGAGCACCTGCCGCCAAGCGGGGCGCGAGTTTGATCTCGGTCCCCAAGGTTGCTTGGATGTCATTCATAATGTTTTCAGAATTGCTAATCGACTCGCGCAGTTTGGGAGAGTCGAGATAGGCGGATGTTTGAACCTGAAGATGGCCCGTAAGCACGCCCAAGGTATTGTCAATCATCATTCGGTAGTTGCCGACTTGCAAACCCACCAAAAATATCAGCAGTGTGTTACAAAACACCATCGCACCGATGGTTAGCCAAGAGCGTTTTTTGTGGCGCCATAGATTGCGCCAGGCAAGCCGTTCTATTCGCATAAATTAGCGCGCACTGCGAAGTTGACCGACGGTAAACACATTGTCGTCGATATCCACATCAAACTGAATGTTATCAACGGTGAGCTCAGTCCACTCGTCAGGCTTGTTTTGGTCTTGTACCCGCATACGAGTGCCCACTGGACGACCGTTTATGATTTGGTGCTCTAAGGTTCGAATGGTTTTGACGAGTTGATTATCTTGGTCCCAAAATTCTTGCTGTAGCATTAAAAAGTCGTCTCGAATGCTGTAGATCTCTTTGCCCCACACGACAGGTGCATCCTCGTGGGGGATCGAGCGAATTTGGTATATAGTGTGGCCGTCTTGTTCGCGGGTGCCTATCAAAGTGTGGTCATATTCGTCGATCACGTCGGTATCTTTGGTGATATCTCTGTTAGACAAATCGCTTCCCATCCAGCTTTGCGCCATCATCGATGACGGTATTTTAATGACGCGTTTGATGCGTGGTGAATACGACCACATATCGTTATCGAGAAGCAGCGTTGCGTTGCCCGCGTCTTTTTTAGGTGCCTTAACAATCAAGAATGACTTATCCAATCCCTTAGTGCGGCTGTGAATGGTCATGCTGCGTTCCCAATCGGGGCGGTGGATGGTCATGGTCATTTCACCGTCGGATGACTCACCGCGCCAGACTTCCATCGCAGCTCTAATAATGTCCGTGGCAGCGGGTGGCGGGGTGTCAGCTAGTGTGCAGGGTATCAGCGCGAGTAATAAGAGGGCGAGAACATTACGCATCGGGTTACCTCCCAAGAATAGACTTCAGAGTGCCATGTTCATTGTGAGTCTGCAACGACCATTCGAAACCGCGGATTTACTATTGGCAAAGATTAAACAAGATTTCACAATCTGCGGTGCTTAAGTTCAATTCGAACTCGTCTCGTAAGAGGACGAGAAGCTCTTCCGCGGTATGGATGCGTTTCTCTGAAGTACCTTTTTGCTCAATGCACCAAAACACGCTGTTCTGCAGTGACAGCGTTCGGTTCGGTGTTACGAGTGAGGCGACCAAATTGTTAACAAAGGGGGCGTCTGGATGACGGTGTGACCAGAAGTGTCCCATCAATAGGTCTGATTCTGGATGACTTCGATCTTCAAAACGATACAGGGGAATCCACTTTCGGTTCTTGTGCAGTTCGTAAAGGTATTCGTTATTAGGTAATTGCCTCACACGGTAATTCAGAGATGAGGGTCCGTTTACAGGGGGAAAAGGTAGCAGTTGCGCTGCAGTCATATGGCTAAATCCACCCTCAGCTAGATATCGAACGCCCTGTATTGTGATCACATTTAACCGATGTGTTAAAGGCGTGTCGCGCGTGGGGTCCCCGTGAGGTAAGACGACTCTGGCGAGTCGGCATTCAACCGAATAGCCCATGGCGGTGAAAACTTCAAAGAGCAAGGCATTGTGCTCGTAGCAATAGCCTCCCACGCGTTGTTTTACCAGTCGATCCATCAACGCATTAATGTTTAGCGGCAGTTCGCGTTCAAGCAGTACATTGGCGCTGGTAAAGGCAAACTTGGTGACGTGTTGCTGCAGTAAAAGTGACGCATGATGCACACTGGGTGCCGCGACCTTAACTCCGGTAGTCCGTAAATAGGTATTAAGCTGTTCTTCGCTGATGCTCATAAGTTTTCGCTTTTGGTGTAAGCTTAAGCATACGTCATTTTTTACTTTGTCAGAACTCAGGAGACATGAGCACAGATCAGCACGCAGTTAAGGCCAGTAAAGCTTGGCCCGCTTGGACTACATGGATTAAAGATGTCGTCTTCATATTGCTCGCTGTTTGGGGAGTAGATGCTTGGCATACGCGCGACATGCTTGATGCGGATTCTGGCCTGATGTCGGAACTGACCTTGGTGAGCCTAGAAGGTGACGTAAAGCGCATCGGTCCAGATTCGAAACGCCCGACATTGCTGTATTTTTTTGCGCCTTGGTGCGGCGTGTGTCGATTGAGTATGGGCAACTTGGAGTCTTTAGATCCGGCAAAGGTGCGGGTCGTAGCCATTGCGCTTGATTACGCTAACCAAACCGAAGTCGAGCAATTTTTACAAGACATCAATGTGCAAGTACCTACTTACTTGGGCACGAATGAGCTCAAAAAGCGTTTCGTGATAAAGGCATATCCCAGCTATTACGTGTTGGACGAGCACTTCGAGATACAAGGCCGTACCGTCGGTTACAGTACGACCCTGGGTATGTGGCTGCGAACGCTCTAGCTTTCTTTGCCTCGATACCAAATGGGTGACGACCAAGCTCGCTCTTGGATGGTTTTGGCAAGATCCGAGCGCGGCTCAACGCCGGCTCTAAGTGCATCCCATGTCGACCAACGGCAGGTCGGGTTTTCTAAGACTCGAACGTAATAAAAGGTCTCTTGTGCAGGGTCAAAATCGGGGTCTGTCCAAACATTCTTAAGCTCGGCAGCACCAACATCGCCCGTGATTGAACAGTCGGTTAAATCAACAGAAGCGCCATTGTCGGGGCAACGGTTGGTGGTGGGGTCGACAGTTAAACCGTCACTGCAAGCCGCATCATAGACGGTCTCGTGATGCTCGCCATCTTTAACATAGCCCTTGATAATTTGAATGCGCTGCAAAGGCGCTGCCAATGGATCGCGCACGGCCCAAACCAAGAACTTGGGTGCTTGATTGTCACGAGGGCTCAAATCTGAACCCATAGCAACGCTTGAGTCGTAGGCTTTGCGTGCCATGTCGGTTTGATCGAGCCACTCGCTTTGAATGTCGTAACCCGCGAAGAAGCGGACCTTGATACGGGGCCCCGTGGTGGCAAAAGTTTCTTTACGACGGAAGGCGTCGTAGATTGCTTCGCGGGTGTTTTCTTCTGCCCATACGCCGGCAAGACCCGATGCACTCCACGTTTCGAAGGATGAGCTAGCGACATAGTCGTGGCCGTCAACCTCTGCTAATTGATCGGGAGCTGCCCATTTGAGCATCGTACCGGTTAAAAAAGATGCCGGGATCGAACCACGGCGCTCGGCCGTACCATCCAGTAAGCCTGCTTTCGAGAAGAAGGTTTCTTCCCGGTCTGAAATTGCCGCTACATGGGTGTCACTGGCGCCCACTAAGCCGAACTTGTAGGGGTTGATTCCCGATTGTTCCTGTAGCGCTAGGCCACGCAAGTAGGCGTCACGCACGTAACTGCCGGGAGGCGCGCTGGGTAAGGTTGTCGCAACTCTGAAGGGCATAATTTCAAAGTCAGCCCATTCGTCGTTCTTGGATAATGCGGGATGTGTGTCGGACGTACCTTTGACCTGGGTGACCTCTACAATCGGCTCGTTGCGCATACGTTGTGTGACGTAGTCTTCGCCCATTGGGTTACCCGCCCAATCCGTTAGGGTAAACATTTGACCATTAGAGCCATTGGAATTGTGCGGTATGGCTAAGCTCTCGATGCCTTGCTCGCGCAATCCATCCATCCAATCCCACAATCCTTCT
>JALRFH010000087.1 GCA_023253715.1 Halieaceae bacterium
AATCGGTCAATATTAAAAAACGAGGCATTCTTCCAATTACTGACATCGCGCGTTTACATGCCTTAGCACATGGCTTGTCTGAGGTTAATACCGACGAGCGTATTGCCGCCTTGGCAAAGGCTGGCGTGTTGCAGATTAAAAATGCGCGTAACTTGAGCGATGCGCTGCATACCTTGCAGCAGGCCCGGATTGATGAGCAATGCAGGTTAATCAGTGCCGGCGAACAGCCGGGCAATTACATTAATCCTAGGGCACTCGGCACCATGGGTAAAGAACAATTGCGGGACGCCTTTACCATCATCAAAGAGGCGCAAAGCGCCATTAAACTGCGCTACCGTTCAGGTTTAGATTGATGCTAGCTCGGTGGCGAACCTTGTGGCGAAGGCGACGATCACATCATCGTGCGGGTCAGTGCTTAAAGGATTTTTGGGGGGCGGGGCAAGGCACTAAAACAAGCGACTATGACGGCTATATCGTTATTGACTGCGAGATGACTGGGCTTGATGTGGTCAAAGACGAATTACTGAGTATCGGCTGGGTTCGTTTGGGGCCTCATGGCGTCGAGATGCAGAGTGTAAGGCATCGCTTGATCAAGAGTGGTGCTCTGGTCGGCCAAAGCGCAATAATACATATGATTCGAGATTGTGAACTTCAGCAGGGACACAGAATCGAGGATGTGTTGTTTGATTTGCTGTCGGATGCCAAAGGTTTTTTGCCAGTATTTCACAATGCGAGCTTGGACTTGGCGTTCTTAAATCGCGCTGTAGAGCGCGCCTTTGGTGCGCCGTGGTGGCCAAGTTACGTCGATACCTTGTTAATCGAGAAACGCTTACTGCAGCGTCATAGTGAAGTGCCGAAAAGTGGTGCGCTAACGCTGGCGCAGTGTCGACGGCGCTATCATCTTCCCGCTTATCACGGGCACAACGCTATGATGGACGCTATAGCAACGGCGGAACTGCTCTTGGCCGAAATAAAAAAAGGGGTGACGATTTCACCCCTTTGGTCATGAAGCTTCTTACAGCGCTGCGAGTCGCGCTTTGGCAGCATCATATTCTCGGATCAAGCGAGCTACGCGATCGCCGGCAGATTCGACAGACTTGACTGCACCGATACCCTGACCGCAGCCCCAAATGTCTTTCCATGCTTTGGCGTCGGTATTGCCGCCTGAGCCGAAGTTCATCGCTGATGGATCACTAACGGGCAAATTATCAGGGTCTAGACCTGCGGCCCGGACCGAGGGCTTTAAGTAGTTGCCGTGCACGCCCGTGAACAAGTTGCTGTAGACAATGTCATCGGCAGCGTAGTCAACGATTGCCTGCTTGTACGCTTCGTCGGCGTTGGCTTCTTTGGTTGCGATAAACGCCGAACCGATGTAACCCATATCGGCACCCATGGCTTGCGCTGCGAGAACAGCGTCTCCAGTGGCGATTGAACCTGAAAGCAACAGTGGGCCGTCAAACCACTCACGAATTTCTTGGATTAAGGCGAACGGTGACAAAGTGCCTGCGTGGCCACCGGCACCGGCAGCAACCGCAATCAGACCGTCGGCGCCTTTTTCGATGGCTTTGTGGGCGAACTTGTTGTTGATGATATCATGCAGTACAACACCACCATAACTGTGAATGGCTTCGTTGATTTCGGGTTTGGCGCCGAGTGAGGTGATGATCACGGGCACTTTGTGTTTTACGCACAAGGCTAAGTCTTCTTGTAGGCGATCGTTGGAACCGTGAACGATCAAGTTAACCGCGAAGGGTGCCGCAGGCAAGTCTGGATTCGCGGCATCGTGCTCAGCTAATTCTGACGTAATACGTGTTAGCCACTGATCGAGCACATCGATGGGGCGCGCGTTTAAAGATGGAAAAGAGCCAATCATTCCTGCTTTACACTGTGCGATAACAAGATCTGGGTTAGAAATAATAAACAATGGCGAGGCAATCGCAGGGATACGCACTTTGTCCTTTAAAATAGCGGGTAGACTCATGGCCTGTCTCCTAGGTGGTTTTTAATTTGCCCAACTATGCAACAAATTGCATAATGAGTCCACCGCTAAATGGAGTTTTCATTGTCTCATGTCGCTTGCCCACGCCATTATGACAGCTGTTTTGGATGACGAACTGACTGGCTACGAGCTGGCTAAGCGTTTTGATACGAGTCTGGGTTTTTTCTGGCAGGCCTCGCATCAGCAAATTTACCGCGAGTTGAAAGCGCTGAGTCAAAAGAACTACCTGACCTCCCGTGCAATATCACAACAGAAGCGCCCCGATAAAACCGTGTATCGTTTAACCCCCGAGGGACACGAGTATTTGCGTGCATGGGTGCACGAAAGCACGAAACCCAGACTTGCCAAGGATGAGCTGTTTATCAAACTCTATAACTTATCGGAAGAGAATGTGGCAGACTTGATGGAAGAGGTGCGAGAACGGCGTGAGCACGTTCAAAGAAATTTGAGTCTTTACTATCGCATCCGAAACAAGAACTACCCGAATTTTTCAAGCTTAAGCACTCGTATGCAAGGGGTTGCTTTGGTGCTGGATGCGGGTATCCGTGACGCCGAGTCGATCATAGAGTGGTGCGATTGTACCCTTGAGCGACTGTGTCAGGTAAAGGGACAGTGACCGCCTGTTTTCCTAGCCAAAGGCCTGGGGCATAATGTGCTCATCCGTGACTGAGGTGGTGTATGTATTTTGAATATTTTGGTTTGGCTGAGGCGCCATTTTCGATTGCCGTCAATCCGCGATACCTCTATCTAAGTGCACGCCACAAAGACGCGCTCGCCCACCTGCTCTATGGGGTAGCCGGTGGCGGCTTTGTGATATTAACGGGTGAAGTCGGCACCGGTAAAACCACTTTAAACCGCTATTTTTTGGCACAGCTACCCGACAGTACCGACATTGCTACGATTCAAAACCCAGCCTTATCATCGCAAGAATTTTTAGCGTCGGCCTGTGATGCCTTTGGTATTGAGGTTGAAGAGGGCGCAAGCCTCAAGGTTCTGACGGATAAACTTCGAGACTTCTTGCTGCTGAATCATGAGCGCGGTCGGCGCAGTATCTTGATGGTCGATGAGGCACAGCATCTCGGACTCGACGTCTTAGAACAGGTTCGCTTGTTGACAAATCTAGAGACTGATACGCAAAAACTGCTACAAATAGTGCTAATCGGCCAGCCCGAACTGATGGCCAAGCTGAATAAACCAGAGCTTAGACAGTTAAATCAACGCATCACTGGCCGCTACAAGTTGGGCGCGTTGACCTTAGATGAGACGCGTGAATATATACAGCACCGACTGTCGGTTGCGGGTATGGCGCCTGGTGTCAGTCCTTTCAGTGATGCCAGTATTCGCGCGATTCATGAGCGAACGGGCGGAGTACCGAGGCTCATCAACTTGTTGTCTGATCGAGTGTTAGTGGCCCTTTTCGCCAAGCAAAAACGCAGTGCGGATAAAAAACTAACGCACCTAGCGGCTCAAGAATTGTGGCAAACCGATGGTGAGGTGCAGGTGCGAACCACGCCGGCAGCACGAACGAAGGGTCCATGGGTGCTCTTGGCGAGTATCGGGGTCCTCGCGTTTCTTGTGGTCGTTGTTTGGTTTGGGTTGCAACGAAGTAACCAAGGGATCAAGGTCAGTGAGGTGGCGAACGAACCGAGCACAATGCCTACAGCAGACCAATTTAGACCGCTGCCTATCCGCGATTACGTGCCGCTTAAGCAAATCCTTTGGGCGTCCTACGAGGGGTTTGGGGCGGCGTGTACGAATGACGCATTGTTGCGTTGTGTCGAGGCAGATCAGGGCGATTGGCAGAGCATCGCGCGCTTAAATCGCCCAGTCATTTTACATTTATTGACGCCTTTGAGAGAAAAACATTATGTGCTGCTTGATCAAGTCGAGCTGGTTGAGGGCCGGCTTGCCGGGGTCCGCTTGATCTCTGACTCGGGTTCGGTGGCGGCAAATTTGGATGAGCTGGCATCATTGTGGACGGGTGAATATCTGTATTTATGGCGTCCGCCCATGGGCTTTGATACCGCAGTGGGGCTTGGCTCTATCGGTTTGGATGTGATTGATATCGCGCAACGTTTCGGTCGTTACGATAAAACTAACCAAGTGCTTGCCGATGAGGTGTTTACGCAAGCGCTACACGAAAGAGTTATTCAATTTCAGGCGCAGCAGGGTTTAAAGACGGATGGTATGGTGGGTCGAGAAACGCTTGTGGCTCTGGCTGCGAACATGAACGAGCGACCCAGTTCGGCACGCTTATCGGAAGTATGGAATGGACTGTAATCGATGTCATTAGTGAGTGAGGCGCACCGACGGGCCGCGGGAGAACGGGTATCGGTCGAGACCGTGCAACGCGCGCCGAACGTGTCGTGGTGGTTGCTGAGCCTGGTGTTAGCGCTGTTGGTGGGTGTCGCCGCGACGCTTGGTTGGATGCGGGTCAATCCCCCCCACGAGACCACGGCGACATCAGAGTCTTCATTGAGTGTTTCAGTGGATGCTTCGACCTCGGATGGATTGACCGAGAGTGACGCCGGCAAGCCGATGGTAATCCCAGATGAATCGCAGTCTTCCGCTGCGGTGCAGGCTCTGTACGAGCGCGCACAGCAAGAGCGTGAGCTAGCCCGGAAACCAGAACCAGAACCAGAACCAGAACGGGAGGTTAGCCCGACCTTTAGCAAGGCACAGGGGGCACCGATGGCATTAGAATCGCCGGCAGAGGTCAATTCCATCATTGACGAGCAAGCCTTGCTGGCAGGTGCGCAAAGTCTATTAAACAGCAGCCAACGCGATGCGGTTATCGCCAGTCAATTACCCCTACTTGAAACCCTGGATCAAGACGTTCGTGACCGAGTTCCGACACTCTTGTACAGCGCGCATGATTATCAAAATTCTGGCCCCAGCAAAATTATGATCAATCGACAATGGTGGACCGTGGGTGATCAAATTGCCGGCATGACAGTGATAGAGATCCGGGAGTCAAGCACCGTCTTTGAAACGCCCGATGGCACGAAGTTTTTGCAACCAGCTTTGAGTAGTTGGGTCAATTTATAGTAACCAATCGCTGCTGCGGCGCAAGCGTTTAGGAATTCGCGCCATAATCTCGTAGCCAGATAGGTCGTTGTGTTGCGCTAGCGTGTGAAGACGTATGTTGTCTCCCCACAACTCGACCAAATCGCCCTCAGCAGCCTGCGGGACCTGAGTGACATCTATCGTGATGAGATCCATCGATACACGGCCAACAATCGGCACACTTCGGTTGTGTAACCAAACTGGAGTCGCACTTTTTATACTTCTAGGGTAACCGTCTGCATAACCTATAGGGAGCGTCGCTATGCGTGTTGGTTGTTGCGCACACCACGTGCTGCCATAACCGACGCATTCCCCGGATTGTAGTGATCTTATGCTGTGTATGCGAGTGTGCACTTTCATTACCGGTTGTAAATTGGGGTCTAAAGTATCGAACGGGCAGCCGCCATAAATGGCGTAACCGGGCCGAACCCAGTCGAGATGGCTTTCTGGGTAGTGTAAGCACGCGGGAGAGTTCGCAGCACTCATACCCAGGCCATAGCGGCGGCCCAGCTCGGTCAATTTCGCCAGTTGTAAACGGGTCTTGATCGCATCAGTATCGGCGTCTGAAAAGTGGGTGAAAATTACGGTGTCCGCTGGCAATTGGTGACTCTCACACAGAGTTGTTAGCTGTGTCTCCGATAGGCCTAAGCGGTGCATGCCCGTGTCGACTTTAAGCCAAACCGAGGGTCGTTGCTGTGATGGGCGCGCCAAATAATCGTTTACCTGGTGTATGTTGGTGAGCGCTAAGGTCAAACGGTATTGGTACGCGAGTTCCACGTCTTCGGGCTCAAAGGCACCCTCAAGAATCAAAATGGGCACGTCAGCATTGAGCGCTCTTAACTCGATTCCCTCGGCGCTGTGAGCCACGGCGAAACCATCGGCAATGTCGGCGAGGGCTGGGGCGACTAATGCTAAGCTGTGACCGTAGGCATCGGCCTTAACCACGCACATCAGTTTACTGCCCTTACATTGGTGTTTTAACCACTGGGCATTATGCTGCAGTGCTTGCAAGTCGATATAAGCAAATGTTGGACGTGTCATGCGTATTCGTATTTGTGCTCTTGAAACAGGTCGATCACTCGTTCCCACATTGGCCCGGAGGTGCCGCCCTTAATCAGATGGTCATCGATTTGGCTGACCGGGGCAATTTCTCGGGTGGATGAGCTTAGCCAGACCTCGTCGGCCGCCAGAAAATCCTCTACCGTCAAGTCTTGTTGTTTCACCTCGATTTGGCTGTGGTCTTGCAATACATCGATAATTAGACCGCGGGTGATACCGGGTAAAAGCGTATTGCTTAGGGGTGGAGTGTAGACGATACCGTCCTTGACGCAAAACACGTTGCTCGCTGAAGCCTCTGTAACGCGACCGCCGGGCCGGTACAGCAGCGCCTCATCAAATCCTGAGTCAACCGCTTGCTGATAATGCAAAACGTTGCCGAGTAAAGCGGTGACCTTCACGTCACAATGGAACCAACGCAGATCTTCCTGTGACTTTAACTTCAAGCCAGCGTGCGGCTTATTCGAGCTTGAGGGTGGGGCGGGTATTTCAAAGCTGTAAGCAAATTCGGTCGGTGTTAGGTCCTTGCTGAAGGTGTGATGGCGTTTGGCAGCCACCCCTCTGGACACGTGTAAATAGACCCCGCAGTGCTCTGAGCGTGATTGCTCAGCGAGAGTGGTGATAATCGTTGCCCAGTGCTCGTCGCTGGCGTAGGGCGCAAAGCCAATGGCTCGAAGATTCGTTTGCAAACGGTCGATATGACGCTTCAGTCCGATCGGTTTGCGATGATGACAAGGGATCACCTCGTAAATGCCGTCGCCGAATAGAAAGCCTCGATCCATCGGCGAAATTCGTGCTTCGCTCTTTGGTAGGTATTGGCCATTCAGAAAAGCCAGATCTGTTTGGGTCATGGTGTATCCTTCTGAGGTTGAAACACCCTCAAGAGGGTATCAATCAGTCGATTGCCGCTCCCTAGCGCAAGCCCGTCCTCAGTTGCTGTGGGTTCGTGTGTCACGCCGTCCACTGCGCCGTGGTCGGTCAACCACTCGAGTAAAGGGCGATCACGTAAATCTTGAAGGAAGGGTTCTTTCGACCAGCGTCCTAGGAAGCCGACCAAGGCGTAGGCGCCCCAGTTACTCACGTCCGCTATGACCAGTTCGCTGCACTTGCCTGCAGCCTGAACGATGGGTAGGTCGGCGGCTCTCGCATCGATATTACCCATGCCCGCCTCATTGCCGCCATCGCCGATGCCAATCGTTGGGCAGCCTTGGGTGCGCATAAAACTTTCGAAGTTGCCACACTGGGCTGAGATGTCAATGCCTCGGATATTGTAATAGCGGCCGTCTTGAGCGGCGCCAGGGACTTCGATCGCGACGATTAAGTCTGGCTGTATTCTTGCTAAACTGTCATCACAATGGCGTTGCTGGGTATCGGCATTAGCGGCAGTCAAAGCTAACACTTGGTGTGTGGGCGCGAGCACCGCAGCCAAAGAGGGAGGGCCCGCTAGCCACACGTCAGCACCCAAACGCGCTAGCGCATCGTATAAGGCCATCGCACCTGCTGGACCATCTGTTTCAAAGGTGTTGGCAACCGGAAAACCTGTTCCGATTAAGATGGTTTGGCTGCGCCGATCCCACAGTTGCTGCGCGGCTCGGGCGCAATAGCCGGGCTGCAGTTGCGCGCGAAGACGAGCCATGCCTCGAGGATTGTGAGACACCAGGACAGCCTCGACATCGGCGCTCAGCTCTAACTCGTCTTCAGTCAACATCGGGTGTCACGCAAAGTGCGTAGTTCTTGTAAGGCGGCTAAAGCCGATGGCGTATCGCCGTGAACACATAGGGTATTAGCCTGTAGCGCGATGTGGGTACCGCAG
>JALRFH010000170.1 GCA_023253715.1 Halieaceae bacterium
TCCATGGCAACGATGATGTCATGATCCCGGCAGAGCAAGTCTCGGCATTCAAAGCAGAAATGGAAGCCGCGAAGGCAGACTATTTATTCGTTGGTTACGATGGCGCCATGCACGGCTTTACCAATCCGCTGGCCACCGAGCGAGGGCAGAAAAATAATCTGCCGCTAGCGTATAACGACCATGCTGATCAAGACTCGTGGGACCAGCTGCTCGTTCAACTCAGGGCTTAATGAAGCCTAGGGGAGTCAAAGGCACGACTTCGTCATCCCAGTTTGACTCCTACAACTGCGCGTAGCGGCGAATAAACGCAGTGTGGTCGGGCAACTGAGACATTCCCTGCTCGACCTTCTCCATGTTTTTTGCCAAAAACTGCGACAATTCGGGTCCTGACATCTGATCAACAATAGGATGATAAGCCTCAGGAATGAGCCCCTGCCCCATCATGACTTGCACCCAAGAGTTTTCTGCAAAGACATCGTCTTGCAACTTATACACCGTACCTGTTTCTCTAAATAGCTCCATGCGATGTTTAAGGGTGTCAGGAATGTGCATGGTACGACACCGGTTCCAAAACTCGGTATCGGCGCGCTCAGTTAAGTGGTAGTGCAGCACGATAAAGTCGCGAATATGCTCGGCCTCGCGACGTAATTTCGCGTTATATTCATTCCGAACCGAGTCAGCGATCCCCTGACTCGGGAACATCAGCAATAACCACAGTAAACCGTTCTGTATGAAATGAATACTGGTCGACTCCAGGGGTTCAATAAAACCACTGGATAAGCCGATTGCGACGCAGTTTTTATTCCAATACTGCTTGCGTTGCCCCGTTTGAAAACGAATTAAACGTGGATCAGTCGTGGGCTTGCCCGTCGTGTGGCGGTGCAACAAAGCTGTTGCTTCATCATCGCTGAGGTAGTCGGAGCAATACACCAAACCATTGCCGACTCGGTGTTGCAAAGGTATGCGCCACTGCCAACCACTACCGTGCGCGATAGAGCGGGTATACGGAATGGGATCGGCTACCGATTCTGTTTGCATCGCGACCGCGCGATCGCAGGGTAGCCATTCGGACCAATCGTCGTAGCCCGTCTTTAACGAATCCTCGATCAGTAGGCCCCTAAACCCGGTGCAGTCAACAAACAAGTCGCCGTTAATAGTCTGCCCATCGGCTAGGCGAAGCGCCTGAATATCCCCAGTCTCGGTCTTGAGGACCTGGTCAATCATACCCTCGATCCGCCTCACGCCAGCTTGTTCTGCTAATTTTCGCAAATACGCAGCGTACAGTGTCGCATCTAAGTGGTAAGCGTAATTTACCTTCTGCTGGCTTAACAAGCCAAAACGATTGGCCTCGGCCGCTTTCAACTCTAAACAGTAATCTCCGTAGGGTTTTGAGTACCCCTCGTTTAAACCCCGCCGCCAAAAGTGGTGAAAACCAGCAGCCCAGCATCCTGTGCCCGTATCGCCAAATGAATGGATGTAGCGATGACCTAATTTTCGCCAGTTTTCGAATGCGATTCCCAACTTGAAGGTCGCTTTTGTCTCGCGCAAAAATTCGGGCTCCGGAATTTGCAATAAACGATTGATGGTCAATATCGAAGGAATCGTCGCCTCACCTACACCGATCGTACCAATCGCTTCCGACTCGACTAGGGTGATATCGAGTTTCTGACCGACCAATTTTGATAAAGCGGCGGCGGCCATCCAACCGGCAGTGCCCCCACCCGCAATGACAACCTTTTTAATGGCTTGCATAGAATCTCCGGAAACCCAATTATCGTTTGAGTTGATTAAGCAATAAAGCCCTAGCGCGCTTGGCTCGGGCCTCGTCCATCGCACCCAACCGACCCAAAGCACCCTCTGGGATGTGCTGATGCGTCAACTCATCCGCCTCAAAAATGTAGTAGTCAAAAAAACGTCGCCAGGCGTCTCTCTGCGTTTTAGGCAGCGCCCGAATGCTGAGCATAGCGTGCAACAAAGCATCACCTGGAGCCCCCAAATACTCTGGCACTGTCGACCACCAATAATTTACGAGAATATTGATATCATCCAGCGCTTCTACTTGATGCCACCACATACTGGGTACCAGCAGCGCGTCACCAGGCTCCAAATTAGCAATGACCGCGTGCTGAAGCGCTGTTTTCGCCTTGGGGAAACGCTGGATATCAATATCATTAAAATCGACCAAGCTGATCGGCTGTCCCGCGGGCGTCAGATCTAAGGGACCAATATAGAGGTTTTCGATTTGCTCGGGCGGAAACAAAGTAAAACGACGTCGCCCCATGACACAACAGGCGATGTTCTGCGGCAAATCGAAATGAGGCGCCACTCGTGTTTTATTGCCGATCCACAAGCTCGCAATCGGATCGAGAGCAGCAAGAGGTAAATCGTTCTGCGCCCTGAACCCAGGTAGCCAGGCGTCTAAATTGGTGGATCCCACATAAATCGCGGGTGCATCGGTGTCACCGCGATGCTCTTTCAACTTCGTTATGACATCGTCCAAGCGTGCTTCAAGCTGCAAAAAGTTAAAGCCTGTTAATGCTTCGTTGTAAAAGAAACGTCCCTTGATGTTGGCTTCGCCCAAAAACGTACTGACGGGGCGTCCTGAGTACCGATCCGTTAACATCGACAGCGCTGCATTGGGATCCTGCTTCTGCTGTGACACACAGGGCCAAGTTGCGACTAGACCACGCAGTATTACCGGCTCAGTCGCAGACAACACGGCTTCGGGAATGTCAGCCCAGCCATGCGCATCATTGACTTGTATTTCTGCGACCGTCATAGAATGCTCACTTACAAGCGCTGATTACGACGCCCTATCAGCGACTGCAGCTGCGATAAAGAGGCTAACATCATATAGGCCGGTAGCAACCAGCCATCTTTACTGAGCGCGTCCAGCACTTGATTGTCGGCTTTCTGCAGCGCCTCATCGTCAATCGTGTAGAAATCCTCCAGAGAGTATTCGCTGCCATCTTTTAAACGGATGTTTAGCGTGACCGACTGAATCAAGCTCTGCTCTGCTAACGCCTGCATAAAAGCCTCACTCGCTGCTTGGGCGTGAAACAAACCCTCCAGCATCGAGGCCGTCTGCTCTAAAAACTCGGTGGTTCCGCCTTGCGGAAGAAACAATAGCTCGCCCTCTTCAGTATTCACTCTGGGGTGTTCCACATCGATCGCCACAACACGCTGACGCTCACCGCCGGTGCCGGGTTCTTGGCCCACCATAAAGGGCTGTCGCCGAATCATAGCCGGGACATATGCTGCGTCCCACTCACCCTCTTTTAAGAACAAGTTCTCGCCACGTTCAAAACCCAATAAGGCGACTGGCGCCAACTTCCCGCTGTTGGGATCTTTGTAGATCAGTATCGGGTAATGCGCTTGAATTGCGCGCATTTCTCCAGGGAAGGTCATAGCAAACATGATGTCATCGCCAAATTCCGCGCCGTAACCGGTTTTTACACGAAGATTTTGGTGATCGACATTGTTCAATTTTTGGATATTTGCCATTAGAAATCCTTAGGTATTGTTCAAGGCGCGCGAAACTCACGCGTCAGTAATTGCTGCACCAACTCTCGGTTCGTTGGCAAGTGGCTCAAGTACTTTTGCTCTTGCTGGTGACGCAGGCGCGACACGGCGTCAAAATTAGGCGCATGTCGTTTGACATGGCCGTTACCCTTGGTCTCAAACCCCATACCATACAATACATACTGGTAGCTTGCCGAGGGAAACAGATCGTCAACACGCCCCTCGTCTTGATGCCACGGCGCTCGAGTGTGCCAGAGCGCTAGCAGCTCAATAAGATCATCTGGGCTGGTTTCAGTCTGTCGGTGCGCTTGCCAGTATTCGCTGTCGCTACGACGGTTCAATACGTAATGCAGCTTTAAGAATCGCACGATCTCCTTCCAACGATAGGTAAACTGGGCATTAAAGCGCTTGGCGGTAATTGCCATGGTCTGCCTATCTACCGGCATGTGGTCACATAAAAACTTGGCACTCAGCTCGACCAACACCAGAGCCGATGCTTCCAGCGGCTCGACAAAGCCTGCCGACAGCCCTACCGCAACGCAGTTTTTGTGCCAGAACTTATCTCTAAATCCACTTTGAAACTTGATCTGGCGAGGGCTTAATTCATCAAACTTAACATGAGGCGCCGTCTGTTGAACGTAGTCGCGCAAACCGGCCTCGGCTTCGTCATCGGTCTGATGGGCACTGCTGAAGATACGACCAACACCTCGCCGGTGCTGCAAACCAATATCCCACGTCCAGCCTGCAGAGTGCGCTGTCCCCAGCGTCACGGATGCGATCGGTGACTGCTCATTTTCGTAGGGCAATTGAACCGCCAGCGCTCGATCATTAAACAGGTATTTAGACGGCTCTGTATTTACCCCGATCCCGTAGTACCCGTTCAGTAAAAACGCATGAAAACCGCTGCAGTCGATAAATAAATCACCCTCAATCAAACCGCTCTTTTCACCACGAACACCAACCAAAAAGTCATCAGCGTCGGTCTCGACGCCCACCAAATGGTCCACAATATGGTTTACACCCAGCCGCTCGGTCGAATGGGTCCGCAATAGTTCCGCAAATTTACCTGCGTCTAAATGATAACCATAGTTCAACGCGTAAGCGTAGCCTGGCATGTCAATCTGCTTGGGCGCTTTGCTCGCCTCACACACGCTCGCCTGACTACTGACCGTATTGGCATAGTCAGCTTCCGAGTTGGTCGATTGCCACCAATCCCAGGGATTTACTGATGTGAATTGCTCTGGCAGCGAAAATGGGTGGTAGTAAGACTCGCCGCCGCCTTGACTCCAGCCTCTAAACTGCGATCCCTGCTTGAAGCTGGCGCCACACTGACGTACAAACTCAGTTTCACTAATACCAATTTTGTTTAAGGTGGTTCTCATCGAGGGCCAAGTACCTTCGCCCACGCCGATCGTCCCCACAGTATCGGACTCCACCAGAATAACACTGAAGCCCTGGTCAGACGTATCGAAATGTGCAGCCAAAGAGGCGGCAACCAGCCACCCGGCAGTACCACCACCTACAATCACTACACGCTTAACGGCTGAATTATTCTGTTCGATCATACGGCATTATAGTCAAATCAGCGTCTTTGAACCTAACAGGAATTGTGTACTCATCATAAAAAAACCGCTCCGAAGAGCGGTTTTACGGATTACCCGATCACTCAAGTGCGACGGATTTAGTAGACGTAGCGGAAACCAAACTGGTAACGCGCTCCGCTTTGACCTACGTTGTAGAGCTGGTAAGAGCTACGACCAAAGCTACGGAACGTTTCGTTGGTCAAGTTAATACCCTCTACAAAGACTGTGAACGAATCAGTCAATTCGTAAGACGCGTTAGCATCCCACTGCTCGTATTCTTCCTGGTAGCCCGGCTGTGTTACGCCGCCAGTGAAGAATTCGTCACGCCAGTTGTAAGCAACACGCACCTGAATACCGTACTTGTCGTAGTAGGCAATAAAGTTGCGAGTATCGCTCAAGCCTGGCAGCGCAAACTGAGGATCGTTCGATAGGCGATTGAACACAGCGGTGCCGTCAGCAAACGTGGCGTTCGCAATAAAGCCAAAACCCGTGTCTGCAAAGTCATGCTGCCATGCAATTTCCCAACCGTCGATTTCAGCAATTTCAGCTGAGTTCAAGCTTGTGTCAACATCAAAGTACGCTGGATCGTCTCGACCAACCACGCCCGTAATCGTCTGGGCAGCAACATCAACGCCAGGCTCATTCGGGAAGTTCGTAAAGATATAGTCACGAATATCTGCGTTAGAGGCTGTGACACCCAAAGCATCGATGGCTGCCGAATACAAAGGACCCAACGCAGGGTGCGCCAAGTTCGGGAACAATACGACGTCTTCTTGCTCACCTGCGGTCACGAAGTTCTCTACGCTCTTGTCGAAGTAACCGACCGAGACGTAGCTGGAATCCCCGTAGTAATACTCTAATGAGAAATCCCAGTTCTCAGCTTCGTGTGGCAGCAAGCCTGGGTTACCCACAAAACCGTCGGCTGTGTGTTCACCCTCTACAACGCGCAATACCGTACCAATCGACAAGTTACCGACTAGGTTCGAGAACGGTGAACGCGCAATCGTCTCGCTGTACGACGCTCGGAACTTAATATCCTCAGTCACATCAATGCTAAAGTCGATGCTTGGCAAGGTGTAGTCGTACTTACCCGTCAACGCTGAAGGAATGGTGTCACCTGAGGGTACCGCCGAAAATTCGTTGGTAGATGCCCACTCGATGCGAACGTAGTCCTGCGACTCAGCACTCGACGTCACGTCCGTTTCTTCGTAGCGAACGCCAGCGCGGAGGCTAAAGTCACGGTCAAACATTACACCGTCATAATTTACCTGGATGAACGCTGATTGAGTCTCTTCGCGGAACTGATTACCAAACCCTTTATTGCTGTCTGCACAGAAACCTGTACCGCAATCACCGCCTGCTAGCGCAGTTGGCAAGTAATAGGTGTCAGTCGAAGGTAGCGATTGCAAGAAAGCACCTCGCTCTGCAATAGCCGCCATATCGAACATGAAGAAATTGTTCGTGATCTGATTGCCACCAGCCAGTTGGTCATAAATACCTTGTAACGATGCAGGCACCATTAAATCGGCAATGGCTCCAAAAGCCGACGCTTGGTTCTGCCCCCAGCTGTTACGCTGGACGATGCTGCCTGCCTCGAAGTTATCAAGATCCGACTGGCTGATACCGAAATCGATCGATAGCGACTCGTTAAACTCAAAGGTACCGTTCAAACGGGTCTGCTCGATGTTCATCTCCGCCCAGCTGTTGGCGAACACACTACCGGTAATCTGCATATCATCCGGTGACAGCGGGTCATTGCGAGTGATCGTGGTTACTGGAATTTCCTGAGAAAAATCAACCGACGCACCTTCACGACCAAATGCCGCAATCGACAAGTTGGCTGAACTGCCGTAGGGACTGTTGGGGTTACGCTCCGCTTTGGAATCGTGATGATCCAATTCCAAAGTCAAACGATCCGTAACATCCCACTGCAAGTTAAAGCCTAGCGATGAACGCTCGTTTTTCGACGCATCTACGCCGGCGCCCATCGGGGTGTCGGGCTGGTTGAAGGTTTCGGTATAAACCAAGGGCGAAGCGATCGGACCATCCGTCCAAGTCGCTGACTGACCCGTTGGGCTGAACCAAATCGACATGTTGTTGTAACGATGGTCGAGCTCAAGCTCCGCCATGGTGTAATCCAACGTAGCCGTCACGGACTCGACAGGGCGCCATTGCAAGGTCAACTGACCGTTGATACGCGTGCGCTCCCACTCGTCAAGCTGGTATACGATCTGCTGAGGCAACGCAGCCAGATCCCCTTCACCGGGCTTGTTGGTCTGCTGGCCGTTGTCGGGAATCGCCTGCCCAGGACGCTCAAACCACTGCGTATTAAACGCACCAGCCTGACCGTTGTTACGCTCCTGGAATGAGCCAGACAAGGCAACGCCAATGGTGTCGTCAAAGAAGGTCTGGCTGATCAAGCCTGAGATCTCAGGCGTGTAATCATCCCCTTCTGCGGTAGAAAGATCGTGAACCGCTTT
>JALRFH010000248.1 GCA_023253715.1 Halieaceae bacterium
CAAGTTAGCCACGCCTTCGACCATGCCATCTCCCATCCAGGGATATAGCGCTGGCAATAGACCACGGAAGGTATCAGGCGAGATATCACCGCCTGCTCGCGATGCATCCCATGCCGTCAAATTGCCGTCGGCATCAACGCCCGCCTTGATGCGCATGAGTGAGGCAGGCCGGAAGGGTCCTTGCTGCGCTGGCGGCAGGAGCTCGGGCTGCTGTCGGCCCGCGTGCTCAAGCTCGGCGACGCGTCGGGCCGTGACCACGAGCTGAGCGACCTGGATCAGACGCTCCTGGCGCAACGCAAATACATCCTGAACTCAACGCCCGTAGCATTATCGAAAATGCCTATATGTTTTCTGGTGGCGACCGTTTCCGATACCCCACGACCTTATTCCTTTCGGGTTACAACATTATCCGTTCACGCGATGGATCCGAAACGCTTTGGCAGGACTATGCGATGTGGCGAGAGTTTGCGCAAGAAAAGCCTGACGCGCACAAAGCTAGTGGTAAGGTCAGAATTGAAGCATGGCATAACCAGGAACTGGCCCTTTTCCTGGCATTCGATGGCAATAGAACGTACAACCAAGACGGGATAATGGAGGGCGTTGACGCAGACAAAATGTGGGCTAACAACTTTGGATTTAGCGCCATTCGACATGCTTTAGACCAAGGTTGGCAGCAAACTCGGAATGCCGATGACATGATTGACGGCGTACCTGCCTACATGGTCACACTGACCGATCCTAGCGGAGGCAGTACCTTATTCGGATTCAGACAAAAGGACTTCGCCATCTTGTATGTTGGCTTCAACACGGCAAAGGGTTGGCATGAAAGGCGTTACTCCAACTTCTTCCGGAAACCGGGAGATTCTTGGTTACAGGCAGGACGAGTACGACTATTTTACAACGGCATCAAAGCTAACGAGGCTATCTGGACAGACTACAGCGTGAACGAACCGCTTGGGCAAGAACTCTTCACGCCCGAGGCGACACCGATCAAGCCCAATTGGTAAATTCATATACCTCTGATTACGCGACTACCAAAATACGACCCAACCTACTTGAGCAATCTCGCTTGCCGCGTAACCAACAACCATTGCGATCCAGTGCGTTGCCACACATGCCAGTAGCGTGAAGTCACAGACTCAAATTTATCACTGTGCCCCTGGGTTCGAACCGTCCCCCAGACAAGCACCTCATCACCCGCGGCAAAAACATAACGGTCACCCAACTGGAAGCGCTCGACTAGATTCGGGCTTTGTTTTAGATACTCGAGCAAACGGGACTTATCAAGCTCCGTTTGATAATGCGTTAGGTATTTAAAGTCTTCATGCAGTAGCCCAGCGATAGAGCTGGGTTCTGACGCTAGGCGAGCAAAATAATCGGCATCTAAAGCCAAAATAAATTCGCTCTGAGACGGTTTATCCGTAGGCCCAGCGGCAGTGACCGTGTGCGAGGACGAGACCATGGTAAAATATACAGCGACTGCCAGAAGGTACAGCACCCAGTGCCCGCTTATTACACTACGTTTAGATGCGGACAACACAGTCCTTAGCACCCATCGAGCTGCACGGTGTACAAGACTTTCGTCAGGGTCACAGAATGTCATGGAATTTGACTCATGCAAGCGTGTTCAAAAGACCAACACTGTCTAATTCTAGCGCTTGCCATCCGGGGCGCTCAGCCATAACCGCAAACATTTCATCGCCTCGCTCCGTCCTCTCGACCAACATACTAGAGAACACCGCCATGATAAGACCTGAAATCGCCTGCAGCCTATATTCTTTCAGTAAGACGTCTCGATCAAAGACTACACTCGCTTGCTCTAAGGTAGCGAAGTAATAACCAAGTAGCGCCATTTCGTTGACTCGTCGCTCTTCCCTGTCCGCTATGCTTGTACCAATAAAGTACGCAACATCTTTCATGGGACACCCGATACCCAGCGTTTGCCAATCCAATACAAAAGGACGTTCGTCGTCCGATCCAAACAGTAAATTGTCTAGACGAAAATCGCCGTGAACCAGCGTAGTTAGCGGGGGTTGTCGTTGCTCTAAAGCAGCGTAATGCTCGGCAACAACATCACCCATCGCCAAAATCTCAGCGTCGAGCCGGTTCTCATATCGAACCTTAAACTGGGGCCAAAACTCTGCATAAAGGGCAATGCGAATCGCCCGCATGGCTTGATCTTTTGCAAACAAACGGTGCGCAGCCAGGGACTCATCACCTACGAAAGGGGCGTGAAGGTGAGCTAATTCTTTGACGCCTGCAACGACCTGCGCGAGGCTAGCACCTTGGAGCTGATCTCCTTGACAAGCTGGCGAGCAATCCTGCAAAAGCAATTGAAAATTGCCCGTATCGGCATCGAACCAACTGCCAAAATACTCGGGACAATGAATGTTCGAACGAACCCGCAGCTCTTCATACCAGAGCAATTCTTTTTCGTACAAGCCAAACTCCAGACTGGTAGCTCGACTGGTCGGATCCTGGCTTGGACATTTCACGACCACAGAGCTTGGCGTGGACTGACCGGGATCGGCCCACTGCAGACGTCCGCGATAACTTGCCGCGACCTGCCCTGTTCCCACCGAGTCCCAAACGATAGCCTCAAGCTTCCCTGGCGTCGCACCCAGACAGCGTTCGACCCATCCCAAAGAGACCTGCGGTTGCGACATCGACTGCTTCCTTATTGTTGTTATTCGCCGATCGAAAATTAAACCTTATGGGCGATGAACGTCCAACCCCTCTCCCATACCCGTGGGCGCATGCGCACCGATAAACATCTGCTCTACCA
>JALRFH010000016.1 GCA_023253715.1 Halieaceae bacterium
TAGGTCGTAAACGAATGCCGGATCATCGGCGATAAAAGGAATTTCGCTGGGCTTCAAGGTTGGAATGCCCATCGCGACCTTGACGTGATCATCGTCCAAAACGTTCAGCGTTAGTAAGCCTCTCGCCGTTTCACAGACAAAGTCAGCTTGGCCGCTAGAGCGTTGAGCAAAGCGTGCGACACAGCGGGCACCGTTGCCGCAGTGTTCGACTTCGGAGCCATCGGCGTTAAAGATTCGGTATTTAAAATCTACGCCCGTTTGGGTTGTCGGTTCTAGAACCAGTAACTGATCAAAACCGACGCCGCGATGGCGATCACTCCAAGCCAAAATACGTTCGGGCCTTAACTCCACATTTTGATTGCGCAGGTCCAGGACTAAAAAGTCGTTACCCAGACCGTGCATTTTTGTGAAGCGAATCGACATGTTGGCTCCTACAATAGGTGCTCGTGTTTGAACAAGTCTGCCACTGTCTCGCGTTCGCGCACAAGATGAATCTGGTCGCCATCGATCATAATTTCGGCAGCACGAGGGCGCGTATTGTAGTTTGACGCCATAACAAAGCCATAAGCACCAGCCCCGAGTACCGCCAGACGATCGCCAGCGGATAATGCTAGACGACGGTCTTTGCCTAAAAAGTCCCCGGTTTCGCATACGGGGCCTACAATGTTCCAGGTTTTTTCGGTGGCGTCCGAGTTCATTTCAAGCGGCTTAATGTCCATCCACGCCTGATACAATGCCGGGCGCAGTAGGTCGTTCATGGCCGCATCAACGAGAGCAAAGTTGTGCTTTTCGGTCGTCTTCAAAAAGTCGACCTGCGTAATTAACGTGCCGGCGTTGGCCACAATCGAGCGACCGGGTTCGAGCATTAAGCCCAAACCGCGCGCGGCCAGCGGGCCTTTCAGCGCCTGTACATACTCGGTAATGTCGGGTGGTGTCTCGTCTTTATAACGCACGCCCAAGCCGCCGCCGGCGTCGACATGCTCTAGCGCAATACCGGTTTCGCGCAGGCGATCGACCAAATCTAAAACACGATCAAGCGCATCTTTAAAGGGCGCGAGTTCGGTCAGCTGTGAGCCGATGTGGCAGTCAATGCCAATGACTCGCAGGCCCTCGGTCGCATGCGCAAAGGTGTAGGCTTGGTACGCGTGTTCCATGCTGATACCAAATTTGTTTTCGGCAAGGCCTGTCGAAATGTAGGGGTGCGTTTTTGCATCGACGTCGGGGTTAACGCGCAATGACACAGGTGCTTCTTTACCCAACGCTTGGGCGACTTCAGCTAAGAGCTCAAGTTCGGCTATCGATTCGACGTTAAAGCAGTGAATGCCTGCTTCTAGTGCCGCGACCATCTCTTCACGTTTTTTGGCGACGCCAGAAAATACGACTTTGTCAGCGCGTCCGCCGGCCGCTAAGACGCGGGCGAGCTCGCCCGCACTCACGATGTCAAAACCTGCACCGAGCTCTGCCAGCAGTTGCAACACGGCCAAGTTGCTGTTGGCTTTGACCGCATAGCAAATCATGCCGGGGTGGTCGCCTAAGGCATTTAAATAGGCACTCATCGCGTCGGTAATGGCCGCCTTACTGTAGACATACGTTGGCGTGCCAAACTGATCGACCACCTGACTTAAGGCGACCTGCTCACAGTGTAGCGATGAGCCCGCGTAGGAAAAAAATGGAGGAAGTGTCACTGCGAGTCCTTAGTTGTCTCTTCGCCCTTGTCAGCCGGCACGAGAGGTCCCATTTGACCGCAGCCGCTAAGTAGGCCCAGGCAGGCAATAATCATGAGTAGTTTTTTCACAGAGCACGCTCCGCAATTTTCGCCTGAGCACGCTGGCATGCTGCGCTAACTTGATTGGGCGCTGTGCCGCCAATGTGGTCGCGAGCTTGCAGCGAGCCTTCGAGCGTTAGGGCGTCAAAAACATCAGCCTGAATTAGGCTGTTAAAACCCTGCAGCTCTTCCAGGCTGAGATCACTCAAATCGATTTTGCGTTGAACGCACAGACCCACTGCGGAGCCGACCACTTCGTGTGCATCTCTAAAGGGTAAGCCTTTGCGTACTAAGTAGTCTGCCAAGTCGGTTGCTGTAGCAAAACCTTTTAGAGTTGCAGCGCGCATCGCTTCGGCATTGGGTTGAATGTTAGGCACCATATCAGCGAAGGCCCGCAAGGAGTCACGCACGGTGTCGATCGCGTCAAAGAGCGGCTCTTTGTCTTCTTGATTGTCTTTGTTGTAGGCCAGGGGCTGGCTTTTCATCAGTGTTAACATCGACATCAAATGGCCGTTGGTGCGGCCCGTCTTGCCGCGCACCAGTTCGGGTACGTCGGGGTTTTTCTTTTGTGGCATGATCGACGAGCCCGTGCAAAAACGATCGGGCAAGCGCACAAAATCGAACTGCGCCGATGTCCATAAGACTAACTCTTCGGACATGCGTGATAGGTGCGTCATGGTGAGTGCGGCAAAGGCGCAAAACTCAACGGCGAAGTCACGGTCGGATACCGAGTCTAAGGAGTTTTCGGTAGGCGCTCTAAAACCAAGCGCAGCGGCTGTTTGGTGGCGGTCGATCGGATAGCTCGTTCCGGCGAGCGCGGCGGCCCCTAGGGGGCACATATTCATGCGCTCGCGACAGTCGATCAAGCGCGAGTAGTCGCGCTCTAGCATTTCATTCCAAGCCAACAAATGGTGACCAAATGAGACAGGTTGGGCGGTCTGCAAATGCGTAAAGCCCGGCATAATGGTCAGGGTATGCTGGGCGGCTAAACCAATAATACCGTTTTGTAACCGCGTAATTTCAGCGGCAATCTCATCAATACTTTTGCGCAAGTGCAGTCGGATGTCGGTCGCGACCTGATCGTTGCGCGAACGACCGGTGTGCAATTTTTTGCCGGCCATACCGATCAATTGCGTTAAACGGCTTTCGATGTTCATGTGCACATCTTCCAGCTCGATTGACCAGGGGAATTCACCCGCGGCAATCTCGCCTTTAATTTGCGCTAAGCCCGTTTGAATCTGACCCAGCTCGTCGTCAGTCAATACGCCCACGGCATTTAACATGGCGGCATGTGCGAGGGAGCCTTCGATGTCTTCTTCCGCCATGCGCTGATCGAAGGTGACAGAGGCGGTAAAGCGTTGCACGAAGGCGTCGGTACCTTCGCTGAAGCGACCGCCCCACAAAGTACTGGTATTTTTGGTTTCCGCCATGGTGATCTCCGGCGTTATCGGCATAAATTAAGGCGCGCAGTATACCAGTTTATTGGCCACGGGCGTTACCGCCATAGCGCCATGAATTTCGGGATAGGCAGTTTCTGGTTGATATTCTTTTCAGGTCAGAGTTTAACGATCCACCTTCGCGTTTCAGCCAATTTCTTGCGGATCGCTTTAAGGTGGTCCTTGGCATGCTGCGCACGCGACGTCCTGCACTCCCTCGCCTAGCAGGAGGTTGCCGAGCTCGGCCTGGCGCAGGTGCGCCGGGGGGAGATGGCCAGGGCGGCGGCCATCCTCGGGGTCGACCATGCCTGGCTGGGCTTCGAGGACTCCGGGTTCCCGCAGGGGCTGTGCAGTTTAAAGACCAGACCAGCAGCCGCTCCAACCAAAACCTCTCCTTCCGCTACGAACGCAAGTTTGCCGACGAAAACAAGAAATGGACCGCAGACGCCAACTACTCCTGGGGGGATGACCACAATGTCGAGGACAATTTCTTTACGACCGACCCGTTGTACCCTACTGCTTTTACGTTTGGAGCCTACCAACAGCGCTTTGACGTACCTGGGAATTCTAAGCGCTTGAACCTCCAGTCCGACGTTGAATGGCCCTTGAACGACAAGGCCCGCGTGGACTTTGGATGGCGCACGTCGTCAAGCGCCAATGTTGAAGTTCGTTCGGCCAGTCAGTTGCTCGAGCCTGTTTCCTCCAGCTTCTTGACCGATACCTTGCGCAGCTTCTTCACGGACATGAACCAGTTGAACCATGCGGCCTATGCCACGTACGGCTACGTTTTCTCGCCCAAGTGGAAAGGCCAAATCGGCATGCGCTACGAAACGGCTTTGGTCAACATTGTGTTGAAGGACAGCACCACGCTCCAAC
>JALRFH010000084.1 GCA_023253715.1 Halieaceae bacterium
CCGACCTTTGCAGTTGACGTAAACGATCAGCCGTTTAACTTCGTGTTTAACGTGCCGGGTGAAAACGAACAAGAAACCATGGATCTCGCAATCAAGCTGGATATGGACGCTGGCTTTGCCGATATGACAGCTAGCTTTTCGTACAATGACCTCGAGGAATACTTGTTGTCCGATGGTACGGCGGCGACGTTCTATGGGTACGAAGTGACACCTGCTTGCTTGGCAGATCGTGCATCATTGAATAGTTTTACGAGCGATTTCTTTGGTCCAGCTTTCCAGCCTTTCGGTGTTCTGCCACCTTCCGGTAGTGGGGCTGGGTATGACCCATTTGCTGATGGCGCGAACTTTGCCGGTGTGTACGGTCCTTATACGCCGTTGAGCTGCGATGGATATCAGTATCAAGAGCGCAATCAGACGGATATGTCGATAGACGTGCGTTTTACCAGCAAAGAAGATTCCGACGTGCGATGGATCGCCGGTTTCTATCTTGCCGAAATCGAGCGTGAAGTAGTTGTCTCTTATGGTGCGGACACCGGTGCGGGTTTCTTGCGTCAGCCTTATGTTCCAGCCAATGGCCCGAACCCGACCGATTTGTTGTTCTGGGACGACTTTGATACTTCGGTCGCCTCAGTGTATGGTCAAGTTGAATTTGATATCAGCGACACGATGGAATTGGCCTTTGCCTTGCGTTATGACTACGAGTCACGGGACGTGAGCAATAAGGTGCCGAATGTGGGCGGCTCGGGCTTAAACGTGAACTTACTGGATGGCAATTTCCAGCCTTTGCCCATCAACGCTGCCTTATCGAATTATCCCAACGGGATTCCTAACCGCAGTGAATCGTTCTCGCAACTACAGCCTAAAGTGACATGGAGCTGGCAGGCGAGCGACGAAATTAATGTCTACGCTAGCTATGGCGTAGGTTTCCGCAGCGGTGGCTTTAACTCTGTAGGTACTGAAGATACCTTGAATTTCTGGTTTAACGCCGGATATGGCGGTCCAGGTGAAGCGGTAAACGCCGGTATTTCCGTTCCTGATGCCTACGACAAAGAGGTGTCTAGCAATATTGAGTTAGGTCTGAAGGGTGAGTTCATGGATCGTCGTTTGCGCGTCAATGCGGCCTTGTTCCGAACCGATGTTGATGACAACCAGTTCTTCGAATTCTTCGCGGGTCCGTTCGGCTTACTGCGCAGCGTAACAACCATCGATGAGTTATACATTGAAGGTTTTGAGGCCGACGTGAACTTTGTGCTGAACGAAGAGATCAGTTTGTTCGGTGGCATTGGTTTGATGACCTCAGAGATCGAAGCGAACCGTCACCGGCCCTTGAGTGTGGGTAATGATGTACCTCAGGCGCCTGAAAAGACGGCAACATTGGGTGCTCAATACGTTAAGTCACTCGGCGACGGTTTGGAGTTAAGTGTTCGTGCTGATTGGCAGTACACTGGCGCTATGTGGTTCCATACTTTGCAAGGTGAAGAATCACCGACCATTTGGAATGCGTTCTTTGGCCCTGGTTTTAACTCGGACTTCTATGATCCAGCAACGAATTCAAATGCTCAGCGTGACGCCTACGATACACTGAACTTGCGCATTAGCGTCTCGGGTGAGCAGTGGTCGGTGACGGCATGGGGTAAGAACATTACCGATGAACTTTACCTGCAAGAGGTTATTCCTGCACCAGAGTTCGGTGGCACCTTTAATCACCCGTCTGCGCAAGCTGCTTACGGCGTCGATTTTAGTTACCGTTTCTAATTCGAATTTGCTCGTACCAGCCCGCTTCGGCGGGCTTTTTTTTACCTTAAGCAATTGTGCTTGAGTCATGTTGAGAACACTTTTCGGCGCTTACCTTAATGCCACACTCCGCTTGCAAAGCGCCTTTAAAGCACGGTGTTTAACCGGACAAGTGAGATCAGTGCTGGCGTCAGTTTGGCCGCTGTTAACGATTTATTGGGGAAAGAAAATTGAGGAGAGGCCACCGCGACGCGATGGCCTTAGAAGGTTTAGGCTTTCTTGTGTAATACGACGGGAAGTTCGGTGATGCCCCGGACAAAAACACCCAGCCCGCGCTTGACTTCGCCTACGACCTCGACCCGGTCGAAGCGAGCTAGGATTTCTTCCCACAGGATCTTCAATTGCATTTCGGCAAGACGATTGCCCATGCAGCGGTGAATACCAAAACCGAACGACAAGTGGCGACGCAGGTTGTCGCGGTGCAAGTTGAACTG
This sequence comes from Halieaceae bacterium, assembly GCA_023253715.1. Lineage (GTDB taxonomy): Bacteria > Pseudomonadota > Gammaproteobacteria > Pseudomonadales > Halieaceae > Aequoribacter. The sequence goes on from JALRFH010000084.1 coordinate 2,229, forward strand.
ATCGGCATTCGGGAATACGCTTTCATCGCGGTTACCTGAGATATACCACATAACGACTTTGTCGCCCGCTTTAATGGATTTGCCACCGAGCACAGTGTCCATCTTAGCTTTGCGACGCATGTGAGCAAGAGGCGTTTGCCAACGTATCGTTTCGCTCACCATATTTTCGATTAAGCCGCGGTCAGCCTTGACCTCTTCGAACTGCTCGGGGTTTTGATGCATTGCCAAGGCGCTCGCTGACATGGTGTTTCGTGTGGTGTCGTTGCCGCCCACAATCAAGAGAATGAGGTTACCTAAATACTCCATCATATCCATATTTTTGGTGCTTTCGCCGTGGGCCAGCATGGATACAAAGTCGAACTTGGGAGGCTGGTTAACACGCTCGTTCCAAAGTTCAATAAACCGCGTGGCGCATTCCAATAGTTCGGCTTTGCGGTGCTCCTCTGTCTCGACTATACCTGTACCGGGGGTGGCCGTTGCTACATCAGACCATCGTTTTAAGCGGGCTCGTTCCTCGTAAGGAAAGTCGAATAAAGTTGCCAGCATGCGGGTTGTCAGTTCAACCGATACTTTTTCGACCCAGTCGAATTCTTCGCCAACGGGTAGCTCGTCCAGCACAGATTGAGTACGCTCACGAATGAGTTTCTCGAAGTTAGGAAGGTTCGCAGGTCCTACGACCGGAGCTACTTCGCGGCGTTGATTGTCGTGTTTGGGACGGTCCATGGCGATAAACATGGGTAAATCAAAATCTTCCAATGGCTCGCCAATGGTTATTATTGGCTCTGACGAAAATACATCGTGCGCCAGATCTACCGCCATAATATCTTCGTAGCGGGTGACGGACCAATATGGGCCGAACGCGGAATCTGGGGTGTAGTGCACCGGGTCGTCGGCTCTGAGTCGCGCGAACCAAGGTAATTCTTTACCGGCCTCAAATAAAAAAGGGTTCGCCGGATCAACCTCGCCGATAGGGATAGTGAAGGGGTCAATTGAGACCGCGTCACGCGGAAAATTATTAATGTCTTCGAATTTTCTTTCAGCCATTGTTACCTCCACACGTAGGCAATGATCATTCTTGTTAACGCTGCTTACTTGAGTCTAAACCCAGTGATCAGGCATTTATAGGTCTGTTTGCGCCAATCGTGCGTATAGTTTGGCAAATGGAGGAAGTATGTCAGCGGTACTGTATTACGATGGTTTGTGCCCTTTGTGTGCCAAAGAAATGCGTTTGTTGCGACGTTGGAAGTCAGAGGCCTTGCAACTTGTGGATATCCACGCAACAGATTTGAGTCAGGCGGAAAAAGCGAAGCGTCTGCAGGTTTTACACTTGGAAATATCAGCGGGTAATTATTTGCTGGGTGTAGAGGCATCGGTGGCAGCGTGGTCTTACACATCCTTTGGTTGGATCCTTCGACCGATCCAATGGCGCGTGTTTGCGCCCTGTGTCAACGCTATTTACGCGAGGTGGGCCAAGCGGCGTTACGAAAAGCTCTACGGTTGTTCGGTTGCATTGGGCTGTGAGCCTTAATATGAACTGTCGTGATTACGTGATTGTCGGTTACGGTGGTATTGGCTCGGGTATCTCAGCGCAGATCTTGCAGCAAGCTGAGGTGGAGAGACTTGTTGTATTGTCGCGGTCAGCGCGTACACATGCCGATTCTAGGGTTCAATTTGTACAAGGGGATGTGAGTTGCCCAGAGACACTTGCCGATGTGTTCAAGCGCGTATCGACCCCTTGTTGCGTCATAAATACCATCGGTTTTTTGCACGGCGAGAGTTTTACACCAGAAAAACGCTTGGCCGACGTCAAAAAAGACGCATTACTTCATTCGATTGAGGTGAACGCGTACTCAACAATTGCGTTAGCTCAAGCTATTGAGCAAAGCTTTTCACGCAAGCAGGCGATCAGCTTAGTCGCCTTGTCAGCACGAGTGGGCTCGATTGCGGACAATAGGCTGGGTGGTTGGCTGAGTTACCGAGTCTCGAAGGCCGCGTTGAACATGGCGCTGCGGACCATTAGTGTCGAGTGGCGTCGGACGCGGCCGTTGAATCTCGTGATCGCTTATCATCCCGGTACGGTCGACACGGCGCTATCTGCACCGTTTCAGGCTTCCGTGCCAGAGGGGCGATTGTTCAACACGCAACAGGCAGGAAGGTATTTGATCGATGTATTAAGCCAGTTGAGTGCGGATGACAGTGGTTCATTCAGAGCCTGGGATGGGGGTGAGATAGCATGGTAGGGCAGTGGGCAAATAGCGAGGCAATAGCAGGTTGGGAGCAACGTTATCGCGCGTCCTTAATCAACAGTATCAGCGGCTATAAACCGGCGAATTTAATCGGTACCAGCGACGAATGTTCTGGAGAAAATTTAGCGATTATGAGTTCTGTTGTGCATTTGGGTTCCGCACCGCCCCTGATCGGTTTGGTGATCCGCCCCGGCAGCGTGGATCGCCACACTCTGCGCAATATTCGACGCACGGGTTGTTATACGATTAATCATGTAACGCACGATTTTTACGCCGCGGCTCATCAAACGGCCGCGCGTTATCCTGACGCTGTGTCGGAGTTTGATGCAGTAGGCCTTAAATCAGAACGATTGGCCGATTTTGATGCGCCCTTCGTTGCAGAGTCACCCATTAAGTTTGGTCTCAAGCTGTGCGAAGAAATTCCCATTACTTTAAACGGAACGCATTTCATTATCGGCGAGGTGGTGCATTTATACATCAATGAAGGGCTTGTGAACGCGTTTGGTGATTTGGATCTTCAGGCTGGCGGAGTCGTTGCCCTGTCAGGATTGGATCGTTATTACATCACCGAATTGATTGAGCAGTTACCCTATGCCAAACCTAAATAAAAAATTTGATTTTCGAGTGATCCGTCGTTGATGGGTGCGCGTAACAAGCACAAGTTCCCTACAGCCATCTCATCCACCCCCCCCTTTTTTGAGAGATGGCTTTGTACCCCGGCTACGCCGGGGTTTTTTTCGTAAGGAGTCCCGCATGAAAACTCTCCCAGTTGTGCTAGCGATGTTCTTGTCCGCATGTAGTAGCGTCGGTGTCAATCAGTATGCTCATAACCAGCCCACGTTTGTGGCGAGTGAGTTTTTTAATGGTCGCTTGGTCGCGCACGGTATGCTCAAGGACTTTAAAGGTAAGGTTACCCGCCGATTTGTGGCAAACATCGATGCTTATTGGAATGACCAGGGCGTTGGTACCCTGGACGAATATTTCACCTTTGACGACGGTGAGCAACAGCGTCGGGTTTGGACTTTAACGCCCGATGGTTCGGGGTCTTACATCGGTACGGCAGGCGATGTGGTTGGACCAGCACAATTACAGTTTGCGGGTAACAGTCTGTTTTTGGCGTACGTTCTGCGTATACCTTATGGCGACGGCACATTAGATCTGACCGTTGACGACCGCATGTATTTGATTGATGAAGCGACCTTATTGAATGAATCGGCTTTACGAAAGTTTGGCATTAAGGTTGGTGAACTGACCTTGGTCATTCGTAAGGATGGTCAGTAATGTCTCGAGTGAGATGGTTGTTAGGGCTGGCGGGACTCATCCCTTTTGTCGCTGGACTTTTGGCATTTGTTTATTTAGACGACTACCCAAAATCCTTAGGGCAGCATGCTTTTTTGCTGTACTCCTTAGCGATTATCTCGTTTTTGGCAGGTACCACTTGGGGTTGGGCGCAGGCCTTGCAACCCAGTGATGGTGCTATTCAACTTCTGGTAAGCAACGGTGTTGTTGTGTTCGCTGTATTGGGCATGTTAACGGCTAACCCTTTTTGGGCCTTGATTTTACTGGCTTTAGCGTATCTGGTGTTCCTAGGCTATGAGCGCAGAGTGCTCGAGCAGGCGTCCGACTACCGCCGAATGCGAGGTTGGCTAACCATGGGTGTTGTGCTGCTGCATGGCTTTATGGCGGCAGCTATTTCCCTCGAAGCTTAAGTACCACAGAAGGTTCGTCCGATCCATTCGCCCGGCTCTGGGCCTCGAATATCGTCTGCAGTAAGGGTTTGTTGCGCAGATTTTGAAGTGTAAAGGGTAATTAGCCTCAGGGTGTCTTGGTTGTCCCCTTGTTCGGCGCTTTTGATGGCGGCTTCAATTTGGTGATTTCGTGGAATGACCAGAGGATTGGTCACATTGTGCTGCCATTGGGTCTGTTCGAACGAGCCCTCGTGCCAGAAGCTCTCCAGTTTTTCATGTTCCTCTAGCGCGGATTGAACTAAGTGTAGACGCTCTACGTCACCTTTTGACAATGCTTCAAGGTGCGCGAAGCTCAGGGTGAAATCGAGCGAATATTCCTCTAAAAAGTTCAACAAGGGCTCGATCGTGGTTTGGAAGACAGTATCGTCGTTACGCAGGCCGAGTTTGGCGGCGAAGAGTGCATTGCGTTGATGCTCAAAAGTGGGCTTGAAAGTGTGTAAGATGGCCTCGGCTTGAGCGATCTTTTCGCTCTCGTTGCCCGGCCAAATTGGCAGTAAGGCCTCAGCCAAACGCGCCAGATTCCAAAGTCCGATGTTGGGTTGTTGGGCGTAGCGATAACGTCCACCGGTATCAATCGACGAAAACACGCGCTGCCAAGAAAAAGCATCTTGAAATGCGCAGGGGCCATAATCCAGTGTTAAGCCGCCGATGGACATGTTGTCTGTATTCATCACCCCATGAATGAATCCAATTGACATCCATTTCGCAATCAAATGCGCGGTGGCCTCGGTTACGCGTTTGAGTAAATTTTGAGGTGTTCTAAGCTCTGCTGTCACCAGCGGGTAGTGGCGCGTAAAGGCTAAATCCAATAGGGCATGCAGAGCTTCCTCATCGTGTCGGGCAGCGGCAAATTGAAATGAGCCAAATCGGATATGGCTAGGAGCGGTTCTCACTAAAATCCCGCCCGGTTGTAAGCGATCTCGGATCACTGTATCGCCTGTTCGCAAAGCCATTAACGCGCGTGTCGTAGGGACGCCTAGAGAGTGCATCGCCTCGCTCATCAGGTATTCTCGAATGACGGGACCCAGAGCTGAACGGCCGTCGCCGCCTCGTGAATAGGGAGTAGGGCCTGCCCCTTTGAGCTGAATTTCATGCGCTGTCCCGTCGCCGGTGACGAGCTCTCCCAGCAACAATGCTCTGCCGTCTCCGAGCTGAGGGTTGTATTGGCCAAATTGAAAGCCGGAATAAGCGCTTGCGATGCTTGCGTATGTGTCTCGGTTGGCGTTGCCGGCAAAAAAGTCGATACCTTCTTGCGATCGAGCCCAATGTTCATCAAGTCCTAGATCGTTCCCAAAGGCCGCGTTATAGGCGAGCAAAGCGGGTGCTGAAACAGCGGTCGGCGGGCACGTTCGATATAACTGTGAAGGCAGTGCCAGGTAAGTATGCGATAAATTCATGGCGTGTTTCCGCAATTGGCTTTATGTACTAAGAATAGCAGGCATCATTTGCTTTGACACAAACTGAGTTTTTTTAAAATTCCTGAATTTGCTTTTCGTCTCTAAGCGCCGCGCATATTGCACAAAAAGCGATCAAAAAGTCTGTGAAATCGAGGTGTGAATATGTCACAATGCGGGGTTAAAAATAGGGGGAAAGCGATGGCGATTCGCGCCCTCAATATTAGAGTAAATATCGCCCCCAACCTACAGGTAGCGAAGTGAATCCTACAGATGTAAGCAACCCCGAATATTTCCACAAAGTTGTGGATTGCCAATACGCTTGCCCTGCGCACACTCCTGTGCCAGAGTACATTCGTTTAATTGCCCAGCAGCGCTACACTGACGCGTACATGATCAACTGGGAGTCGAACGTATTCCCCGGGGTGTTGGGGCGTACCTGCGACCGACCTTGCGAGCCTGCCTGTCGGCGGGGTCGAATTGATGAGGAACCCGTTGCGATTTGCCGCTTAAAGCGTGTCGCCGCCGATAATAAAGAATCGATTCTGGATCGATTACCAGAGATTCCTCAGAAAAAGAACGGCAAGCGGATCGCTTGCATTGGTGGAGGTCCCGCGTCTTTGACTGTCGCTCGGGATTTAATGCCTTTGGGCTACAGCATTGATATTTACGATAATCAGCGCGCGGCCGGTGGCATGATGCGCAGCCAAATCCCGTCGTTCCGTCTACCTGAAACCGTGTTGAATGAAGAAGTGAATTTTATTTTAGACATGGGTGTTACGACGTTTTTAAATACCGAAGTCACCAGTATGACGTCGATATTAGAAAAGAACTACGACGCTGTATTTGTCGGTACCGGTGCCCCTAAGGGGAAATTATTGAACCTACCGGGCTTAGAAGAGGCCGGCGGCGCAGTGCACATCGGGATCCAGTGGCTGGCCAATGTGGCGTTTGGGCACACCGAGCAGGTTGGCAAAAAAGTGATTGTGTTGGGTGGCGGTAACACCGCTATGGACTGCTGCCGAACAGCAAAACGCTTGGGCGGTGAAGACGTCCGCGTCGTGGTGCGCAGCCCCTTTGCCGACATGAAAGCCTCACCCTGGGAGAAAGAAGACGCCCAGCATGAGGGGATTCCTATTTTTGACAACCATACTCCGAAAGAATTTGTGATCGAAGACGGCAAGCTGAAGGGTATGCTGTTTGAAAAAGTCGAAGCGGTTTATGACGAGAACGGCAAGCGTAGTTTGGTACCGACCGGCGAAGACTGGGTATTCATGGAAGCCGATGTCGTGTTGATGGCCATCGGGCAAGAGAATGCCTTTCCTTGGGTCGAGCGGGACTTGGGTATCGACTTTGACCAATGGGATATGCCAAAACTGGATAAAGTGAGCTTTCAATCCACGCGTCCCAATGTGTTTTTTGGGGGAGATGCGGCATTTGGCCCCGAAAACGTGATTACCGCCGTGGCCCAGGGGCACCAAGCGGCTGTGAGTATTGATTTGTTTTGCCAAGGTAAAAATCTGATGGTACGACCCGATCCACACACCAATTTGGTGAGTACGAAAATGGGCGTACATGAATGGAATTATGACAACGCTGTCGAGACCGATGATCGCTACATCGTGCCATTGGTTGATCTCGAAAAAGCGCTGAGCGATCGCAAAGTGGAAGTGGAGCTGGGCTTTGACCGTGCTACGGGCTACAAAGAGGCCGAGCGCTGTTTGAACTGTGATGTGCAAACGGTCTTCGACGAAACGCGTTGCATTGAATGTGATGCCTGTGTCGATATTTGCCCAACGGATTGCATTACCTTTACAACCAATGAAGACGACGAGGCGGTGTTGCGCTCTAAGTTGACAGGACCCTCGAACAATCTGAGCACCGACTTGTACGTGTCTGCCAACTTACCGACGGCGCGGGTGATGGTCAAAGATGAGAATATTTGCTTGCATTGTGGGCTGTGTGCCGAGCGCTGCCCAACCACTGCATGGGATATGCAAAAGTACTTTTACTCGGTCTCTAAAGCAGGGCAAGCAGCATGAATGCGTCAGTAGCACCCATCAAAGCGGTCAATGACTTTGTCATTAAATTCGCTAACGTAAATGGCACAGGGTCGGCGAGTGCCAATAACTTATTCGCTAAAGCCTTATTTCGCATGGGTTTGCCCGTCAGTCCGAAGAATATTTTCCCCTCCAATATTCAAGGGTTGCCGACATGGTATGAAGTGCGTGTGTCTGAAAAGGGTTACCTTGGACGTCGGGGTGGAGTCGACATCATGCTGTCGGTTAACCCCCAAAGCATGGCTGCCGATATTCAAGAAGTAGAGCCGGGCGGCTATTTTATTTACGATAATACCAAAGCGCTCGATCTGCGTTTACATCGAGCCGACATTACGTTTATTGGTATTCCCCTCACCGCAATTTGTAACGAACAATACAAAGATCCACGACAGCGCCAGTTGTTTAAAAACGTGATCTACGTGGGTGCGCTGGCGGCCTTGCTGGATATGGATTTCAAAGTATTGAGCGCCCTTGTCAGCGATCAATTTAAGGGCAAAGAAAAACTGGTGTTGCCCAATATCGCGGCTTTGGAGTTAGGTCATCAGTACGCAAAAGAGCATTTTGAGTGCCCTTTGAGTATCCGCGTAGAAACGCGTGATGCGGTGGGCGATAGCATCCTCCTTGATGGTAATACGGCCTTAGGTCTTGGCGCGGTATACGGAGGTGCGACAGTAGCCGCGTGGTATCCTATTACGCCGTCGACTTCGGTGGTAGACGCGTTCGACAAGTACGCCAAAAGGATGCGCATCAACGCGGGCACGGGTGAACACAATTACGCGATTGTCCAAGCCGAAGATGAGCTGGCCGCGATCGGTATGGTGATTGGTGCAAGCTGGAACGGAGCTCGCGCATTCACAGCAACCAGTGGTCCCGGTTTGTCATTAATGAGCGAATTCTTGGGTCTTGCTTATTTTGCGGAAATTCCAACGGTGTTAATCGATGTGCAGAGGGCTGGGCCGTCAACCGGGATGCCTACCCGCACGCAGCAATCCGATGTGCTCTCGGCAGCTTATGCCAGCCACGGTGACACCAAACAAGTCTTGTTGTTCCCATCTTCACCCGCTGAGTGTTTCGAATTCGGCGCGACAAGCTTTGATTTAGCGGAACGTCTGCAAACGCCGATCATTTTGATGACGGATTTGGATTTGGGTATGAACGACAACATGTCGCCGCCGCTGCACTGGGATGACGATCGTATGTACGACCGCGGTAAAGTCCTCACGGCTGAGCAGCTCGATGGCATGGAAAAATTCGGGCGGTACTTGGACGTCGATGGTGATGCTATCTGCTATCGAACCTACCCAGGTACGCACCCAAGTAAAGGGACATTCTTCACTCGGGGGACGTCGCGT
>JALRFH010000220.1 GCA_023253715.1 Halieaceae bacterium
CGACTGCTCGAAGCGCAATAACGTACTCGTAGCGACGACCATCGCCCACGACCCCCACAGATTTAACGGGCAAAAATACCGCAAAGGCCTGGCTGGTTTTATGGTACCAACCGGCTTTGTGCAACTCTTCAATGAATATAGCATCAGCGCGACGCAGTAGCTCCGCGTAAGGCTTTTTGACCTCACCCAAAATGCGGACACCCAAACCCGGACCAGGGAATGGATGACGATAAACCATGTCATAAGGCAAGCCTAATTCGAGGCCAATTTTGCGGACCTCGTCTTTAAACAATTCGCGCAAAGGCTCGACTAAGGACATCTTCATATCCTCGGGTAAACCGCCCACATTGTGGTGCGATTTAATCACATGCGCTTTACCGGTCTCAGCACCCGCCGATTCAATCACGTCGGGGTAAATCGTCCCTTGAGCCAACCAATTAACATCCGTCAGTTTCGCGGCTTCTTGATCAAACACCTCAATAAACATGTTGCCAATAATTTTACGTTTGGCTTCGGGGTCAGATACTCCTTCAAGCTTACCGAGGAACAATTCCTCAGCGTCGGCACGAATCACTTTGACACCCATGTTTTGAGCAAACATGGCCATGACCTGATCGCCCTCGTTCAAGCGCAACAAGCCATTATCAACGAAAACACAGGTTAATTGATCGCCGATTGCCTTGTGTAACAGCGCCGCAACGACCGACGAATCAACGCCGCCCGACAGACCCAGCAGAACCTTATCGCCACCGACCTGAGCTTTCACGCGCGCTATCGCATCTTCGACGATATTAGCGGGCGTCCATAGCGCTTCACAGCCACAAATCTCGAGCAAGAAGTGCTCGAATAACCGCTGCCCCTGAAGGGTGTGAGTCACTTCGGGGTGAAACTGAATACCGAAGAAAGGTTTAGAGCGATGCGCCATAGCCGCTATCGGACAAGACTCTGTTTTCGCAATCACATCAAAGTCAGCGGGCACCTGTACCACTTTATCACCGTGACTCATCCACACATCGAGTAAGGACGCGCCAGTACTGCCTACGTGGTCGCGAATGTCATGCAGCAACGCCGACTCGGCCACTACTTCAATCTGTGCGTAGCCGAACTCGCTAGTCTCTGAGGCCTGCACTTTGCCGCCAAACTGCTCTGCCATAGTTTGCATGCCGTAGCAGATACCCAGCACAGGCACGCCCAAGTCAAAGACGGACTCTGGAGCGCGAGGCGAGTTCTCCGCGCCGACACTCTCTGGGCCCCCACTTAAAATCACACCAGCAGGCGCATAGTCGCGAATAGCCTGCTCAGACATGTCGTACGGCTTAATCTCGCTGTACACACCGGCTTCGCGAACACGGCGCGCAATCAGCTGGGTGTACTGAGAACCAAAATCGAGAATTAATATTCGGTGAGCATGAATGTCAGCAGTGATCATTGGGGCAGTAATCTCAATGTAAGCGCGGCGATACCGCGCTTTGATTAACGAACGGGGTAATTAGGTGCTTCTTTGGTAATGGCGACGTCGTGCACATGGCTTTCCGACATGCCTGCGGCAGTGACCTTCGCGAATTTCGGCTTAGTGCGCATATCCTCGATCGTGCGGCTTCCTGTGTAACCCATCGCCGACCGCACGCCACCCATGAGTTGGTGGATGATGCCAGACAATGGCCCCTTGTAGGGAACGCGTCCTTCAATACCCTCAGGCACTAACTTTTCGGCACCTTTGCTGGCGTCTTGGAAGTAGCGATCAGACGAGCCTTGAGTCCGCGACATGGCACCTAGCGAGCCCATGCCTCGATAGGATTTGTAGGTACGCCCCTGGTACAGCTCCACTTCACCCGGCGCTTCTTCCGTACCTGCGAACATACTACCCATCATCACGGCGTCTGCACCGGCAACAATGGCTTTGGCGATGTCACCGCTGAAGCGAATACCACCGTCCGCGATAACAGGGATGTCGTATTCTTTGAGTGCTGACACCACATTATCGATTGCAGTAATTTGAGGCACACCCACACCTGTGACGATTCTCGTGGTACAAATTGAGCCAGGACCAATACCCACTTTCACCGCATCGGCTCCCGCTTCGGCCAGCGCAATAGCAGCTTCACCCGTGGCGATATTACCGCCGATAACCTGAATATGCGGATATTCTGCTTTAATCTTTTTGACGCGATTCAAAACATTTTTGGAATGACCATGCGCGGTGTCAACGACGAGCACATCTACGCCAGCCTCGACTAGGGCCGCCACGCGATCATCGGTATCAGGACTGGTGCCGACAGAAGCGCCGACTCGTAGCTGACCGTGCCGGTCTTTACACGCCCAAGGGTAGTTTTCGGCTTTATCGAAATCTTTCACGGTAATCATGCCGCAAAGCTCGAACGCGTCGTTAACCACCAGAATTTTCTCGATACGGTGTTGATGCAATAATTGCTGCACCAACTCTGAAGAAGCGCCCTCCTTCACGGTCACCAATTGATCTTTTGGCGTCATGATCTCGGTAACGCTTTTCGTAAAATCGGTTTCAAAGCGCAAGTCACGGCGTGTGACAATACCCACCAAATCTTTGCCATCTAGCACCGGCACGCCCGATATCCCATTGGCTTTCGTTAAATCAGTCAGCTCTTGCAAGGTCGCTGATTTCTGGATGGTGATAGGCGACTTCACCACGCCACTCTCGTATTTCTTAACCTTGCGGACTTGCGCGGCTTGCTCTTCAATAGTCATCGACTTATGAATAACGCCAATACCACCCTCTTGCGCTATCGCAATCGCTAGCTGCGCTTCTGTCACTGTGTCCATGGCGGCAGAAACTAGGGGGACATTCAGCTCGATACCGCGAGTTAATCGTGTTTTTAGGCTCACGTCAGAAGCAACCACTTCTGAGTAGCCAGGAAGAAGCAGTACGTCGTCAAAGGTCAGTGCTTCTTGCTCTATTCGCAGCATAGCTTTACTCCTGCTGGCGGAAATTCGGTAAACCTGTAATTATACGCGTTTGCACCAACAAACGGAAACGAAAAGCGCAATGCAGGGCAACTTTGAATCAAACAATACTGAACCACAAGATTATACAGTCAGCGCTCTCGCCAATGCCGCTCGCAGATTACTCGAAAGTCATTTCCAAATTATTTGGGTGGTAGGGGAAATTTCTAATTTTACCCGCGCTAGCTCAGGGCACTGGTATTTCACCTTAAAAGACGATCATGCCCAAGTCCGTTGCGCCCTTTTCAAAAACCGCAACCAATTCCTGAAATTCATTCCAACGCATGGTGACAAAGTCCGCTTGCGCGCCAAAGTTTCCCTCTACGAGGGACGCGGCGAATTTCAGCTGGTGGGAGAATATCTGGAACCCGCCGGTTCAGGGGACTTGCAACTGGCTTTTCTCCAACTCAAAAACCAACTCGAAGCCGAGGGCTTATTTGCGCTCGATAGAAAAAAAACCATTCCACAAAAAATCAAACGTATAGGACTTGTGACATCGATTAAAGGGGCGGCCCTTCACGATATATTGAGCATTATACATAGCCGCAAAGCGGGGCTCGACGTGATTATTGCCGATGCACCCGTGCAAGGAAGCGACGCACCACGAGGCCTACAAAAAGCACTACATCAACTGACTCGAGTCAGCAGCATGCACCCGATTGATGTCGTCATTATCGGCCGTGGGGGCGGATCACTCGAAGATTTGTGGGCCTTTAATAACGAACAACTCGCCCGCACGATTGCAGATTACAGTATTCCGATCATCAGCGCCGTTGGGCACGAGACTGACTTCACTATCGCCGATTGGGTCGCCGATGCACGCGCTCCCACGCCTACTGCAGCTGCAGTCATGGCCTCACCCGACTACAGCGGGGCCAGCTCTCGAATCCAAGATACTCAACTCAAACTGGTCAAAGCCTATCGTCAACACCTAAAAATCAACCATCAAGCCCTGAGCCACGCTCGCGCAAGGCTGAGACACCCAGGCGAACTGATTGAGCAGAAAATACTGAGAATTGACGAGCTTGAACTTCGACTCAAAGGTCAACACATTCGACTTCTCGAACAAAAGCGCGTCGAATACCGGCGAATCAATCAACGATTGCATTGGCAAAGCCCTGATCGCAATGTGCAGATTCTTGCGAATCAGCTTGAAAAACTCCAAGCGCGACTCGTTTATGCTCATCAGCGCTGGATCAAAACACTGAGTAACCGACACAAGCAGACTCAGTATTTACTGCACAGCTTGAGTCCCATGCGGACCGTTGACAGAGGCTACGCCATTTTAAAAGACGCAAGCGGCTCAGTGATCACTAGCGTGTCAGGCTTTGCGCCTCAGCAAAGGGGCTCGGCCACGCTAAAAGATGGCGAGATAGAGTTCGAGGTTCGGGAATCCCGAAATCATTAGTACTTAGCGGGCAAGCGCGTATTGATAATAATGTGGCGTCCTTCAAAGCGAATATACTCGCCGATCGTCAAATCTTTCAAGATTCGTGCAACCATCTCACGCGAGGCACCCACCCGGTCAGCGATATCCTGCTGTGTCAGTTTGTCTGGGATAAACAAAGTGCCATCACCCCGCTCTTCGGACAGATCCATAAGCACGTTAGCAACCCGACCATACACATCTTGCAAGGCCAAACTCTTCACATCAGCGGTAAGCTTACGCACCCTTTGTGCCAAATTTCGGATCAGGCTTTTCGCTATATTAGGATGAGCGGCCAATACCGCGTTGAAATCATCTTTGTAGATCACGACAAAATCGCTTTTTTCGACCGTGCGCACCGAAGCCGATCGCAGCGAGTCATCAACCAAGGCCAGCTCCCCAAAATAGTCTCCGGGACCCTGTGTGTTCATAATGAACTCTTTACCATTCTTGTCGCTGCAATACACTTTGACCTTGCCCGACACAATCACAAACAATGAGTCCGCAGGCTCATTTTCGTGTATGACTACGGTATTTTTAGGGAAGGATCGTTGCGATGACGTATTGCTCAAGGCGGCCAATTCTTCAGCACTGAGACCTTGAAACAGTTCCACTTTTTCTAGCATTAATGCCTCGTCTGTTCTGTAGGGTTTCCCCTCATTGAGGCCAGTTTAACCCAATCCGAAGGATTCGCACACCCGCTTCGCTATTTGTTCGACTTTTCCTTTGGAAAGGAAGATCAGCCGTACCATGAATTGCGCGTTTTCACAGACAAGATAAGCGGGGTATACTGGAGCGAAAGAACAAAGCACTGCGTACCCATGAGTTCAGTCAGCATCCCCAAGGCCCTATCCTCGCAACGTATCGCGAAACTCAATGACCTTCTGCTCGCCGATAGCGAGAGACTCAAAGCGTACAACTTAATTGAAGAATCGCAGTTACTTCGGGATTCTTTGCTTAAACTGAATACTGGAAGCAGCCGAGCCTTAGATCGTCACGACTTACTGAATCATGTCACCAGTGCCTGCGGCTATGCCGAAATACTGCTCGAAGAACTCGACACCCATGAAACGAATGAACTCACCGCGAACCTGAGCGAACTTATCAACGCAATCCGAGAACTCAGTGCCACACCCGGGGCCATCGCCAATAGTAACCAGTCTTACAAAACTGAAACCGCGAAAGCGATTCAAGGCACGATACTTGTCGTTGATGACCAAACCGAAAACCGCACCGTATTGAAGCGACTTCTCAGTCGAGTTGGCCACGCGGTATTTACCGCCAGCAGCGGGGAATCAGCCCTCGAGCAATTGAACTCAGAGTCCATTGACATCGTATTACTGGATCTGTCCATGCCGGGCATGGGCGGCAAAACCGCCTTATCTCGAATCAAAGCAGACCCTCAACTTCGTTCTATCCCTGTCATCGTCATCTCTGGACTTCAAGATATGGATTCGGTGGTTGAATGCATCACCTCTGGCGCCGACGACTATTTGTTCAAACCCTTCAATTCAGTCCTGTTGCGCGCGCGCATCGCCGCGGGTCTTGAGCGCAAACAATGGCATGACCGAGAAGTCAATTACTTGCACCAACTTGAGCAGCGAGAGAAATTCATTCGCGCCACATTTGGTCGCTATTTAACCGATGAAATCGTGTCTGACATCCTTGAAAAACCGGAGGGTTTGCGACTTGGTGGTGATTTGAAAGAGGTCACTATTTTAATGGCCGACATCCGAGGTTTTACACAACTGTGCTCACAACTTCCGCCAGAGCAGGTTGTGTCGCTCCTGAATGGCTACCTAGGTGCAATGACGGACATAATCATGCGCCACAACGGAACAATCGATGAGTTTTTGGGTGATGCCATTCTGGCCGTGTTTGGTGCGCCGAAAGACGACCCCGATCATGCTCAAAACGCGCTGGCCTGCAGCATCGAAATGCAGAGGACGGTCGCCACGGTAAACACCCAGTACCGAAGCCAAAATCTACCCCAAATTACGACTGGTGTAGCGCTCAACACAGGTACCGTCGTGGCGGGCAACATCGGCTCGGATCGGCGCGCTAAATACGGCTTTGTCGGCACCCCCATGAACGTAACATCACGGATTGAGGACCTGTGTGAGGCCAATGAGATTTTAATTTCTGAAACTACTCAACAAGCGTTGCCCAATCAGGATCAACTGTATGATCGGGGTCTACACCAGCTTAAAGGCATAGACCTGCCGGTGCGAGTATTCGGTGTTAGGTGGAATCGCTGACATGCAGGCTAAATTGCTTTTAGTCGAAGATAACGAGCTCAATCGCGATATGCTAACACGTCGACTCCTGCGCAAAGGCTTTGAAGTTCTGAACGCTGAAGACGGACAGCAGGCACTGGCGCAAATGCGACAACACCAACCCGACCTGGTGTTAATGGATTTAAATTTGCCGGTCTTAAACGGCTGGGAAGCATGCAAACTCGCCAGTGATGATCCAAACATTGCTCACATCCCCATATTAGCCCTAACGGCCCACGCACTCGAGCAAGAGCTGGAAAAAGCATTAGACGCAGGGTGCAAAGACTTCGCCACCAAACCGATAGACTTTCCTTCACTGCTCGAAAAAATCGCAGGGTTAATACACTCATGAGTTTACGCAAGCGACTTGTTGTCTCCATGCTCACGATTTTAGCCTTGCTGTGCGTCAACGTCGGCACTCATTTCTGGGGAAGTCTGGCCCGGAACGAAAGCATGGTGGCCTACCGAGACTCAGTCCGTGCTGGCCAGTTATCGGACGAGATCGAACGCCTGTTAGAGGATCAACGCCAACAAGTCCTGGTATTAGCCCTCTTGAAAGAAACCACCGGTGACAAGCTCGGCGCCATAGAACAACAAACGGCGTTGGACAGTATCGAAAACATTAATCGAAAGGTGCTTTCGCTGGGACGTTTAAGTTGGGATGACACCGAGCAAACCTACCAGAAACTCAAAAAATCGAACGATCAACTCTTACAGCAATGGTCTAGTTTCTACGAGCGTTACAACGAGGCTGAAATCGCCTTTGATGTGGAAAACCCCTTGCTGTATCTGGACACCAACCAGCAACTAGACGCACTAAAACAAGAGCAAAGTAAGCTCGCGGTAGAACGGGCCAGCATTATCGATAGCACCATCAAGCTTACAGACCGAATCACGGTGCTTGCCTTCGTCACCACGCTCTTCCTCACTTTTTTGCTGGGATTTATCTTAGTTCGCTACACCAACCGCTCATTTAAACGACTGCAGAAAGGCACCGAACTGATTGGAGCGGGAGACCTGAGCTTTCGGATCCAAACCGCAGACCAGTCGGGTGAACTCGCGGATTTGGGGCGCGCGTTTAACGACATGTCCGAGAAATTAGCCAACGCCATCAGTGAGGTACAAATGGCGAAAGAGCTCGCCGACTCCGCAAACGCGGCAAAAAGCACGTTTTTAGCCAATGTTTCGCATGAACTGCGCACGCCCCTGAATGCCATCATCGGCTACAGCGAGATGATTCAAGAAGAAGTCACCGATGGCGAAGCAATTGATACCGACCAATTACAGGAAGATCTCACAAAGATCGTATTTTCAGGCCGCCAGCTCCTCTCTTTGATCAACGATGTGCTCGACTTAGCCAAAATCGAAACGGGCAAAATGAGCATCCATGCGGAAACCTTTGACCCGGTTCACGCGCTGCATTCCGTGGCAGACTCAATGGCCCCACTATTCAATACTCAAGCCAATACTCTAAAGTGGGAAATCTCAGAGACCTTGCCCCACATACACACCGACGCCACCAAATTCCGACAAATCATTACGAACCTGTTCAGTAACGCGAATAAGTTTACTGAAGCTGGTGTCATCACAATCAAAGCGGGGCAAAATCACCGCGGGGATTGCGTTTGGATCGAGGTACAAGATACCGGTATTGGGATGACCGAGGATCAACTGGATCGCATTTTTGAAGCGTTTGAACAAGCCGAGCAAAGCACCAGCAGTCGCTACGGGGGAACAGGCTTGGGTTTGTCTCTATGCCAAGAATTCGCACGCATGCTTGGTGGCGACATTCAAGCCACCAGTACAGTCCATGTGGGAAGTAGCTTTACTGTGACTCTTCCCGTGAGCCTAGCGTTAGGTCCCGAAGACGCTTGAGTGCCTTCTCTCGCTTATCGAGGTCGTCTTGCAGCGCATCAGCTTGTCGGCGGAGTTCGTCAGCGTGATCTAACATACTCACGAACATCTCAAGAGAATCCCGCATCAACAACACAGCGTCGTGTACCGGCATATCGGCACGGTACTGTTTACTCAAGCGCTCGAAGCTGGCGCGACTCGATTGGGGCTCAAAGAAGGGACTACTCGGTAAAGTGCTGATGAAGGCAATGGCAACCGCGGTCTCCCAAGCAGACGCCTCGGTGCGCTCAATGCGTTGATGGCGTTGAAAATACTGCACTGCGCTAATGTGATCACCGCGAGTCAGGGCGTCTATACCTTTCTCGAGAAAAGTGACGCTAAGCTCTTCCTGTCTCTGGTCTTGCTCACATTGACAACCCGAAGCCGACGGTATGTTCAGCACGATTTCAGGCTGTGGCTCAGTTTTTTCAGGCTTGGGCGGTGTTGCAGCACAAGCCGAGAGTAAAACCAGCCCAATGCCGAGAATGAATGATTTCAATACTTTGCTCCAAGGGTGCCTTGCTTGAGTCTACACCGACTTACACGCTTTACCAAATCACTCTGGACGCATGTGCGGAAACAGCAAGACATCGCGAATGGACGGACTATCCGTCAGCAACATGACTAAACGATCGATGCCAATACCCTCTCCCGCCGTTGGCGGCATACCGTATTCCAGCGCCCTGACATAATCCGCATCGAAGTGCATCGCTTCTTCATCACCCGCATCTTTCTCAGCCACTTGCGCTTTAAACCGCTCGGCTTGATCTTCTGCATCGTTCAATTCGGAAAATCCATTGGCCAGTTCACGACCTGCCACAAAGAACTCGAAGCGATCGGTCACAAAAGGGTCGCTATCGCTGCGACGAGCCAGAGGCGATACTTCGGTAGGATAAGCCGTGATAAAGGTAGGCTGAATCAGACGATGCTCGACCGTTTTTTCGAAAATCTCGATTTGCACTTTACCAAGCCCCCATGTCGGCTTGACGTCAATTCCCAGGCTTTCAGCAAAGGCACAAGCCTGAGACATGTCGGCTAACTGCTCTGCCGTTAAGTCAGCGTTATAGGCCAAAATTGAATCGAACACCGTAAAGCGGTCAAACTCACCCGAAAAGTCCAGTGTTTGACCCTGGTACTCGATGGTCGATGCACCCAGCACATCGCCCACCAAACCTTGCAACATCTGTTCCGTTAACAGCATGGCATCGCGGTAGTCAGCGTAGGCCCAGTAATACTCCAACATCGTAAATTCGGGGTTATGCCGTGTGCTCAAACCCTCGTTACGGAAATTACGGTTGATCTCGAAGACTTTTTCGAATCCACCCACCGTTAGGCGCTTCAAATACAACTCGGGTGCAATGCGAAGATACATATCCAAATCGAGCGCATTGTGGTGCGTCACAAACGGCTTTGCGGTCGCACCTCCAGGAATCACCTGCATCATTGGGGTTTCTACTTCCATAAAACCGCGATCTTCCATAAAGTCGCGGATATAAGCCACGATCTTCGAACGCAACTTAAAGCGAGCTCGAACGTCTTCGTTGACAATCAAATCAACATAACGCTGACGATAGCGGAGTTCCTGATCCGATAAACCATGGTACTTATCGGGCAAGGGACGCAACGACTTGGTCAGCAGTCGCGCCTCTTCCATGTTGATATACAAATCACCTTTGCCCGACTTATGCAAAGGACCCTTGGCAGCAACGATATCACCCAAGTCCCACGTTTTAATCTGAGCAAGCGTTTCTTCGCTCAAGGCCTGGCGGTTGATATATAACTGGATTTGCCCACTTTCTTCTTGAATCAGCAAAAAAGCACCACGGTTGCGAATCAAACGACCGACAACGGCAAAATGCTGATCCTCTTGTTCCAACGCTTCTTTACTTTCTTCGCCAAACTGCGCTTGCAAATCACCAGCGTATGCCGTCCGCCTAAAATCGTTGGGAAAGGCTACGCCCTGCTCACGCAGACTCGCCAACTTCTGGCGACGCTCGGCAATAAGCTTGTTCTCATCTTGGGGTTTCACCTGTTCAGACATAACATTTCCTTAGCTTAAGCCACTTTTTAACGAGGCTTGAATAAACATATCAATCCCACCATCTAATACCGCTTGAGTATTCGAGGTTTCCACACCTGTGCGCAGATCTTTAATTCGAGATTGATCAAGAACATACGAGCGAATTTGGCTACCCCAGCCTATATCGGCTTTGGAGTCTTCCAACGCCTGCTGTTTTTCACTGCGTTTTAACATCTCCAGCTCGTAGAGTTTACCACGTAGTAACTTCATCGCATTGTCGCGGTTCTGATGCTGTGAACGCTCGGTCTGGCACTGCACCACAACGCCTGTCGGCAAGTGGGTCAAACGCACCGCCGAATCGGTTTTGTTCACGTGTTGTCCACCTGCACCCGAGGCACGATAGGTATCGACCCGCAGGTCGGCGGGGTTAATTTCGATTTCGATGTTGTCATCGATTTCCGGCGACACAAACACCGATGCAAATGAGGTGTGGCGCCGATTACCCGAATCAAAAGGCGATTTGCGAACCAAACGATGTACGCCTGTCTCGGTGCGCAACCAACCAAAGGCGTACTCGCCATCAAATTTGATAGTCGCGCTTTTGATACCGGCAACCTCGCCCGCAGAACATTCAATCAGCTCGGTTTTAAAGCCCTTTGCCTCGCCCCAACGCAAGTACATGCGCAGTAGCATTTCCGCCCAATCCTGTGCCTCGGTGCCGCCAGATCCCGATTGAATATCCAGATAGGCATTGTTTTCGTCGACCTCGCCCGAGAACATGCGACGAAATTCTAGTTCGTCGAGTATCACCATCAACTTCTGAATTTCTGCTTTTATATCCGGCAGCGAATCCACGTCATTTTCCGCCACCACCAAGTCGAGCAAATCCGAAGTGTCATCCGCACCTTCGGTTAGAGTTTCGATCGATCCGACCACCGCTTCCAGTGCAGCTCGCTCTTTACCCAAAGCTTGGGCACGCTCGGGGTCGTCCCACACATTAGGCTCACCCAATTCAAGTTCGACTTCGGTTAAACGCTCTTTACGCTCATCAAAGTCAAAGATACCCCCTAAGCACGTCTGTCCGTGCACGAATATCTTCGAGTTGATTGTACAGAGGGTTGGTTTCCATACCGAGGCCTGTGCGCTAAATTCAAGGGGCGCTAGTCTACCCTAGCCTGACCTCAGAGTGAATGTTCAAGCGGTCTTTCTGCATATTCTATTATTAATTGCAGCGATTCTAGCCCTCTAAATTCATTGACATCTAAGCGATACAAAAACCGCAGCGTCCGGCCAAGATGGGCTTGGTAAAAATCGACATCGACGTTAAAGGCAATGGCATCAAGTAAGGTCTCCGATAAGCCCAACTGCAGACGCATTTTTGCGTGTTGACCCGACAAAATACGCAAATCAGCCATGCGGAATTCATTGTCAAATAAGGGCTCTGGGAATTGCTGTCCCCAGGGCTGTAAGACTCTGAGCTCTTGCGCTACGCTCAAGGAAAAATCGGACACCTCGAGTTCGCCATCACTCAGCTTGACGGGATAAAACAGCTCAGGTGGCGTGTGCTGGGCAAGGAATGCTTCTAAGGCCTGGGTAAAGGTATCTAACGCTGTAGCAGGAATGGTAAGACCAGCGGCCATCGCATGCCCCCCGAACTTGACGATCAATCCAGGGTTCATAGTGGCAATCGAATCCAGCGCATCGCGAATGTGCACCCCTTCGATCGATCGAGCCGATCCTTTTAAATAGTCCTCGCCGTCATTAGCAAATACAATCACTGGGCGATGATATTGCTCTTTGATACGAGACGCTAAAATCCCCACCACACCTTGATGCCACGAGGCGTCATGTAGGGTGATGGCGGCAGGTATGTTGCCCGACTCAAAAGCGGGTAGCCGAGCCAGTAACACTTGGGCGTCGGCTTTCATGCCCTGTTCGATCAAACGGCGTTCTCGGTTAAATTCATCCAAACGATTAGCCAACTCGCGCGCCTCAAATAAATCCTGAGATAGCAAGCATCGAATGCCCACAGAAATATCATCGATACGGCCTGCGGCGTTAATGCGCGGCCCCAGAGCAAAACCCAGATCCTGTGCAACCAGGTTGCGCCAGGGCTTCTGTGCGACCTCCAACAAGGCCTGTAGTCCTGCTCGCATGATGCCAGAGCGCATACGGCGTAAGCCCTGCTCAACCAAAATTCGATTGTTGCGATCCAGAGGCACCACATCAGCCACTGTCCCGAGGGCCACCAAATCTAAAAACTCTGCCAAATTTGGCTGTACAATGCCCTTCTGTTGGAACCAACCCCGTTCACGCAAACACGCACGCAAGGCAAGCATCACGTAAAAAATAACGCCCACCCCAGCAAGCGCCTTACTTTGAAAACCACAAGCAGGCTGGTTGGGGTTAACAATGACATCGGCATTAGGCAGTGTGTCCGCTGGCAAATGGTGATCGGTCACCAGCACTTGCCAACCCTTTGATTTCGCAAGATCGATACCTGCGTGGCTGGCTATGCCGTTATCCACGGTCACAATGACATCGGGCTGGTATTGCGTTGCCACCTCGACAATTTCTGGGGTGAGTCCGTAGCCATAATCAAAGCGGTTGGGAACTAAATATTGCACGTCATAGCCGAAGGCTTTCATGCAACTCACAAATAAAGTAACGCTAGTAGCACCATCGGCATCGAAGTCACCGACGACCAAAATTCGTTGCTGATTCGACATCGCTGTGGCCAATAGCTCAGCGGCCTCATGGGCACCCAACAGGCCAGATGGAGATAAAAGTCCACCAAAGCCCAAATCGATCTCATCTTTGGAACAGACACCGCGGCTTGATAAAATCCGAGCGAAGAGAGCCTTGTTGTGTACTTCGGTTCCTTCGCTTGTCGTATTAGCCCGTCGCTGAATGAGTGGTTTAGACACAGATACTCACTTAATAGGCTGTGACCGTGCCGTCTTTGCGCATCTCGGTTGCGCCAGAATAGACACCGGTCTCGGAGTTTCTATGAATGGCCTGGTAGCCGCCAAACATGGCCCCAACATCATTGTATTTCACTTTGTGCCCCATGGCTTGCAAGCGCTCTACTGTGTTCTTCGGCACTCCCGGTTCCACATACAGCACCCCGTAACCTTGGTAGTCGGCATCTGTTGGAGAGGCGCCACCGTCGTGTAAAAACCTTGCTGCATCACCGGCCGCCTGAATGTCCATGCCATAATCCAACCAATTAATCAGCACCTGCACGTGCCCCTGTGGCTGCATACCGCCTCCCATCAAACCAAAGCTCATGACAGGCTTGTCACCCTGCATTAAGAACGCAGGAATGATCGTATGGAAGGGGCGCTTACTCGGCGCATACACATTGGGGTGGCCTTCTGTTAGAGCAAACAATTCCCCGCGGTCCTGCAGCATAAAGCCCAAACCATCAGGCACAAGCCCAGAGCCCATTCCTCGATAGTTTGACTGAATCAAAGACACCATCATGCCAGAGCTATCGGCGACCGTCAGATAGGTCGTGTCTCCCTCCCCTTCAAGCAAACCTTGGCTTGGGCCATAATCATTGGCAGCTTGCTTGGGATCAATGCGTTGAAATTGCTGTTTGCCGTATTCGTCGGAAATAAGTTGTTGCACGGGTGTCTCGGCAAAATCAGGATCGGCAAAACTCGCGGCCATGTCTGCAAAAGCCAAACGCTTGGCTTCGACCATGTAATGCATGACCTCGGGCGAGCCCCGATCCCATTGGCTGAGATCGATGTTTTTTAAGATCGATAGCATCATCAACGCCGCGAGCCCCTGTCCGTTGGGAGGAAGCTCATACAACGTATGGCCCTTATAATCCACACCCAGCGGCGTTACCCACTCGCCGCGATGCGCCTCAAGATCGGCCAATCGCAAGTCCCCGCCAATGCGCCTCATATACGTGTCGATGGTTTGTGCAATCTTGCCGTTGTAAAAAGCGCTACGCCCTTCTTGCGCAAGCAAGGCAAGCGTGTCAGCCAGATCCGGGTTGCGAAACACCTCGCCCACCAATGGCGCCTTATTGTCGGCAAAATAGGTCGTCATGGCGTTATCGAGCTCTTCTATCATTGGCGCCACCTGCTTAAAACGCGCTAAATTTCGCTCAAAGTAATAAGCAATCACTGGCGAGACAGGAAAACCATCGCGGGCGTAATCGATAGCAGGTGCTAGCACCTCAGACATCGGGAGTTTCCCAAAGCGTTCATGCATTGCAAACCAACCATCGACCGTCCCGGGCACCGTAACCGACAAAGATCCGTGTGAGGGAATTCCCTCATAGTCTTCAGGCAAACGCTGCTCTTGCTTTAGCCGCGCTATTGCGTCTTTCAATTCCTGCAGATTTCGCCCCATGGGGGAACGCCCGGACCCGTTGTAGCCGTAAAGTGTTTGCGTTTTTGGATCCCAAATAATTGCAAATAAATCACCGCCGATTCCGTTACCTGTGGGCTCCATCAAACCCAACGCGGCATTTGCGGCAATGGCCGCATCGACTGCACTACCACCCTCTTTCAGGATATCTAGCGCTACTTGAGAAGCCAGCGGTTGCGCGGTCGCTGCCATACCATTCTTGCCGTACACGGGACTGCGAGAATACTCTGGCCCCACAGGGCGCCCGCCCGAGCCTAGCTCTTGAGCGACTGCATTAGCAGATAATATGAATGCCACCAATAGGAAAATCGTGCGCATACCTAAAGCCTCCATTTGTCGATTGAGTCTGACGAATTGGGTGCAGGAATTCAATTACTGATCGCGCAGGACTTGAACCGCTTTTGACGCAAACTCGCGCTGCGCGAGAGTGAATAGAACCAAAGAACTGGCCCCGAGCAAAACCCAGACGTTGATCAACCACCCCAGTAAGGCTAACGCAAAATAGTAAGCGCGCAACCCGTGATTAAAATCGTGATTTGCCAGATCGGACATCTTGGCCGCACGCAGGGCGAAAGCTTCGAACTCGTCATTCAAGGGCAACTCGATCGGCTCTCCATGATGAATGGGCGCCCCGCCCAACAAAATAGCGCACATAATGTACTGCCGAACGGCCCAGGTGAACTTAAAAAAAGCGTACACGAAAATCAGCGCCAAAAAGAAGAGCTTAGCCCGAACAGACTCCGCGGACGCTGAATCCGCCAAATGCGCTGAGTTAATCACCTCCACCAGACCATCTGCCGACATCATGGCCGTTAAGGTACCGGCCAGCAGCAGAATCGTCGTTGAGGCAAAAAAAGTCACCACCCGCTCTAGATTGCCCAAGATTGTCGCATCGCTGATACGCTGCTCACGCAGCATCACCTGGCGCATCCAATGCTCTCGATGCCTTCGCATAATACTGGAAAGCGTGTGCTCCCGCTTAGCGCGAAACTTAGCAATACGCGCGTAAGCAAACCAAGTACCAAAAAATATGGCAATCGCTACCCAATCTTTCACCATCAAAGGCGAATCAAAACCGCCGATCAGGGTAGCCGACCAATCCATTTAGCTGGCCACGTGGGCAGACATATAGGCCTGCACGCTAGCAAGGTCGTTTTCGATCACGTCAAAGCGCTCTTCGCGCTCGAATAAGTCCGCTAAGTGCTCAGGCAAAGGCGGCTCAAAGTCTAATCCGGCTTGTGCTATTGCACTTGGGAACTTCGCTGCGTGCGCCGTTGCCAGCGTGATCATGGGTGTCTCGGGCTTACCGTATGCGCGTGCGGCTGCAACACCAATGGCGGAATGGGGATCCGCCAAATACTGGCAGTCGTGCCATAAGCGCGCGATTTCCGCGCAAGTTTCGTCGTCACTGACCCGGTAACTGGCAAATAGGGCACGGGTTCGGTCCATCGCAGTGTCAGAGAACTGAAT
>JALRFH010000250.1 GCA_023253715.1 Halieaceae bacterium
ACGAAATTTATTCTGTGGCGTGAAACAGAGGCCGAGGCGCGCGAGATTAGTACCAATGAGTGCAAACCCTACACCGTAGGAGCTAACCGCAAAAGCACGCCAATCTCTCTACTCAAAAGGTAATGCCAACCTCTCGTTCAACTGGGCCACGAGCAACTCAACAGCGCTTCGCTTAAGCGCATTACGATTGATATATAGACAGAGAGGCACCTGCCATTGACAGTCAATCCCCTCTAAGAAAGCCAGCTCGCCGGCACCCGAGCTCGAGTGCAAGACACTCTCGGGCAAAATGGTAACGTAACCAAAGCGGCGTACCGCATCCATCACAAAATGTGCTGACGACGAGTAAACCGTTTGGGGCGGAGTTAAGCCCTGAAGCTTCATCGTGCGCCATATCTGTTTTTGAAATGACTCTAGATGCCGCCCAATAACCCAGGGCAACAAGGCCAAATCGGCTAGCGTAGGTGCCGTATTTAGCGTGTTCAAAAATTGATGAGCGACGACTAAACCAAATCGGTCATAGCCGATTTCGCGGCGCTGAATTTTACTGTGCACCGGGTTCTCTCCGCTGATATCCAAAGCAATAACCATATCTAGCAAGCCTTGCACCAAATCAGGTAGCATTTCAACCACTGTGCCCGAGTGAACCGACAGTGCCACGTCTTCGGCGACGGCGCTGATGTGCTCTAAAATAATTTGGCCAGCTCGGCTAGACTCTGCACTCATGCTCAAGCCGACACTCAACCTCTGGCCTTGGCCTTCACGCAGGGCGCCTAGTTCTAAATTGAGGGACGCCAATTCGGCCTCGACAACATCTAAGTGCTCAAGCACAAGGCGCCCCGCCTCAGTAGGCTCTAGTCGAGACAATCCACGAGTGAGAAGCTCTTGACCAATGTCCGACTCAAAGCGTGCAATCGCCTTACTGATAGCTTGCTGGGTTCGATTGTGCACCTCGGCAGCTGCTGAAAACCCCCCTTTGCGCACGACGGTCTGAAGGTATCTCGCCGCTCGCAGATCAAAGTTGAAGGGCTTAGTCACGGTAAACCTTTGTTGTTGTCACAACCTCTGGGCGCATTGCTAGTCTGGCCTCTAACGATCAATAAGGAGTAGGACTGTGGCGAGTTTAGCATCCATTAAAGCGTGGCACTACGAATGCGATTTACTGATCTGCGGTTTTGGCTTAGCGGGCGCTTGTGCGGCCATAGAGGCAACAGATCGCTTCCCCCATCAAGAGGTATTGGTTATCGAAAAAGCCCCTGCCAAACACGCAGGCGGTAACTCACGCGTATCTGGGCAGTCGTTAATGATGCCAGGCGACCGGCAAGCGCTACTTAACTATCAACGCAAAATGAATGAAGCTAATCCAGTAGACGAAGAGTTGCTCACCTACTGGGTGGATGAAATGTGTGCATTGGAGCCGTGGATCCGAGCCCGAGCAGAAGAAGCTGGTGCTCGATTTATTTATGGCAATGGCTTCACCGATCGCGAAACCGTGTTGGAATACCCCGAATACGGGGCGCGTGAAGCGGTTGCGCACACCGCAACTATTTTGCCGATCCCCAGTGGCGTTTGGTTAGCTTTCGAAAAAAACGTGCAGAAACGAAACATCAATATAAAGTTTGAACATGCACTGATCGATCTCATTCAAGACCCTGACACTCTCGAGGTATTTGGAGCGGTGGTAGAGCACCGGGGGGAACGATTAGCTATTAAAGCTAAACGAGGTGTTTTGATTGCCACCGGCGGGTATGAAAACAACCTAGATATGCAGCGCAACTACTTTGGTTTAACCCATGCCTACGCAATGGGCACACCGTACAACACGGGAGACGGCGTCAAAATCTTGCAAAAAGCAGGCGCTGATTTATGGCACATGCGCAGCAAAGGACAATCGGGCGGTCTCTGGCCCGCAATACAAACACCGCATCAAGACACCGTATTTTTGCGCAACATTTTGATGCAGACGTTCTCTTGGATTGATCTAGCCAGCGATGGCAAGCGCTTTTACAACGAGACAGACGACTTGCGTCGCACCCACTATAAAGAACTGAAGCACGGACACTACATGGATGTGCCATTGGCTTCTTACTTACCCATTACCATGATTTTTGACGAAACGACGCGCCAGCACAATTGCATGGTATTTAGACCGTTCACTTGGAATACCGTTGTCGAAGGTTATCAGTGGAGTGACGATAATTCAGCAGAAATCGAGAGTGGACTGATCATCAAAGCCGACACCTTAGAAGAGCTAGCCGCTAAATTAAGCATGGATACTGATACAGTCCTTGCCACAATTGATGCCTATAACAAGGGCTGCGCTCAAGGACAAGACGAGCTGGGGCGGGCTCCCGAGACACTGCAGGCGATAGCGACCGGACCATTTTACGCTCTGAACATTGTTCCAGGTATTGTTTGCACAGGCGGCGGCGCCAAACGCGATACGCAATCTCGCGTATTGGGTCATGACCAACAACCCATTCCCAGACTTTATGAAGCCGGTGAGCTGGGTTCGATGTTCTCGCATTTGTATCAGAACGGCTGTTACTTAACAGAAGCCATGATCACGGGGCGTGCTGCGGCCAAGCATGCGTTAGCAGAAACTCCTTGGACGGAATAGGAGGATCGTATGCGCGTTAAAACACCCGCTATTAAACTCGAGGTTACGCTGGAGCAAGCAGAGCTTGAAGATGGTGACATCAAATTCAGCGGCTTAGCGGGCGTGATGAATTGTGATACCTACATTAGCCCCAAGGAAGTTTGGGGCTTGATACGCCTATGCTTAAAACCCAGTATCGCTATCGCCTTACTCAAAGCCGTCTTTTAGACGGCCTCAGCCTACCAATTCTTTCCAACGTCCTCGCCTTGTTGTATCGCACGGATCTCGTCTAAGTCAGCAGGCGGTTGCAACCACATGGGCTTGGTTTCTTTCGCCCATTTTAACAGTTGCTCAGGGAAATCCTCGTGCCGGTCCACTCGCCATGACAACAAATGGTAAATTGCTTTGCCACCACCGGCCCATGCGGGCAGATCACCATAACGCTGCCAGGTCATTTGATGTGGCCGATCAACCCCACTGTCAGAGTCATGAATAAAAAAATCGTAATTTTCCCAAGCCTCATAAC
>JALRFH010000066.1 GCA_023253715.1 Halieaceae bacterium
GGCAGACGTGAACGCAACTCGCACACGACTGCGCGACTCAGGCGTTCTTGTGTCTGAGCTGCGACCCGGTCGCAAACCTGGTACAGCGGTATTTACGGTTAAGTCGCACACACAGGACGTGCCTACACTATTTATTGGGCCCAGTTAAGTTAACTGCGCCGCGCCGGTATGCTGCTGGGGTTTTACCACACTGCCGTTTAAATGCTCGGTAAAATGCGGCTTCGTCTTTGTATCCCAATAGTGTAGCAACAGCAGCCACCGACAGGTCGGAGCCCGCTAATAGCTCTTTGGCGCGGTCCGTTAACACTTTATTGCGTAGATCACGAAAACGCACACCCTCATCGGCTAATCGGCGCGCCAGAGTCCGAGAAGAGCAATTTAGGCGCATTGCAATGTCGAAGATAGTGGGTATTACGCCGCCAGAGGATGTCAGTAAAGTTTTTACTGAAGCCTGTGTCGGCTCGACCAAAACATCGTTGTGTTGCACAAGCTGCTCTGTACACAAAGCCCATCCGCGCGAGGCCAACTCAGGATCTTTGAACGGCGAGGCAACACGTAAAAGGCGAGCGGGAATAAGCACTGCAGTGCGATCTCGGTTAAAGGTGACCGGCGAGTTAAACACTTGCGAATATTGGTCAGCGTAGCTGGGTCGGTCAAATTGAAAGTGGATGTAACCTTGCGTGAAATCACAGCCACAAATATGTTGTATCAGCTGCTGAACCGACGCGGCATAAACTTCGTGATGCGCAATTAACGCGTCGCCCAGCGTAATGTCGGTATGATAACTCAAGATCAGTTGATCCGGTTTACGCTCCATCATGATGTTGACTGAACCCGCTTGAAGGCGCGAGAACTCAGCTACGATCCTCAGACTGTCAAACAGCGTGGCTTGCGATAAGGCTGTAGTGCCCAAATACCCAAGCGTCGATGGAGAAGAATAACGTGCTAAATACAAGCCCAGACCGGGCTCGCCTAACCACTTCGATGCTTCGGCGATCAAACGATTAAACAAGGTATAACTCAGGCGCGGCTGAGAAAAGAGCTGGCTCTCATCCAGACTCAAACGCGCAAGGTGTTGATTGACGTTCAATCCCTCTCGGCGCATTCGATTAACGATAAGCCTCGCATAGTAGGAACTCACCAAACGCAGCAAAAAGTCACCCTGTGTGGCAAAAAATATCAGTTTATTCCGAAATCGATAGTCACACAATGTGAACACACGAACAACCAGGGGACTACCATAATGCGCATCCCACTTTTATTTTGTCTGGTATTAGCAACTGCACTCCAACCGCAAGCTTGGGGCTCAGCAGCCCCCTCAGGTGTCAGTGTAGGCGGACCAACGCTCAACGACGATGAATGGCTCGGCCTTACCTTCCAAGCCCACCAATATGGCACTCCGCTAGCCGAAATGGCTCGACTTTGGAACACACCGTTTCTGAGCAGTGCTGGACGAAACCAGTTCAATCATCAGCGTGACTTCATACCCGCAGGTACCGACACGTGCTGCCCCAATCAAGATACTTTGTATTCGCTGGTGTGGCTGGACTTAAGTCAGGGCCCCTTAGTGTTCTCGATGCCTAATCTGCAGGGCCGTTATTTTGTGGTTCACACCACAGATCTATTCGGGCGGAATCAAAAAACCTACGGGCCACATAACTTAAGCACCAGTCAGAATAAAATTTTAATTTCGGGGCTTGGCTGGAAAGGTCAGGTCTCCGAGTCTATGCAACACTTAGCCGTAAATGCGAACGACGCACTGATCTTACTTCGCATTGCTCCGCGGGACCCAAGCGACATTCCCATGGTCAGACAAATCCAAGATCAACTGCGTTTAGAAACACTCAGTGGCAAGCCTTATCTCGCGCGACCGCTACCCAGATTTGACCAAGACGATCCTTTTAATACCTTGCGTATTTTGGACGAGATTGCTCGTCGTAATCCCATTGGCGGTCGTGACTCCGGCATCATGAAAACCTTAAAACCTCTGGGCATTGGCCAAGGCGAGGTTTTTGCTCCCGAGCGCTTGCCTGAGGCGACTCAGGCGATCATGAAGCAAGCGATTGCGGGCTCAGAGGCGCTTCTTCTTAACCACATACCCAACGTCGGTGACCGCACAGGTCAATGGCTTTATCTAGCCGGTGGCGACACGTTTTATAATGACACACTCGCCAGGGCGACCGTCGCGGTCTCGTACATCTTGCCCAATGACGAGAACATCGCGTCGTATTTGATTACCAACACCGACACCTTTGGTGACCAGCTCATGGGCTCTAAACATTACACCTTGACCTTTAAAGAACCACCACCTGCGCACGAATTTTGGTCCTTAATTGCTTACAGCTGGCCCGATGTTCGTCTACAAAAAAATGCAACAGGAAAGTACAGTATCGGCGATCGCAGCGCTGGCTTAAAGTACGAAGCCGACGGCAGTCTGGTGCTACACGTTTCACCCGCACTACCCGAAGGCGTAGATGCATCGAATTGGCTACCGCTGCCTGACGGAGACATCTCGGTCGCTTTAAGACTTTACGCGCCCTTTCAAAACGTTGTAGACCGATCCTGGCTCGCACCCGACTTTGTACCCGTACCCTAGCGCCGGAGCAAAATTATGAACACTCAAGATGCTCAAAAAATTGCCTTATCGAATATGGGCGACAAGGCACCTCAGACGGTACTACTCGGCCTAGTTTGCCTAGTAGGTTACCTAAGCGCCACGTACATGATTACCGTCTCAGCCGGTTATGCTGTGTGGGGAATTGCGGTTGTAGCTCTGTGTACCTACGCCTGCTACACACCGCTGCACGAGGCAAGTCATGGAAATATTGCGGGACGCCACCGCAGTTGGTTAAGCATTAATCATTTAACCGGCGCACTTATGGGCTGGATTATTGGCATACCTTACACCTCGCACCGCCGGTTGCACTTAAAGCACCATCAACACACCAATAACGCCGACAAAGATCCCGATATTATTTTTGCTGCACATACCCCCATGCAAGGTTTAAAGGCCTTAGTAAAGACCATACCGGTACAATATCACTATGGTTTTTTTGGTGACCTGGGCAGCAAAGAGCGCTTCGGGTTTTTGCTAGAAACACTTATTATTATCGGCTCGCGTCTTTACATACTCGCGGTCGCTGCTGACCCTCTCGTGACCGGCGTGAGCTTATTGGTGGGACACACCATTGGCACGGCCGTGCTAATCACCTTATTTGCTTGGATAGTGCATCACCCTCATACCGCGCAAGAGCGCATGCTAACCACCGTGGTGTTTGAAACCCGCGGCGCAACCAATACGCTCATGACTTGGTTGTGGGGATTTCAGAACTACCATGCCATTCATCACTTGTACCCTAAAATACCGTTTTACCACTATCGTAGGGTGCACAGCGAAATGCGCGATTACTTAACTCATAGTGGCGTTCCGCATGTGCGGTTTTAAGCCCCCTTGGGCGCCCCTGGCAAACCGGCATAGTAGTGCCCTGCGGTGATACCACCGTCCACCACCAGCTCCATACCCATACAGTAGCTGGCATCATCCGAGGCCAAATAAGCCGCAGCGGCTGCAATGTCCGATGGGTCACCAGCGCGCTGACTGGGGTAGCGCGCGTAGGCCCGGTTCACATCTTCGCGCTTATTACCTTGGGGGTTAGACAGGGGCGTATCGATACCGCCGGGGTGAATCGAGTTCACTCGAATACCGCGAGGGCCCCATTCTAGGGCTAGCGACTTGGTCAGACCTCGCACCGCAAACTTGGTGGCGCCATATATCGATACTGCATTTGCGCCTTCAAGCCCGTCGGACGAACTCATGTTAATGACACTGCCACCATTTTTTTCCAGCAGAGGCAAAGCCGCCTGGCACCCGTAAATCACGCCCAATAAGTTCACATGAACCAGCATGTCGATTTGCGCATCGGTGTAACCCTCAAATGGTGCGAAGAACAAGACGCCCGCGTTGTTCACCAGAATGTCTAAGCCGCCAAATTGCGCTTCGACGGCTTGCATCGCAGTGGCCCAGTCCGAGCGCGAACTCACATCCTGACGTAAAAACTGAGCGCTATCACCATAGGTCTGGATAGAGCTTTTGCCCAGCTCTTCATTGACATCGGTGACCAACACCTTGGCACCCTCGGCCACAAAACGCTTAACAATGCCGGCGCCAATACCGCTGGCTCCGCCCGTGACCAATGCTACTTTGCCTTCAAGTCTGTTCATCGTTTTCCCTATCACTTGTTATTGTTACGGTGCCTGGGTCGTTGCCGCTATGACTACGCTGCGCATCTGTTTATTGAATTTACGATACCCAAGCTCGTCCCTGTGGCGCAACACTTTTAAGCACTTAACAAACATCCATTCGCATTACACGTTTTGTAACAGTGTATTCACTCGCGCCAAGGTTGTTAGGGTTGTGTGCAAATCCGACTCGGGTATCGAACCTTGCAGGGCCTGCTGCAGATCTTTTTGAGTGGCATTGGATTGCTCAGCCAAAGAAGCACCGGTGCGCGTTAACCGTACCAAGACCTGCCGCCGGTCGGCCTTGGCATGCCAGCGTTGTACTAGGGCCTGTTGCTCTAAGCGGGACAACAACTGAGTCATGGCTGGCGTGCTGATTTGGCAATGCCGAGCCAACTGGGTCGGGGTTACTACCGTATCGGCATGGTCAGCCAAATACCGAAGCACCTTCGCCCCGCTACGCGAGAGTTTGTCGCCTGCCTGGGCCAACTCTTCTAAGCGCGTCACTAGTTGCCGCGATTCGGTAAGCAATTCATTCAGCATACTGATCCCTTTACTTAAATAACTTAATTACTAGGTAGACTAACAAAACTTACGCACTAATCCCAGCTCATCAACACCAACAAAACGTTCGGCGCACGGCTTGTAGCAATACCGAATGACCGACTTTAAAGACATGTGCCATAACACGCCCAGCACAGCGCAAAAAATGGATGTAATCCGCAGGGTTTCAGGTAAGGTATAGGCTCCCGCATAGAGGTAGTCATGACAATAAAAACAGCCGGGTTAAAAACCCAACTGACCTATGGTTTTGGCGCCGTTGCCTACGGCATTAAAGACAACGGCTTTGGCTACTTTTTATTGCTGTTTTACGGCACGGTAGTAGGCCTGGAACCCGGCCTTGTGGGCACCGCCATTTTTATTGCCCTAATTTTTGACGCCATCAGCGACCCCATTATCGGTTACTGGTCCGACAACACCCGCTCGCGCTGGGGCCGCAGGCACCCATTTATGTACGCCGCCGCCCTGCCGGTGGCCATTAGCTACTGGTTGCTGTGGAACCCACCCGAATGGGGCCAAACCGGATTGTTTGTGTATTTGTTGGGCTTAGCTGTTTTAATTAGAACTTTTATTACCCTGTACGAGACTCCCAGCTCCGCATTAATGCCAGAGCTAAGCACCGACTATGCCGAGCGCACCACGATTCAAGCGTGGCGCCAGTTCTTTGGCTGGAGCGGCGGCAATTTCATGAGTGTTTTAATGTTCGGTCTGCTATTGGTACCCACAGCGCAATACAGTGTGGGCACACTCAACCGCGAGGGTTACGAAACCTACGGAGTGATCTCGTCAATTCTGATCTTTATGGCCATTTTGGTGTCGGCGCTGGGTACTCACAATCGTATTGAGCACCTCAGTGTTCCACCCAAAAGAAACCGTCGAGGCTTGGGCGTCATTTTCAAGGAGCTGTTTCAAACACTGGCCGAACGCAGTTTTTTGGCTCTGTTTGCGGCCAGCCTGTTCGGGGCCATGGCCACAGGCCTAGCGGGCGCTATGAGCTATATTTTGCTAACTTACTTTTGGGGCCTAAGTTCTTACCAAATTTTTATCTACACCTCGCTGGTGTTTTTGTCGGCCGGTATTGGCTTGGGTGTCGCCCCCTGGTTTGTGAAGCGTTGGGGCAAAAAGGCCGCCGCCATTCGCCTGGGTGCGCTGGCGTTTTCGGTCGCACCCGCACCGGTACTGCTGAGATTATTGGGGCTCATGCCGGAAAATGGCGACCCTATCCTTTTCCCGCTACTGGCCATTATCAACACCATCGACTTAGGCTTAATCATTGCCTGCCAAGCCGTGTTGTATTCAATGGTGGCGGACTTAGTTGAGCAGAACGAGTTGCGGACCGGCAAGCGCAGCGAGGGCGTATTTTTTGCGGCCATTACCTTCATTCGCAAAAC
>JALRFH010000086.1 GCA_023253715.1 Halieaceae bacterium
CCGGCTCGCCCGCGCAACTGGTTGTCGATACGGCGCGACTCATGGCGTTCGGTACCCAAGATGTGCAAGCCACCTGCCGCCAGCACGGCGTCGTGACGATCCTGCCACGCCGCCTTAATTTGCTCGGCCTCGGCTTCGCTAACATCACCTGCGGCGGCCAGCTCAGCTTCTAAGTTACCCCCCAAGACAATATCGGTACCGCGACCGGCCATATTGGTGGCAATCGTCACCACACCGGGGCGGCCCGCCTGAGCAATAATTTCCGCCTCTTGCTCGTGGTATTTGGCATTAAGTACTTTGTGCTCGATGTTCGATTGTTTGAAGCGCTGCGACAGCTCCTCTGACGTCTCAACCGAAGCGGTACCCACTAACACGGGCGAGCCCTGTGCAATGCAAGATTCAACATCGGCGACGATGGCGTCAAACTTTTCTTCGCGGGTCAGATACACCAAGTCATTCAGATCTTTACGCTGCATCGGCTTATTCGTAGGAATGACCAATACTTCTAAGCCGTAAATCTGACGGAATTCAAAGGCCTCGGTGTCCGCGGTACCGGTCATGCCCGACAAGGTATTGTACAAGCGGAAGTAATTCTGGAAGGTCGTCGAGGCTAGCGTCTGACTCTCGCTTTGGATCTGAACACCCTCTTTGGCTTCAATCGCTTGATGCAAACCTTCCGATAAACGACGCCCCGGCATAGTGCGTCCGGTATGCTCGTCAATCAAAACCACTTGCCCACCTTGGACGATGTATTCCACATCGCGGTGGAACAGTGCGTGCGCCTTCAAGGCCGTGTGTACGTGGTGCAGCAGGTTTAGATTGGTTGCCGCGTATAAACTCTCACCTTCGGCAAGTAAGCCCTCACTAATCAGCAATCCCTCGACATACTCGTGCCCTTCCTCTGACAGTTCGATCGAGCGCTGCTTTTCATCGATGCTGTAGTGACCCGGCACTTCTTCGGTACCCAGATTCAACATAGGCACGAACCGATTGATGCGCTTGTACAGCTCGGAACTATCAGACGAGGCTCCCGAAATAATAAGCGGCGTTCGCGCTTCGTCAATCAGAATCGAATCCACCTCGTCTACAATGGCAAAGTTTAATTCCCGCTGCAGCTTGTCTTCGCTAGCAAACGCCATATTGTCGCGCAGGTAGTCAAAACCAAACTCGTTGTTGGTGCCATAAATAATATCTGCCGAATACGCTTGCTTTTTTTGGTCACTGGCTTGGCCGGATTTGATCACACCGACCGTCATACCTAAAAAACGATAGAGCGGTTCCATCCAGTGCGCATCGCGATTGGCCAAGTAGTCGTTCACAGTGACTAAATGCACCCCTTTGCCCGTTAAGGCATTGAGGTAAGCGGGCAAGGTGGCAACCAGTGTTTTCCCTTCACCGGTGCGCATCTCTGCAATTTTGCCTTCGTGCAGAGCGATACCACCAATCATCTGCACGTCGAAATGTCGCATACCCATGCTGCGTTTACCCGCTTCGCGTACGCAGGCGTAGGCCTCGGGCAAAAGATCGTTAAGGGTTTCGCCCTGCGCTAAGCGCTCGCGGAATTCTGTGGTTTTGGCGGCAAGCGCCTCGTCGCTCAAAGCCTCAAGAGACTCCTCAAAGGCATTAATTTTTTTAACCAACTTGCCAATACGCTTGAGCTCGCGATCATTACGCGTGCCAAAAATTTTTTTCACTGCATTTAAAATCATGATTTCTGTCCGTTTTTGTTCGATTTACCCCGCGCCGACGCGGGCCCATTACCGAACAAGGACTAGGACAAGGTTTGATCTGCGTAAATCGATGGGTCTATCACCCGACCATGGGAGAAAACCAGCCTAGCATTTAGGCTTCGTTTAGCGGGATGCAGCGGTAGGCTTATCGCCTGCAACGGCATAATCGCACACAGACCAAAAGGTAAGGTGTCTGGCTCTGACTTGGCGCGTTCGGCATCGTCGCACGACACACTGTACTCAACACCGGGCTGGGCTTCGCGCTCATCTAACCAGTCGGCACAATCAAGCTCGACCCAAAATCCGCCATCCTGCTTGCTCGCAAGATACTGTTCATGTTGCCAGGAGGCCGACCAATCATACTCTGCATGATGTTGTGCAACGTACAAGGGGTGATGACTGGCGGGCGCCTGCCCTGCGATCAAACTGGGCAACGCGGCAATATTGGTCGCTAGGGATTTGATGGTGGCTCGCGCTTTTAGCTCGAGGGTCGCCGACCAATTTGGCGTGTCCAACGACTGCTCGGCATTCCAAGCACTGGAATCCCTTGAGGCCAAGTCTTCACTGGTGTCATTCGCTTGCGCGCTTAAACCCAAAGGCAATCCGACCAGTAGCGCTGACGCCAGCGTTTTAGACCAGCGTCGCCAGTCTTCGCTCATCGCGCGATAGGGAAATTTACCGGGAATTTTGAAGCTCATGAATCAGTGAAGCCTAGAGTGTCATAGCCGCACAATATGCCACAATCTGGCGACAAACACCAAGATTAGAAATCTACCCTAGGCGTCAAAAAGTCACAAATGTGACGTGCCTTACACTGCCAATGCGTGCGACGTTGTGTACGATATGGGGGCGCGCTCTTGGTCGTCGAAGGTTACCATCTCCCAAGCATCTTCTTGCTCTAGCAGACTGCGCAACAGGCGATTATTGAGCGCATGGCCTGATTTGTGCGCACGGAATTCGCCGATCAAGCTAAAACCGAGCAAATATAAGTCACCGATGGCATCCAGAATTTTGTGCTTCACGAACTCGTCGTCATAGCGCAAGCCATCTTCGTTGAGGATGCGGTATTCATCGACCACAATGGCATTATCGACACTACCGCCGCGGGCAAGGCCCTGCGAGCGCAAGTACTCGATTTCGTGCATAAAACCGAATGTGCGGGCGCGCGAAATTTCTTTCACAAAGCTGGTGCTAGAAAAATCGACCTCGGCGCTGGCTTTGCGATCGCGAAATACCGGATGGTCGAAATCAATCGTAAACGCAACTTTAAAACCATCAAAGGGCAAGAAAGTGGCGGTTTTTTCACCGTCGCTCACCGTCACTTCTTTCTTTATACGAATAAAACGTTTCAAGGCGGACTGTTCTTCGATGCCCGCCGATTGAATCAAAAACACGAAAGGGCCTGCGCTGCCGTCCATAATGGGAACTTCAGCGGCACTGACATCGATAAACGCGTTATCAATGCCAAGGCCCGCCATCGCACTCAGCAAATGTTCAACGGTGGAGACTCGCTGACCATCAGCAATCAAGGTGGTAGAGAGAGTGGTATCACCTACGTTAAGCGCTCTGGCGGGTATTTCCACAGGAGGTGAGAGATCAACGCGCCGAAACACAATACCGTTATCAACGGGGGCCGGAGACAAACCCAGGTAAACCTTTTCACCTGTATGTAAACCGATGCCCGTTGCCTTAATCGGGTTGCGCAAAGTGCGTTGTCTAATCATCTTCTGTGTAGCCCCTTAGTGTACACTGCTTACCGCAGTTACTCAGCGCTTAGTCCGCTTGACGACGCAAAAACGCAGGGATATCAAAATAATCTCCACCTGCATCCAGGTCGGGTAGCTGACGCGCTGTATTCCCCTCCACTTCCGCCTGCCGACGTTTAATCGTTGGGCGATCGAAGTCCCTGTAATCCGGCTTAACCTCGCCTGACGAGGCCATGCTTACGGGTTTGACAACAGAAATCGGCTTTTTCTCCTCACCGATGCGATTTAATCCTGTTGCCACGACAGTGACCTTAATTTCGTCGTGCATATCGGGGTCGATTACCGTACCCACCACGACCGTAGCATCCTCTGAAGCGAATTCCTCGATGGTGTCACCCACATCCGAAAATTCACCCAAAGCCAAATCCAAACCGGCGGTAATGTTGACCAAAATACCGCGGGCTCCGCGCAAATCGATATCGTCCAACAGAGGACTCTGGATCGCTTTCTCGGCGGCCTCGCGCGCACGATCTTCGCCACTCGCACGGCCCGTTCCCATCATCGCCATGCCCATTTCGGACATCACCGTTTTGACGTCGGCAAAATCGACGTTAATCATGCCCGGGCGAATAATCAGATCAGCGATGCCCTGAACGGCGCCCAAGAGTACATCATTCGCTTCGCGGAAGGCATCCAATAAGCTGGTACTTTTTCCCAAAACCTCAAGCAAACGCTCATTCGGGATGGTGATTAAAGAATCAACGTATTGTTCTAATTCCGCTAATCCCTGTTGCGCGATCGCGTTACGTTTTTTACCCTCAAATGAGAAGGGACGGGTCACAACCGCAACGGTTAGAATACCCAAGTCGCGAGCCACTTCAGCCACTACCGGCGCAGCACCCGTGCCCGTGCCACCGCCCATACCCGCGGTAATGAACACCATGTCAGCACCGCGGATCGATTCGGCAATACGATCACGATCCGCTAACGCGGCATCACGACCCACCATGGGATTAGCCCCAGCGCCCAAACCCTTTGTGATGTCGCCACCCAGCTGTAAGCGGGTTTTTGAATCGATATCGTTTAGCGCCTGGGCATCGGTATTAGCGCAGATAAAATCCACACCTTCAATTTGGTTTGCGATCATGTGCTTAACGGCATTACCGCCACCGCCGCCCACGCCCACAACTTTGATGACCGCTGATTCTGGTACGTTATCAATAAGTTCAAACATAGCTACTTCCTCTCTCATGTCACTATCGTGACGTTTCTCCACAGAACGGTCTAAGCCGCACTTTTAAAAATTCGATTGCATCCACTCTTTGAGCTTGGCCAGCATGCCCGGTCCCTCCGAGCGCTTTCGGCCGCCCTTGGCGTTACTCTGACGCGAATGTGCTGCTCCGTACTCCAGCAAACCCACCGCAGTCGCGTAGATCGGGTTGCGCACAATATCGGTCAAACCCTTGACGCGAGTTGGGGCCCCCACTCGCACCGGCATATGAAAGATTTCCTCGGCCAGTTCCACCACGCCCTCCATTTTTGAGGTTCCTCCCGTCAAGACGACGCCGGCGGGGATCAGATCTTCAAAGCCACTGCGACGCAACTCCGCTTGCACTAAGGTAAACAGCTCGTCGTAGCGCGGCTCGACCACCTCGGCGAGGGATTGACGCGACAAGTCGCGCGGCGGACGATCACCGACGCTGGGGACTTTGATGGTTTCGTCGGCAGCTGCGAGCTGAGTCAGCGCACAAGCGTATTTGATCTTGATTTCCTCAGCGTGCTGCGTTGGTGTGCGCAAGGCCATCGCGATGTCGTTGGTCACTTGATCACCCGCGATTGGGATGACACCGGTATGACGAATCGAGCCCTCAGTGAAGATAGCGATATCGCTAGTCCCACCACCAATGTCTACCATACAGACACCCAATTCACGCTCGTCGTCGGTCAGAACAGAGTAGCTTGATGCCACCTGCTCGAGGATAATTTCATCAACATCCAAGCCGCAGCGTTTGATACATTTTTCGATGTTCTGAGCGGCGTTCACTGCACAAGTCACCAAATGCACTTTGGCTTCCAAACGCACACCGGACATACCCAAGGGCTCGCGAATCCCCTCTTGATTATCGATCACGTATTCTTGGGGCAAAATGTGTAAGATTTTTTGATCCGCGGGAATGGCAACGGCCTGTGCCGCGTCAAGCACACGCTCAAGGTCAGCATCGATGACCTCCCCGTCTTTAATCGCGACAATACCGTGCGAGTTCAAGCTGCGCACGTGGCTACCCGCGATACCCACATAGACCGAATTGATTTGGCAGCCCGCCATCAACTCAGCTTCCTCAATGGCGCGCTGTACCGATTGAACCGTTGACTCAATATTCACCACCACGCCTTTTTTCATGCCGCGCGATGGGTGCGACCCCATACCAATGATTTCGATATCGCCATTGGCATCGACTTCGGCAACCAGGGCCACCACCTTCGACGTGCCAATGTCGAGCCCCACAATCATTCGATTTTGTGCCTGACTCACCATATTAATATCCTCTTCCGTTTCGGCTTGCGACACCCGAAAGCACAGTCATTTGATTAGGATCCGCCACTGCCAATGCATTGCGGTAGCGCGCATCCACCGCCACGCCGTGTTGATCGCTCGCGCCATAACGGGCGTGCCAATCCAAAAATCGTTGAAACCGAGTAAGCTGTGCACGACGACCCAATTTGACACGCAAACCGGTGTCCATTAACACGCTCACCTGCCCCAAAGAATCCATGCTGAGGCTCTCTAAACGAAGCACAGAATCAGCCCCCAGCAATCCCGACAATTGCAAGTACAAATCCATGAGCTCCGACTGCTGATTGAGATCCCCTGAGAGCTTGGGTAGCACCAGTCCCTCACTACCTGGAACGGGCTCAAAGACTTGACCGTCTGAATTCAGAAATGATCCATCCCCCCACAGGGCGACCGGAGTATGGGGCTCTACCTCGATCCGCATGGTCGTCGGCCAAACCCGCGTCGCCGCGGCATTTTGAATCCATGGTAAGGTTTCTAAGAGGGCTTCGGTTTCTTCGAGTTCCCAGTTCGATGCCGTCTCCGCCAAGTTATCAACCAACCAGCCTTCCAGGGCTTGCCGATGTAAGGTGCCGATCTCGCCGACGATCACTACGCGCTCCAACGGTTGAGTCACGATGTTAACGCCCACTGCGACAACACCCGATAGCACGACCGTCACGGCCAGTAGCGAGGGTAATGACTGAAGCGTTCGCCGCGCCTGAGCGAGCGCACCGAAATAATGCTGCTGCCACCGAGCTTTGTTCATACAATCACCTCAGCGCTCGCGACACTTAAGACGATGATTTCACGCAGAAGTTCTGACAGGGTCAAACCCGCTGCTTTCGCTGCCATGGGAACCAAACTGTGAGAGGTCATACCCGGCACCGTATTGGCCTCTAGAATGTACGGTTGACCTTGCTCGTCCACCATAAAGTCGACGCGACCCCATACCGCACAATTAATCGTCTTAAAGGCAGCCAGTGCTAACTGAGCGAGTTCGGCTTCGCGCGCTGCACTCAAGCCGCAAGGGCAGTAATATTGAGTGTCATTCGAAACATATTTTGCGTGGTAATCGTAAAAGGTTTCTGCTGCTTGCAAGCGGATGGCTGGTAACGCGCGCTCGCCCAAAATCGCGACGGTGTACTCCTCACCCACGATACGCCGCTCAGCAAAGACAGGACCGTCAAATGCACGGGCTTGCGCGTAGGCCTCTGCCAATTCCGCAGCAGACGAGGCAATACTCATGCCGATACTCGAGCCTTCGTAAGCTGGCTTAACAAACACCGCGCCCAGCTGATCAATCACACCCTGAAAATCGGTGTTCGCATGCAACACCGCGGCTTCAGCGACCGGTAAGCCCGCGTCGCGCCATAGGGCTTTGCTGCGCAACTTATCCATACCCAAGGCCGCACCCAACACGCCAGAACCCGATTGCGGCAAACCCAAGGTGGCCAATAAACCCTGCACCGAGCCATTTTCGCCGGCGCCGCCATGCAGAATATTGAAGACAAAATCAACGCCGTCCAATTGCTGCAACCACTGCCCGTCGGCAGGATCGACACTGCGAACTTCAGCACACAGTGGAAGCAGATGTTGCACAACAGTAGCGCCGCTCAGCAAGGACACTTCGCGCTCCGACGAGGTACCGCCCTGCAGAACTGCCACGACACATTGATCCAAGGGTTTAGTTAACATGCTTAAGACCCTCGTGATCGACTTGCACTAAGTGGTGAGCCAACGATGTAATATTGCCTGCACCCTGCGTAATCAGGACATCGCCATCGGCGAGAATCGAGGCGAGCAACTCCGGCACTTCGTCAATGCTGGCCGCATAAATAGGATCAACGTGACCGCGTTGGCGAATGCTGCGTGCGAGCGACTTGCTGTCTGCACCGGCAATTTCGGCTTCTCCCGCGGCATAGACATCCAGCAGAATAAGAACGTCACAACGACTCAGCACACGAACAAAATCATCATACAGATCGCGTGTTCTGGTGAATCGGTGCGGTTGATAGACCATCACAACCCTCGATTCGGGCCAGACTTGTGCGGCGGAATTCAGTGTCGCCTCGACTTCGGTTGGATGATGGCCATAGTCATCAACCAGCACCGCACTCCCGCGACCGTGTTGCAAGCTACCCAAGCGCTCAAAGCGCCGACCCACGCCGGCAAATTGGGCCAAACCTTGCTGTACCGCCGCAACCGACAAACCCTCGTCTAAGGCCACGGCAGCGGTTGCTGCGGCGTTTAACACATTGTGCAAACCGGGCGAATTCACCTGTAAGGGCACGCAACCGTGATTGGGCGTCTCTAATTGGAACTGACTTAACAGACCCTGGGGTTGAATGCTGTGGATTCGGTAATCGGCCTCTGAGTCTTGACCATAGGTCAGAATGGAACGATTGATTTGTGGAATTAAACCTTTTATTTCAGGGTCATCCAAACACAACACAGCCGAACCGTAAAAGGGCAGATTGTGCAAAAACTCCACGAAGGTTCGGCGCAGCTGCTGCAAGTCGCCGCCATAGGTATCCATGTGGTCCGCTTCGATATTGGTCACCACCGACACCATGGGCGTCAGATGTAAAAACGATGCGTCACTCTCATCGGCCTCGGCAATCAAATAGCGACCCGCGCCCAGCTTGGCATTGCTTCCCGACTGGTTGACACGTCCACCGATCACGTAGGTGGGATCGAGCTCTGCGGCGGCAAAGACCGAGGCAATCATACTGGTGGTGGTCGTTTTACCGTGCGTTCCCGCGACCGCAATCCCGTGGCGATAACGCATTAACTCGGCTAACATTTGAGCGCGCGGCACGGTGGGAATGCGCGCATCCCGCGCGGCTTGAAATTCGACATTATCGGCCGCCACTGCGGTCGACGTAACAACCACATCCACACCTGCGATGTGATCGGCAGAGTGGCCAATAAACACCTCAACACCCGCTCCAACCAAACGCTGGGTGACCGCAGATTCGCGGATATCCGAGCCCGACACTTGGTAGCCTAGATTTGCCAGCACTTCGGCAATTCCGCTCATACCCGAACCACCGACACCGATAAAGTGGATGCGTTTGATACGCCGCATCGCGGGCACAGCAAAACTTGAGGTATTACGCGCCATGCAGCACCTCCTCGCAGGCTTGAACAATGCGATCACTTGCCTCAGTCCTGGCCGCCTGCTTGGCCGCATTTGACATTGCAGCCAGCGCTTTTGGATCACGTAACCAGCATCCCCACTGCTGTGCCAAACGCTCGGCGCTCAAGTCGCTTTGCTCTATAACAAT
This sequence comes from Halieaceae bacterium, assembly GCA_023253715.1. Classification (GTDB taxonomy): domain Bacteria; phylum Pseudomonadota; class Gammaproteobacteria; order Pseudomonadales; family Halieaceae; genus Aequoribacter. The sequence goes on from JALRFH010000086.1 coordinate 9,278, forward strand.
CGCTGCGCCCGCGTTGACAAGATGCTGGGCGTTTTTACGCTGGTGATCATCAATGGCAATGGGCAGGGGAACTAGGGCGGCCGGGCAACCTGCGGCCAGCAGCTCAGAACAGGTCAACGCCCCGGCTCTAGCCACCACCACATCGGCCCAAGCGAATGCTGCCGCCATGTCATCAATAAAGGCAGAAATACGCACATGCGTAATTCCCCGTTCGGTATACAAGGCACCGACATCCGCCGCATGAGCCGGCCCGACTTGATGCCAAACGGACAATCCAAATCCCGACTCGTGAGTTTCAAAGTGCGCCACCGCGTCCGGAATCACTCGATTAATGGCTAAGGCACCCTGTGATCCACCCAGGACCAACACGTGTAAGTCACGTTGACCGTCAAAAGCCGTACGATTCTGACCCACCGCCGCGATCTCTGCGCGCACGGGATTGCCCACGACCTCGACCTTAGCTGCCTGATCAAAGGCGCCCTCGAAGGCCGCAAAAACACGTGAACTGATACGACGTAACCAGCGATTGGTGCTTCCTGCCACTGCATTTTGCTCATGAATAAACAGTGGTCGCCCGGTTAACAGTGCTGCCACACCGCCAGGCGCAGCAACGTAGCCGCCCATACCCACCACAAGAGCAGGTCGATAGCGCAACATCAACCAGGTCGCTTGCTCAATCGACCATAGCAGTCGCGCAAGACCACTCAGGATATTGCCGAAGGATTTACCTCGTAAGCCCCGCACTGACAAGGTGTGCAACTGAATACCCGCCTCGGGCACTATGCGAGCTTCTAAACCGACATGCGTGCCCAGCCACATCACACGGTAACCTTTGGCTCGCAGAATTTGAGCCACCGCCAGTGCCGGAAAAATATGACCACCGGTTCCACCCGCCATCATCATAACCAAAGGCGCCTTCTTCATCACTTGGGCCTCCTTGGTTCGGGTTGGTCGGCCTCACGCGTCATTCGCAAGGCAATGGCCAACAAACTTAGGGTGACAATCAGTGAGCTACCGCCAAAACTAATCATCGGCAGGGTAAGACCCTTCGTCGGCAATAAGCCCATGCTCATACCCATGCTGACAAACACCTGACCCGACAACATGAATGCGATGCCCGCAAATACGTGGCTCTCAAACGTCCGCTTGACGACAAGCGCGCGGCGGCTCCACCACAATAAACGCGCGATCAAGGCGACAAACACCAACAGTAAAGCTGTAGACCCGACAAAGCCCGTCTCTTCTGCCCAGATCGAGAAGACGAAGTCCGTATGTGCCTCAGGCAAGTAAAAGAGTTTTTGTACCGATTGTCCGAAGCCAACACCCGTTAGCTGGCCCCGTCCAAAGGCAATAAGGGACTGAGTTAACTGAAACCCCGTGTTGAAGGGGTCTGCCCATGGGTCTTGATAGGCTAAGAAACGCTGTAAGCGATAAGGCGCCAAGGCCACCATACTGACCGCAATCAACGCTAATCCCAGTGCAACGATGGTGAACTGGATCAAACGCACCCCCGCCAAAAACAACATACCCAAGGCGGTCCCGCAAACAATAACGGTGGCACCAAAATCCGGCTCGAGTAACAACAACACACTGAGAACGCCCAAAATGATCAAGGGTTTGAAAAAGCCTGACCAAGACTCGCGAACCTCATCCTCACGGCGGCGCAGGTAAGAAGCCAAAAACAAGATCATCGCTGCTTTGGCCACTTCAGAGGGCTGCAAATTAACAACGAGCAGTGGAATCCAACGCTGTGCACCATTCACTTCCCTGCCCACACCGGGAATCAGCACTACGACCAACAAGGCCACCGCAACCAATAACCAGATCCACGACGTAACGTCCCAGAAACGCGGCGGAATCTGGTAGATAATGGCAGCCGTAAGCGTCGCAACGCACAAATACATCAGGTGCTTCATTGCGTGATACCAAGCCCAACCGTAGGTGGTTTCCGCAAAGTCAACCGAGGCACTGGCGATA
>JALRFH010000098.1 GCA_023253715.1 Halieaceae bacterium
TTCAAGGTCAAAGTTGTCCTTCAAGATTGTCGCTCCCAGACGACGCAACTCGCCCTCTATGGATTCATTAATTTCGAAGGTTGTGCCGTTTTTGGTGTCTTCAACAACACCCAAGTTCAGGATTTGCGTAATCGCTTTGAGCGTCGCTGGCTCCGGACGCTCAGTAGGGTCCCAGCCAATAAAGTCAAAAGAGTTATCAACGGGGTCATGCGCCACATCACTACCCATCAAACCGAAGACGCCGCCAGTCCCAAAAGACACGCTGCCGCCGGGCTCATCAGGGAAGGTCTTGGTATTAATGACCAGATTACCGCCGGTCGATTCACCGGGCATAAAACCCAAAAAGGTCTTTTTGATATCGAGTTGGCTAACGAAACTGCTAGGGAATAAATCGAGCGGTACGGTTCTCTTAGATGGGTCGGTACTGGGAAGCGTTGACCCATTTAAGGTAGAGGTAATGTAGCGACCGCCTAAGCCGCGGATAAAAATGAATTTGTCGTCCTGAACCGATATACCGGGTACGCGCACGACTGCAGCCGCGACATCCGCATCCGAAAAGCGAACCAACAGCTCGTTATCCATGGTATCGACAATGCTGGCCGTGTCGCGCTCGGACACTTCCATCCCAGCAGGGTTAAAACTACCCAAAACCACAACTTCTTCGATTGAGGGCATGGCGATATCAATGCCACCTTCTTCACCAGGCAGGTCAAAATTTACGCCGCGTGTCACACCGCCCAAGATGCGCAACTCGCGCTTGTCGTCACCATATTTGACGGTCACCGGGCCGCGAGGCACTTCGACTTCTGCACGCCCCTGCATATTGGTCGACACCGCGCCCACACCAGACACCATTACAATTTGATTGGCCGCAGGTTTAACACCCTTGCGAACCCGAATTTGAAGCACACCTTTGGCGACATCTCGCTTTTCAGCGGCGCTTTCAACTGCCGAGAACACGTCTAGGTAATGCGTCAACACATCACCGTCGAGGGTTACCACCAAATCCGCCAATTGACCGGCTCCTGAGGGAAACCTGATCACTTTTTCTTTGCCATCCACGCGAATGGCCAACACGTGGCCTCCAGCGCTCAAATCAGCCATTAAGCTGCCATCGGATTTGGTGCTGCCTACTGTCTCGCCATCAAGTACGATTTCGACACCCCCTAAGGCACCATCTTCATCGTAGGCTTGAACAACAAGCTCGTTATCCGCCACGGCCGATGTCGTTAATGCCGCTAGAGCAAGCGACAAAGCCGACCGACGAAACGCAGACAAATTATTCATTTTCACCCCATCCATTAAATGCGTAAGGGAAGCGCACAGAGGCTTCCAGTCATGCGCTCATCGTAGACAGGAATTGCGACAATACTGTGACTCGAACCACTTTTTTGCACCTTACAAAAAATCGTAAAGAAGAGCCTTAAGATCTTGTTTTTATTAATTTTATTAAATTTAAGGCGTCTTGAATTATGACAATACCGTGACGAAACGAAAAAAAAGATGACAAGGTGACAATTAAACGACCTGCGGCGAACTCACTATTGATTGAGCGCTGGAATCGACATCAACGCTGCTTAGCCCAGTCGAAATGCCCGGCTGTAACAAGTGAAATTCGCCGTCAAAATCCTGTACCAAGGCTGTGCAGTTCTCGACCCAATCACCATCGTTGTAATAAGACACACCGTCTCGCTCTAACATCGACGGGTAGTGCAGATGGCCGCAAACCAGCCCGTCTACCCCTTGACGTTTGGCATATTCAAATCCCGCGTCGTGATAAGCCTGAATGGCTGCATCAGCCTGTGCCACATTTGTTTTTACCCACTTTGCCAAAGACCAATAGGGCAAGCCCATACGCTCACGAACTACATTAATCCAACGATTGATGGCCATTACTCCATCGTAGGCTGAATCGCCCAACCAGCGATTGATACGCGAGTAACGAACGGCAAAATCCAACTCGTCACCATGCATAACCAGCAATGTTTTGCCGGTCTCAGTCTCAAACCGAACATCTCGCGCAATGTGAATTAATCCAAATTCCGCCCCACAAAACTCGCGAAAATTCGCGTCGTGATTACCCGGAATGTACGTGACTTTGACCCCCTTTTTCGCCATAGACAGGAATTTACGCAAGACATTATTGTGCGCTTGAGGCCAGTGCACACGTTTATGCATTGCCCACACATCAACAATATCGCCCACCAAAAACAACTGCTCGCAGCGAAGGCGCTTTAAAAACGCCAGCAGCTGTTCGGCTTTACAATGACGACTCCCCAAATGCACATCTGAAATGAACACGGTCTTATAGTGATAATCGTATTTACGACTCACCAGAATCGGCCTTTTTCATGTAGCGCTTGCGTCGACTACTCTTCAAGTAGCTTAAATCAACCACGACTAACCCATCGACACAGTCTTTAAATTTTGGATCCACGTTGAAACCACTAAAGCCCACTCCTCCGACTTCGGCCACTTCGGTGTAATACTTATATAAGGGCGGCAATGTACGATTGTGGTCCTTCAAAAACCGTTTCAATACTTTGAAGTCTTTTTTATAGTCCGCGGTTTCCAGCACAGAGTGACTGGGAGACCCCGACGCTAAGTGGCCACAATACGGGTTCAGCGGTGCGGCATTTGGCCACAAAGGCGGAAAATAATGACTGTAAAACAAGACCAAAGCCTGCAAACAATCGCTCCCCAAATCTTTAGACACGGATACGGGACCATAGAGCAGTTTGATGTAAGGTCTTTGCAGTAACAATGCACCGATACCACTCCAAAGTTCATCCAATGAGTAGCGGTCGCGGTAGGTGTGTTGAATAAAACTTCGACCGAGCTCTAAACTGCGCTTGAGCTCTCTGTGTCGTACACCGCTCAAATCGAACAAAGTGTTGGCATACAAGCCTTGCAAGCCCCTTGTTGGCAGCACTTTAGACAGGTCCGCGACCCGATAACCCCCAGCGATCTGACGCTCGACAGGGTCCCACAACAACAAGTGCTCGTAATGGTAATCGTAAGCATCGATATCGCGAGGTAAACCGGTACCCTCTCCTAAGGCTCTAAAGCTCAACTCTCGAAGCCGTCCTAACTCTCGTATCAGGCAATCCCCAGGGTTGGCGTGATACATGCGAATCTCGCGTCCGCGAGGCGTGGTACCCATTAATGCGCAACGCTCAATTTCACGCGCCAACAGCAGGCGATTCTCGGCGGGCGCAATGGTTTGCTCACCCTGAAACAAGGGCTTTTTACCCTTGGCTAAGCGATAAACGTGCCGCTTGAAACGTTGTGCCGTCACTTTCTTTGGCTCGCTTCGATCGTAGTGTCCCAAGGGAATTAACTGACCTACCCGAGCATCAACGGTTCGATGACACTGTTTAAACATTTCCCGAACCAGCCATAGCGTTGCCAAGGGTTTAGCGAGAAATGAGAGGCTATAGAAGAACACTGAATTCCGACCGGCCACGAAAATAGGCAATATTGGCGACTGGGTTGAGCGAGCAATTTTCAAGAATCCGCTCTGCCACTCGCCGTCGCGAACTCCCTGCGGACTAAAACGAGATACCTCGCCGGCAGGAAAAATAATGACCGCACCGTCGGTCTCTAAGTGCGCCCTAATATTCTTTAAATTTGCTTTTGGCGTGTTGCCATCCATGTTATTCACCGGCAACAACAAGGGGCTTAGCGGTTCTATGGCCAAAAGCAAGTCATTCGCCACAACCTTAACGTCGGGGCGAACATCTGCAATCAGCTTAAGTAGAGCTAAACCATCGAGCGATCCAATTGGATGATTAGCAACCACCACAACTCGCCCTTCACTCGGGATTCGATCGCGCTCGTAGTCTCGCGTGCGCAACGAGAAATCGAAAAATCGCAACACCGACTCAACGAAATCCAGGCCTCGCGAATGCGGATGCTCTGACTCAAATTGCTGTAACCGCGACTCATGGAACAAGAAACCCAAAAACTTTAACAAAATGGGGCCGATTCGTGTGTGGCGCTCGAAAAAGTCAGGAAACCGGGTCTCTAAGGCCGACTTAACGCTCAACATACTAGAAACCCTGTGAATCAAAACCCACTTCAATGCGTTGCCACAACGATTGATGTGCGGTTTTAATGTGGCTTGGCCGGTACTGAGACTCAAGCGTTTTAATCTTGCCACCCGTCGCAAGAAAACGCTGAACCTCTTGATTTAATTGATCCCGTAACCGTTGCTTTTCGTGTCTTTTGTCTGTTGGCTGCAGTTCCATCGACCCACCCTCAGAGATTGGATGGGTACAGTGTCTTGTGAACTTATGTCAATTCCGCGACACAGCAATGAAAATTTAGTGACAAAAAATGGATCAAAGCTTCGCTAAAAATCGGTCCAAAGCATTGGCAAACTGGACGCGATCACGCTGCGACAAGGGCGGAGGCCCGCCCGTTTGAACCCCTGAGCTGCGCATCGTATCCATAAAATCACGCAGATTTAGGCGGCTTTTGATGTTGGCCTTGGTCAGCTCTTCGCCGCGCATGTTAATCACCAAAGCGCCCGCAGTGATGGCTTGGTCGGCCAGCGGGATATCATTGCTAATCACCAAATCCCCTGCAGCAACCTGCTCAGCAATATAATCGTCTGCGACATCAAAACCGCTACTGACCTGAACAAACGATGAATAGCTTGTCATGGGTATACCCAAATTATGGTTAGCGACAAAGATGGCTTTGACGGCGACGCGCTTAGCCGCTTTTAAAATGATCTCGCGCAGTACTTTCGGGCACGCATCAGCATCTACCCATATCCTTGCTGATTCAGCCATACACCCCAATACGCTCAGCGCTCTGCTAGTAATTCGCGAGTCATTCTGGGCGCGACCCAGACGGAGGTCAACAAAATTAACGACACGGGCACGGCAGTGACCACAATAAATGACTGCAAGGCCGATACGCCACCGGCGCCAATCACCACCAAAATCATGGCAACTAAGCCCATTAGGACACCCCAAAAAACGCGTAGCGCAGTGCTTGGATGCTCATGCCCCGTCATAGCCATCGACACCGCATAGGTCATTGAGTCACCCGTGGTAGCCACAAAAATGGTCGTCAAAACTAAGAACAGCAACGAAATCACGAAGCCATTCGGCAGCTGCTGAGTAATAGCCAACAAAGCGGCAGGTAAATTAAACCCCTCGAAAGCGTCGCGCACCGAGCCGGGATTCATAATTTCGTAGCCAATACCCGCGCCGCCAATGATGGTAAACCACGCGGTTGTCACCAAGGGCGCGAGCACACTCAACACCAAAACCAGCTCGCGCACGGTACGCCCTTTTGAAATGCGCGCCATAAAAATTGCCATCATGGGTCCATAGCCAATAAACCAGCCCCAGAAAAATACCGTCCAGCTTTCCAGCCAAGCCTGATCGGAGCGATAAGTCGCCATACCGATAAAATCGCTCAGGTAAACACCCAGGCTTTGTACGTACTGGTCACTAATAAAGGTCGTGGGCCCCAGCAACAAGACATAAGTCATCAAACACACCCCAAGCACCACGTTAATACTGCTGAGTATTTGTATGCCTTTGGTTAAGCCCGAAATGGCCGATATCGTGTACATCCCCATCAAGCCGAGCACGATCGAGATTTGAGTCACAACGGTGTCTTCAAACCCAAACAGAGCCGCCAAGCTATAGCTCATTTGCAAACCCAAAAATCCAATGGGCCCAACTGTACCCGCAATCACAGCAATCACAGAGAAAGCATCGACCGCACCACCCAACCAGCCATAAAGTACTTTTTCGCCCAGCACGGGATACAGCAGTGTTCGCGGTTTTAGGGGCAAACCTTTGTGATAATGCAGGTGCATTAAGGTGACCGTTGACAGACTTCCCAGTATGGTCCAAGCCAAAAACCCCCAGTGCATAAAGCTTTGTGCGAGTGCCGCGGACGCGGCCTGAGAGGAACCCGCTTCCACATCGAAGTAGGGCGGGCTATACAAAAAGTGCGCGACGGGTTCGGCAGCCGCCCAGAACACCCCGCCGCCTGCCAATAAGGTGCACATGATAATGGCGACCCACTTGAAATTACTCAACTCGGGGACCTTTCCCCCGAGACGCAAGGGCCCAGTGCGCCCCATGGCCAATACTAGGGCAACAATAAAGGTCGCCAGCATCAGCAACTGCCAGAACGCACCAAACATTAACGAAGACCAATGCGCTCCATGTTGCACCCAAGTCGCCAAGGTATCGATATCAATTAGCGCGACAATAACAAAGGCCAACAAAAAACCCGCGCTGATAAAAAATACGGGGCGATCGACGCTGTTGAGCAAGCCTATATCACGCGTATTTGCGTCCGTCATGGTGACCTCGTACTGATTAAATGGGATAACGCTGAAGCACTGAGCCTAAGGCCGTTTTCAAGGGTTGTAGATAAGGCTCGAAGTTGCGCCACTGAGCCACACCTGTTCGGTAGATGGGCTGACGCACCTGTTCTGAGCTAGGGGTGCGTACCGAGCGCTGGGTGTTATAAAATTCGACACAGGCGGGTTCGAATTCCAAACCACAAAAATCTAGGATCCGCCGTACCTGTGTCTCGAGGTCATCGACAACATCTTCGTACTGTACTCGCAACACAAACCCTGGAACAGCCTGGTCCCAATGATCCATCAATGCTACGTAATCACGGTAGTACTGGCCAATCTCGGTCAGGCCGTAGGTAAACTCTTGGCCTTCGGCGAACAGTTGCTTATAACCACTAAAACAGCAAGCCATGGGGTGCCGTCTCGCATCAATGACCTTAGCATTCGGCAGTATCGTTTTAATTAAACCAATGTGCCGGAAATTATTGGGCATCTTGTCGATAAAATATGGAGCCCCGGACCTGTGGATTTGAGTCTCGGCGATGTATTGTTCGCCCAATGCGCGAGCCTGTTCAGCGTCCAAATCGAGCAACACCTTGGGATACTGCGGTTCATCATAAACCATCCGTCGGCCATCGAGCTTGTGGGCAATCGCGGGTATAGTTTGCAACTCCAGCGTCCCATCGACTTGTGAGTGCGAGGCCAAAATTTGCTCCAGCAAGGTCGAGCCCGCTCGGGGTAAGCCCACGATAAAAACGGGCGCCGGATCCGTGCATCCAGAGCCTGCAATACGGCGAAAGTAAGCCGCATCGCAATGCGTTTTCTGTAAGTTAAGCTGAGTCGTCATGCGATCCGCATCGTAAGCGGCATCGACCCGTTTTAACTCGTTACCGCGCTCATACCACTGAGCTGCGTCTTCGAACCGCTCGGAATCTTCACACGCTTTACCCAACGCGAAGCACAAATGAATGCGATCTTCTACACTGATCGTGGCACGGCTCTCCTCAGCTAACATCCGTTGCAGTTCGGATTCGCTAAAACGATAGGTTTTTAGGTTAGCCAAGCTCCAGTAAGCATCGCCAAAGTCAGGGCGAGCCTTGTAGGCCGAACGATAAGCTTCGATAGCCTCATCGACACGACCAATGGTTTTCAAAGCGTGTCCACGCAGCAACGCTAAGGGAGCACTATTGGGCACTCTTTTCGCAATATCATCATAAACCTCAAGAGCTTCTTCAAAGCGGCCTACCGCCACCAACTGGTTGGCGACCGAGGTCCGATAGCGATCATTACTGGGCTCTTGAGCTAACAAGGTCTGAGCCTGCTCAAGCGACTGAGCGTACTTCTGACGTTGATGCAGGACATTGATGTAGTCGAAGCGTGCAAAGGGATTTTCAGGCTCGAACACAAGTGCGCTCTCTAATAAGAATTCTGCGTCGTCGAGAATACTCAACTTCACACCGATGTCGGCCAACAACCGCATGCCTTCGACGTGTTTGGGGTTCTGTTTGAGAAAGGCTCGACACAGGCTTTCGGCTTTAAGCAACTTACCCTCGGCTAGGAAGTTCCGAACACCGAGTAAAGCCCCAGGTAAGGCACTCAGACGCCGATACTGTTCTTCGGCGTCTTTGCGTAAATTCAGGTCACCCACCTTGGTCGCCAAATCAATCAGCTGGCGCCAAGTCGCCACCAGCGAATCATTGCGCCGCACCGCATCAAGGTAGGCGCCAATAGCGTCTTCAACGCGCCCTTGGGCTAGGTGTAAATGTCCGTATTCCTGGTACGCTCGCCCGAAGCTTGGATCAATTTCTAGGCACTTCCGCAACGAAAAAAACGCCGCCTCAGCCCGCTGCGTGTAGCGCTGGCAAACCGCTAAAAAGTACCAGGCCTCGTGCTCTTCAGGTGCCTGCGAGACTAAATCCTCTAAGGTCTCAATCGCCAGAGCAAAATTGCTGGCCTTCATGGCCTCTTTCGCCTGCTCCATCGCGGCGTCGATGCGTTCTTGAGTGGCTTTATGGTCAGCCATTAAAACTCCGTTACCTCTATTTTTTCGTAAGATCACAGCACTATGGCCTTACGAAAAACGGCGGGCAAAGCCCGCCGGTATCAGTCAATACTCAGGGATTAAAACTCATATTTAATGCGCAAACCAACAGTTCTTGGACGGTTAGTCGTGGTGCGCTCAATAAAGTCCTGGCGGTTGATATGCAGTTGTGCACGCTCATCGCTGAGGTTGCGGACATAGAGCTCAGCGCCCCACCCATCTGGGCTAGTCACACCCGCCGATGCATTAAAGATGGCGTAAGAATCCTGATAGGTATTTGGCTCCTCTGGGGTATCGACAATCGAATTCAGTGCTTCGTCAGCATACTTACCGCTCAACTGCCAAAACGCATCCAGTCCATTATCGAGAGTCCAAGTGTAGCGACCCCGCAGGTTGCCCTGAAACTCAGGGGTCAGAGGTAAGGGATTACCTTCGTCTTGCACGACGATCGCGAACCCAGGATCCACAGACGTGAGCTCCGTATCGTTATAGGATGCGGCACCGTAAAGCGTGAAGTTCTCGGTCATCGCCCAAGCAAAGTCAACTTCCATACCTTGAATCTCGGCATCGCCGCCGTTGTCCACAACGGTTAGGATTGAGATATTCTGCGAATCAAACTGGCTCACCTGAATATCTTTCCAGTCGATCCAGTACACGGTTCCATTAATCCTGAGCAAACCATCCTGTAAGGTTGCCTTCCAACCAAACTCAAGGTTTTCTACCGTATCCGACTCGAATACGTAGGGCAGACAGTAACCGGGGAACCCGGTAGCCGCATTGGAGTTAATCGCAACATCCGTGCCGCATTGCAGCCCCAAATCATTGACGTTATTCGCTGAGGCACTGTATTGCCCGCCCTTCTGTGCTGCCGCGCGGTTGAATCCGCCGGGACGGTAGCCTTCCGACATCGTTGCATACAGCAAGATATCAGGCGTTGCCTCGTAACTTAAAGTTACCTTGGTAATGGTATCGTCCGTCTTCAGAGGCTGAAGCTGAGCGAAGTTAACCTCGTACTCACGTCCACCCGTCAAGGCTGGGCGAATGTCGTTCGTGGGATCGGCATCGTCAATAAACAGCGGTTGGTTACCGTAGCGCCATGCGCCATAACCCGTGAAACCGTACTCTAAATCGTAGTATCGCGCCGACACCGCCAAACTGAGCTGCTCGGTAATATCAAAGGCGATCTCACCAAAAAATGCGATTTGCTCTTCGGTTCGTGTATTGTCGTTTCGGAATTGGGTCGCATCCGTCACCAAGCCCCGCGCATTCGCTTCAGAGCCATCAAAGGTTGACGATGAGTTGATATCGATGGGCGCCCAACCATTAGCGATAGGCGCTGCATAGTTGAAATTACCAACGTGCAAAATTTCTGAGTCTTCGTAGTAAACGCCCGCCAAGAACGCAGTCCGGTCGTTGATGTCACCGCTGACTCTAATTTCACTGGTGAATCGTTTCTGCTCGTTGTCAATCTTGGCGCTGTTGACTGGCGTGCTACACTCGATCACACCCGTGTTACCGCGAATGGTAGGATCCCACGTATAGGCTGTGGTGTAGCCATTATCTAAGCCATGGTAATAAGACCCCACCAGATATTCACACTGGTAGCCCGCGATAAATTTGCCGATATTGGTGTATCCGGTGTAATCAATCTTGGCGTGTACTTCGCGCTCTAAATACGCACCGGTGTAAATCACGTCCAGATCACCTAGCCGTCCTTCCAAGGTCCAGGCCGCTTGATCAAAGGTGTCTTCTAGCGAATCTTCGCTAAAACGACTGACGTTTAGATCGCCTTTTTCCGGATCGTAGTCAAACACCCCATCCGTCTTTAGGGTTTGTGTCGTAAATTGGCCCAACACTGACCAATCGTCGTTTATGAAGTACTTGATGCCTAAACGAGCGCCCGCATAGGAGACATCATTAAAATCGTCCTCAACCAAGGCGCTATTACTGGCGACTTCTTTGATCACGGGTACCGTGACGCCACCCGCTCCCACCGTGGTACCGTTTGCGAATACCGTTCCTTCTGGGTAGAACAC
>JALRFH010000125.1 GCA_023253715.1 Halieaceae bacterium
TGTTGTTCTTCAGCATTTCGTTCATGGCATCGATAATTCGACCGTCGGGTAGCACCGCCTCAATCCCGAGTATTTGGTTGCGCATCATACCGAAGCGTATGACGCTGTTGCCGCCGGCATTGGTTGCAATCATGCCGCCAATGGTGGCTGTGCCTCGCGCGCCTAAGTCGACAGGAAAGAGCCAGCCTTGCTCGCGGGCGGCGTCTTGAACAACTTGCAAGGGCGTGCCCGCGTTGACCACCATGATGCCGGCATCGGTATCAAATGACTCGATCCCATTCATGCGTTCTAGTGAAATTGCGATATCCTGTTCAGCGCAGGTCATACCGTTCACTAGGCCGGTTAGCCCGCCCCAAGGCACCATGGTCTGGTGAGCGTCGTAGCACATAGCCATGGCGTCGGCTAAAGCCTCGGTACTGCTGGGGCGTATGATGGCACGCGCAGGGCACGAGCCTTTGCCCCACGCGTAATTGGGGCGTGCCTTAACGTCATCGCCTAACAGGACGCCCTGTGGGCCAAGAAGTTGCGCCAGTTGTTCTAGATTTACACTCATGCTGGGTTTGCTTGTTTTCTGGTTTATACTGCCTAGATCAGAACATATGGCTTATGGCTTGGCAAGAGTCCGAGAGGCCCGCGTGTAAGAACATGAAGCAATGACCGAACTGAATCAAAAAGAACTGCGCCTTTTGATATTGCGCGACGGCAAGCCCGGGCATGAAACGAAGCCCGATGGATTTGTGCGCTATCTGCGTGAACAAGCAGATGTGCAGATACGAGAGGCGAATATTCGTCTACCCTTTGCGGGACTAATGCGCCCCTTATTGACCTTTATCATTAATTATTGTCCGCCTATCGTATGGCGTCGTGCCGTGTTGTCTATGTATGGTTTGTCCCTTAAGGGTCGTCGGCCTGATCTCGTTCTAGCCGCGGGGGGTAAATCGTCTTTTGCCTTGGCGGCCTGTCAAGCGACCGAGGGCGTCACCGGTGTCTTTATAGGCTCGGCTCGACGGCTCAAACCGGAACGGCTGGGCTGGGTATTCGCGACCGATGCGGATGAGTCTTGCGATCGATGCATCAAAATGCCTCTTCCGCCCTCAGCTCATGGGGCGGCCACTAGGGTCACCAAGGACGAGGTTAGGGCTCGCTTGGGCTTGGCGGAACAACATAGGGTGCTGGCGGTCCTGCTTGGTGGGGACGGCGCGGGTTGTGAGTACACTATAGACGATTGGCAGCATCTGGCTCAGGTTATTCGCCGTTTCGCCGATGGTGATTCCCATTCAGTGCTATTGTCGACGTCGCGGCGCACAGGCTTGGGGGCTGAGCGGAGCTTGCAGGCATTAATCCCCGAGGGCTGCCTGCACAAATCCGTTTGGTTCAATCACCGAGAAGAGCGCTGTATGGCCGATTACTTGGCAGCGTCCGACGCCGTTTTGGTCACCATAGATTCGGTTTCTATGATTGCGGAGGCGTGTTCGGCCGGTTTTAAACCCCTCATATTTCGGCCCCAGCATGCGGATTTGCCGAATCGCGTTGCGTCCTTGATCTCTCGTCTCGAGTCTCATGGGATGATTACGCCTCTTGGTAGCGACCTACCAGTTTTGGTCGCGGGCAACGACAATAACGACCCAGCACTTGATCGTTTTTGGCGTGCACAGGTTCAGGCGGTACTGGCTGAGTTTAACGACCTCTGATCCAGGGTGTTGGTGGGATGTGATCTTCAAAATCGTAGCCTAATAGCTCGATTTCTCGCGCGAACGAGTGGGCGACGAATTCTCGATCCGCTTCATTGTAGGCGCTGGAAAAATGCGCTTTGTCTTTGCGAATGCCGGTTTTTACTTGGGGTAACTCGGGTGGATTTTCAATCCCGATGTGCTCGAGTACTTGTTGTAAATCTTGGTTGAGCGTTTCATAGCAGCCCACGAAATCGACCGCCACCTCATTGCCAAAGCAATAGAGTTGGTGATCGAGCGGTAGTTTTTTTATACGCAACCACTCGCTAAAAGGTACCTTGTTGGCTTTGCCACGCATTTTCCACCAATAAAACGAAACCACTTTGTCCCAGGGGTTACGGTCGAAGCAAAATTTGTAGTACGAGTTCCAAACGTCATCACCACACAGTTGTTTTATACGAGCGCCACCCATGTGTTGGTAGTAGTGTTTGCTTAAAAACATACTGTCTTTGTGGATAAGCTTGCGCATCCGCTCGTATTTGGCGTAAAGCTTGTCCAGTGGCGAATGCCCGATCCAGTTACGCGGTTCGTGATTTTGCGCCGGCGGATCCATGGTGGACACAATGTCATCCGGGCCGCACAACTGCGATAGCATCGTCTCGATTGAGCTACCTGCAGTTTTGTGGGTTTTGATAAAAATGAAACGGTGTTTATGGCTGATGATCATTGCAAGTCCTAGAGTTGGCCACGGCACCAGCGAGTAAAGCGATAAGCGTTAACTTTGAGTGCGATATTGCTGCTTTGTCGAATCTGGTTCCATATGCCTTTGCGGTCTGGGTAGCGACTGGGGCTGCGATCGGGTTCAACGCCCGCTAAGTCGCTCAGCCACGATGTGTCGGATTCGTAGCCGCATTCAATCAGTAAGTTGCTGATATCGCCATGGCGTTCCATTTGCCCGGCAATACGAGGTAAATTGTCATGCCAGCGTCCGATGCTGTCGGTGTTAATAGAGCGCAAGCCGTGCATCGCACGTTCCGACTGGGGCGATAGGGTAGCGTGCTGGTGATAGTCAGAAAAAGGATGCAGGCACTTCAGCCAGGGTATTTGCGCTTGTATCTGGCCTTGTACGGCATCGGGGTCTCGTACCAAATCTTCGTAGCGCACCGTGATGAAGCGCTTATGCCCCTGCATTTTCTGAGCAAAGGCATGCTGTTCTTTCCACAATCGCAAGTTGGAATAATATTTGTCACCGGCAATTCGGTGCTTGCTGACGACGACATCGCGAGGGTCACGCAAGCAGTATATAACCCAAAAATCAGGCACACTGCTTAATACCTTGGGCATAAACTGCGTGTCTTTCGGGCGTTTCGTTAAGAGCGTCTGACCTTCGCTCGCTGAGGTCCTATTAAAGCGCGTTTCATGTCCGTACAGCCGATCGAATTGACAACAGGCACTCATCATTTCGTACAGCAGCGTTGTGCCACTGCGGGGCGAGCAACCAACGATGTGAATTTGCTTATACACGATTAACTCTGTTTTTAATGTCGGGTAAGAATAACACGGCCTTACCGTGGTATTCGACTTTTTAGGCGGTGTTCGCAAGGCGGCTGATTAACCATTCCGCGGCCCCTCGTGCTTCATTTAAGCGGGGCAGGGGCTGAGACGCATGACGCCGTGTCAGATCACGGCCGATGGTTTCCACCTTGCCTTCTGCGATTAACCTCAGCATGCTCTGGTTGATGCGGTTGCTGGCTTTGGGTGGCAAGTCAATGAGTCCACATTGCGCTCCACTGCTCAAGGCTTCATAGACCATCGACACGCTATCCGGCGTAATCCATAGGCACTTTGATCGGCTCATTTGTTCATTAAGCCAGCCTGTTGGGCATGTGTTGTGCGCTTGGAAATTGGCTTCGGGACACAGTTGTTGAAGACGAGCTAATTGCTGTTTTGGGGTTCGGCGAGAGTCGGCAATCGTCCACTCCAGTTGCGGCTGGGATCGGACAATGGCAAGTACTTGTTGGCTTATTTGGTCGCTCGGCCATTCAAAATGTTTGGAGTGCCCCCCCAAAAGAATAAGGCCTTGCTCGCTGGCCTGAAAACTGCGCTCCCCAAGCTTATTCAGGGCGCCTTCGGTGAGGTACACATTATCTGGTGTCGCGATGGCCTTGCTATCGTGTTTGGGCATGATCACCGAGTTAAACATACTGATTGGTAACGATGGCCGCATGATAACCGCGGTGTGAGCTTGCCAGCGCCGGCCCAGCAACAGCGCTGCCCAGTGCGTCCGGTGCCCCGCAGCAACAATTACATCTGGCTTGGCAATGCCTCGTAATTCGGGGCTTTGCGCCAAAAGTCGTTGCCACCAGAACAAATCTGCCACGTTGAGCCACTCATTTTGGTCTGAAGGTTGTTGGGCAACGATTGCTTGACTCAAACCTTGCAGTTGGCTGAGGTGTCCAGGCTTGCCATCGTGCAAATACAGCCATTTTCGATGAGACTTATCCATCAAACTGGGAGCGATGTAAATGAGCGTATAGACCATCGTTCGCCAAAAGTTCGGCGTGAGTGCCTAGCTCGGCGACTTTACCCTGATCCATGACAACGATGAGATCGGCACGTTCAACGGTGACCAAGCGATGCGCGATCACAATCGTCGTACGATCTTTAGTGATGGCTGGCATAGCGGCGCTGATGGCGCGCTCTGATTCCGCATCGAGTGCAGAGGTGGCTTCGTCGAGTATGAGTAAGGGCGCGTTTTTTAGAAACGCTCTAGCCAGCGCGATACGCTGCTTTTGGCCACCCGAGAGCGAGGCTCCAGCCTCACCCACGGGGGTGTCTAGACCTTGTGGTAATGCTTGAATGAATTCCCAGGCATGCGCGTTCTTGGCGGCTTCAATTATTGCCTTGTCGTCAGCCGCGCTCAGTTCGCCATAGGCAATATTGGCACGGATGGTGTCTTCAAAGAGCACGGTATCTTGGGTGACAATGGCGACCTGTTTGCGAATGGAGCGCTGTTGGATTTCAGAAGCATCATCACTGTCGTACCAAATTGCGCCGGCGGGTGCTTTGATAAAGCCCGCGATTAGCTCAATCAAGGTGGTTTTGCCCGCGCCACTGCGCCCCACGAGCGCGATCAGTTGACCTGGTTTGGCTTCGAAGCTGACGCCGCTCAGTGCTGGGCTTTCACTGTTTGGGTACTGGTAAACGACCTCCCGCAAGCATAGTTGACCCGAAAAATGCGCCAGCGGTCGCCCTGAATCATCTCGCTCAAGCGGTTGGTCCAGGATGTCAAAAATGCTCTCGGCTGCAGCGATTCCACGTTGAATGGACGCGTTCACATTGGTGAGCTGACGCAAGGGCTTCGCCACCAGACTGGCGGCAGTAATATAGGCTAAAAATTCACCTGCGCTAACATCACCAAACAAGGTGGGGTCTAGGCCAAACCAAAACAATAAAGCGATGGCACTGAAGGTTAAAATTTGAATGATGGGTGTGCTGATCTCGTTTACACGCGCCAGTTTGAGCTCATTTTTAAGACTCGTATCGCAACGTTCCTCGAAGCGTCGGTTTTCATAAGCCTCGCCGCCAAATGCGCGAACAATTGCTTGGCCGCGTATTGCTTCAGAGGCGACATGAGTCACCCCGCCCATCGATTGCTGGATGCGCTTGCTGTAGCGCTTAAAATGACCGCTGGCGATGCGGATAATCAGTCCAATAAGTGGCGCTGCTAAAAAGAATAACAGCGATAGCTTCCAGTTTAGGTAGAGCAAGTAGCCCAGCAGGGCAAACACTGTCAGACCTTCGCGTATCACCGTTTTGATTGCATTTGAGGAGGCCGCTGCCACCTGCTCAACGTTGAAGGTCAGGGTGGAAATGAGTTGGCCTGAGTTGTTTGAACCAAAAAAACCGGATGGCAGAGCGGTGAGGTGTTGGAAGACATCGCGGCGAATTCTGTTGACCACGTTGCGTGCCACAAAGCTGATGTAATAGCCACCTAAGTAGCTGCCAAGCCCTCTGACGGACACCACGGAAATAATGGCTATGGGTAGGAATAGTCGTATGCCCTCGCGAGTGCCTAGACCCAGCTGCTCTTCCCAGGGCTGCAACTTAGTGGTGCTGAGGTCTGCTTCAAACGCACTGGGTACATACTGCATGAGGCTGGCAAACGCGGACTGGGTGAGGGCGTAGACGACGAAGCCACAAATCGCCAAAATGAGTGCGGGCCAAACGTGTTTTACGTAGCCCAACAAGCGCTTGTAGGTTTGCCAACCCGTGTTGCTGGCAGCGTGGTCCTGCATTGACCGAGCCTTTCTTGATTATCGATGGCGTATTGTATGCCAAGCGGCCCCCTTTGGCACCCCATCGCGAGGGATGGCACTAGGGTATTGTTTTGCGCTCAAACGATGCGCATTGAATGATCATGGTATTCCCAAGAAAATTAAAAACACTGAGGATATGTACAGTATTAATTAGTCGTGTTATGGTTCGTTTAATTCAATATTGTTAAGGATAATTGGCTATGGATCCGAATAAGCAAAAGGCATTAGAAGCGGCACTCGCGCAAATCGAACGACAGTTTGGCAAAGGTACGGTGATGCGCATGGGCGACAGCGAGCGCGTCGCGATCCCTGCGATCTCAACCGGCTCGTTGGGTTTGGATATTGCCCTAGGTATTGGTGGGCTGCCCAAAGGCCGGATTTGCGAAATTTATGGTCCTGAGTCATCGGGTAAAACCACGCTGACGCTGCAAGTCATCGCAGAAGCACAAAAGCTAGGTGGCACTGCGGCGTTTATCGATGCTGAACACGCGCTTGATCCGGTCTATGCGGAGCGTTTGGGTGTGAAAGTTGACGACTTGATTCTGTCTCAGCCCGACACTGGCGAACAGGCATTGGAGGTCACCGAGATGCTGGTGCGCTCAGGCGCCGTCGATGTATTGGTCGTGGATTCGGTTGCTGCACTGACACCCAAAGCCGAAATCGAGGGCGAAATGGGCGATTCACACGTGGGTTTGCAGGCGCGTTTATTAAGTCAGGCGATGCGAAAATTAACCGCCTCGATCAAACAAACCAATTGTCTGGTGATTTTTATTAACCAAATTCGCATGAAAATTGGTGTGATGTTTGGCAGTCCGGAGACGACTACGGGTGGTAATGCACTGAAATTTTACTCGTCTGTGCGCCTCGACATACGCCGCATTGGCGCTGTGAAAGAGGGCGACGAAGTAGTGGGTAACGAAACGCGCGTAAAAGTTGTCAAAAACAAAGTATCGCCGCCCTTTAAACAAGCTGAGTTCCAAATATTGTATGGCTCGGGCATCTATCACAATGGCGAATTGATCGACTGGGGTGTCAAGCTCGGACTGATCGATAAATCGGGCGCTTGGTATGCCTACAAAGGCGACAAGATTGGGCAAGGTAAGGCCAACGCCGCGAAGTTTTTAAGCGATAATAAAGACATTGCTGACGAGATCGAAGCAGCCATTCGTGCCCAAACGCTGACGACTGCAAAGCCTGCAGAGGCGCCGGCAGCAGAGACTCAGGACGCTGGTGAGTAATATCGCTTAACCATGCAAGACGGGTCTACAACTAAACTGTCGGCTCGCGCTGTCTTAATGGACTATTTAGCACGGCGCGAGCACAGTCAGCAGGAGCTGCGATCTAAGGCCTTGAAAAGGATGGGCTTAGAAGCGGAGGTGGAAATAGAAGAGGCCCTGCAGGTACTGGTCGACGAAGGGCTCCAGTCGGATCAGCGCTTTGCAGAGGGTTTGTGTCGGCAACGGATCAACAAGGGGTACGGCCCAAATTTTTTGCAACAACTTGCGCGTGAGAAGGGGATCGATAAAGAACAATTGTCCGATGCTCTGAGTGCTTTGAATCCCGATTGGTTTGATTGCGCGCAACAAGCTCTCCGCAAAAAGTTTTCAAGCCCCATTGATTCGTCTCTGGATTTTGCGGGGCGGCGTAGGGAACTGCAAAAACGCATGCGGTTTTTAAGCTATAGAGGCTACCCAAGTAGTGTTATATCAGCCGTCGTGGCCGCAGAAGATGGCTGCGACGATGAATGAAAGCCTCACGCGTTATTCTATGGATAGTCACGGTTTTTACTGAAAGTTAAGCCCCTCTTCTTTTTGTGGATCGCGTTTCAGCATCCACCAATCTTTAAAATAATTCTGATGCAATTTCCAAGGAGAGGTTCCCGCTTGTTTCGGCAGTTCGTGTTCGTGACGTTTAATGTAACCCGAGTTCAGGTCTAAAAAGCCCTCGGTATTATCTTTGTTTTCGGGTTCTTGTGGGACAAAGTAGCGATGAGACTGCGCGTCCATGTAGGTGACTAAACGGTTGAAGTAGCGGTGCGTAAGGTCGCATTTTAGCGTCCAACTGGCATTGGTATAACCCATGGCGTAGGTCATATTCGGCACACCAGACAGCATGCAGCCTTTGTACACAAAGCGGTTGGGCGCATCGAGTGCAATACCATCGACGGTTATATCAATGCCACCCAAGAACAGGAGTTCTAGGCCTGTCGCGGATACAATAATGTCGGCGTCGAGGTGTTGATCCGAAGTTAAGGTAATGCCTGTCTCATCGAAGTGAGCGATCGTGTCGGTCACGATATCGGCTTTCCCCGTTTTGATGGCATCGAACATATCGGCGTCGGGTACTAAGCACAAACGTTGCTCCCAGGGTGTATAGCTAGGCGTAAAGTGCTTGTCGATATCGTAGTCAGCTGGGAGTAAAGGGCGCAGCATGTCGATGATGCGATGTTTGGCTTGCTCGGGGAACTTGCGACACCGTTGGTAGATAAACTGTTGCAGGCCAATGTTCTTAATTCGGGTCAGGTTGTAAGCCCAGCTATCGGGTAGGAATGAGCGCAGAATGTTGGCAATTCGATCCTGAGAGGGGCGCGATACCATATAGGTGGGCGACCGCTGTAGCATTGTCACCTTTGCGGCCTTAGCAGCCAGCGAAGGCACGAGAGTAACCGCGGTGGCGCCGCTGCCAATAACCACGATGCGTTTGTCGGTGTAGTCGAAGTCGGGTTCCCAGAATTGAGGGTGAATGACAGGACCCTTAAAGTCGGTTTCGCCCGGATACTCAGGTTTGTAGGCACTGTCGTAGTTGTAGTAGCCACAACACAGCTGAAGAAAGCGGGTGTGGATCGTACGGGTGGTACCTGCCGCGTCCAAACACACGGTCCATAACGCCGCTTCGCTATCCCAGGCGGCCGAGATAACCTTTTGGTTCAAGGTGATCTTTGTAGACAGCCCGTACTCGCTGATGGTCTCTTCGATATACGCCTTAATTGCGGGTCCATCGGCAATGGATTTTTTGGCAATCCAGGGCTTGAAGTCGAAGCCTAAGGTGTGCATGTCCGAATCAGAGCGAATGCCTGGATATTTAAAGAGATCCCAGGTGCCCCCAACGTTGGCGCGGCTCTCGGTGATATGAAATTGGTAGTTTGGGTGCTCGCGCTGCAGGTGTACGGCGGCGCTGATGCCCGAGAGACCAGCGCCAACAATCAGTACGTCGAGCTTTTCGGGGGTCGTGTGGATGACAGACATAAAACCTCAAATGATGGATGTTTTATGCAGTCTAAACTCTGCGGCGTCAGAAGTAACCTGTTTATATGCTCCACAGATTGACGAGCGAGTCGTGCAGAGACTGTAGGATATGGCGGCCGATCCGGCTGTCTAGGGTGAGAATATTTTGCTCCTCAGCCCTGATCAGATTTTCCAAAGAATATATCATCATGGCGTTTGAGACGAATAATAGTTGGTCTCGCTCCTGGGGCGTGAGGGTGGGGCTGATACTGATCAAGACTTCCGCCAGCGACGAGGGCGGAGTGCTCATAGGGATGTCAGGATTAAGAATTTTCTCGACGCGTTCTGGGGTACGTAAAAAGTGCGCTAAAAATTTTGCGTACAAACGCCCATTGTCATTGCGTCGGGTGTACTGAATGAAGGGTTGCAAATAAATATCGACGGCGACTTCGACGTTGATCGCACCCTCTTTGGGTAGCGCATCGATTAGATGTTGGCGCAACTTGTCGATCTCGTCCGCGTGATGAAGAAGGATTTGTTCGAAGAGTGCTCGCTTTGACCCGAAGTGATATTGCAACGCGTTGCGATTTTTTTGGCCCGCACGCTCGGTGATCTCAAGCAAACTGACTTCACCGTAGGGCTTTTCCGCAAACAGCTCTAACGCCGCTCTTGTAAGCGCCCGGCGCGTTGCTAAAGATCGACTGAGTTTCTCCATTGGCCGAGTCTACATTAAAAAAATCGAATTAAAAAACAAATTTCATTTAATAAGCGTAAGGTTTGAGCGTCTTCGACTCAAATATACGCGGCGAACGCTACTGGCTCTGTAGACTCAAGTTGTTTACCATAGTGCAGAGCGGTGTGGGGGGGGTAGCGGCGTGGGTGCCTATTTTGTCGTAGCGGTTATTACAGGCCTAATTGCAGGGTTGGTGGCGACGCGCGTAGCACCAGTCAAAGTGTTTGCCGTTGCGCTGGGTGTGCTGTATTTCGCAGGGTTTATCACTACCGAGCAAGTGCTCACGAAAGCCACTAATCTGGGTGTGGTGACGCTGTTGGCCTTGCTGTTGGTGTCTCTAGGTCTAGAGAAGTTGAACATACTGACGGTTTTATCCAACCGTTTATTACACACCAATTTGTCTTGGTCAATTCTGCGTTTGGGCTTGGTCACGGCCCTGAGCTCAGCGTTTTTGAATAATACCGCAGTGGTTGCCACCTTGGCGGGGGCAGTTCAACGCAACAGTATTCATCGGCCATCCAAATTGTTAATCGTGCTGTCTTACGCTGCCATCATGGGTGGGACCATGACTTTGATTGGCACCTCTACAAATCTTATTGTGAACAGCTTTTTGTTGGATTCAGGTACGACTGGGTTCGCGTTGTTCGACTTTTTCCCTATCGGCGCCGCGGCGACCTTGGCCGGTTTGTTGACGCTGGCAGGGCTGGCTAAGGCCTTGCCGGATCACAGCGTGGGT
>JALRFH010000234.1 GCA_023253715.1 Halieaceae bacterium
GCACGAGCAATAACGTCGCTTAAGCGCTCGCCCTTCTGAATCAGATAAGTACCCGGGAAGGCCACTTCGCCTCTAATATCGATAGAGTCCTGCGGGCTCCAATCGGGAATCTCTCGTACGGTCAGGTGGTCGCGGCTTTGAAGCACAGTGCTAGTTGTGGGGCTGAGCTCGCGGGCCAGGGGTATTTCTTTATAGGTCGCCAACAACGCACCGCCTTTGTCCTCTCGCAACGTGCGAAGCTCAGCGGATTGCAAATACGCAGAATCTTTCAAACCGCCGGCTGCCCGGACCAAATCTGCTATGGTTGTGCCGGCGAATAAAGGATAGGTACCGGGCGATCGTACGGCGCCCGACACACTTACTACCTGCACCGGCTCATCTTCACGAGCTTGCGCTCTTAGCTTTGCCAATACGGGCGAGAGTAAGCGAGCTCGCGTATTGCTGCCAGTGGCACCGGCCCCATCTAAGTCCGGAAGACTAAACACCAGCACTGTGTCGTATTGCTTCAGAACAGGATCTTGATTCGAGCCAGGCGCGACTATCGCATCTATCAGGCGAAATTGGTTCAGTTCAATATCGAGCAGCTCATTTTTAACGCTCACGATCAGCGTATAGCTAAGGTCTGCCTCTGGCAGCAAATCCGTCACCGGATTCTTGACCAAGTCTGATACCCGCATGCCTTCATACCAACCAAAGGTACCGCCGCGATACACGGCGCCTTCTAGCGTTACCGTGTTTGTTAAGGTTTCGCCCGAGGCGGGAACCCGCAAAATATCACCATCGCGAACGGGCATATCCAGGGTTCTCTGATCCAGCAAATTCACGCTTAAGGCTGTTGGCAAAGCGGTACCAGTCGCCTTGCGCACCAATACCGCTAAACCTGGATACGCGCGAGTACGGTAACTACCCGACATAGCGATTACATCAGCAAGTGTTTCTGAGCCCTTAAGTTCATAGATTCTAGGGCGCTTTACCTCGCCAGTAATCTCTACAACACCCTGGTATGGCGGTACAAAAATAACGTCACCCGACTGCAAGCGAATATCGTTGGTGGCGTCGCCCCGCATCAGCAAGTCGTAGGTGTCAAACACACTGACCACCTCGCCGCCACGGCGTACTTCGATGTTGCGCAAACTACCAATACCGGTGACACCGCCAGACTGAAAAAGCGCCTGTGTCACTGTCGTGAGGGCGCTGACCGAGTAAGCGCCCGGCACTTTGACTTCGCCCGCCATAAAAATACCGATGGCGCGTAACCGACCCATACTCACAACTACCTCAACACCAATAAGCTGCTGAGCTACACGGGTTTTTAGCAGTTCGCGGGCGTCTTCAAAGGTCAGCCCCATCAGATTAATAGAGCCAAGTTTTGGGAAACTCACATCGCCATTGCGGCCTACTTGTAGAGTGTACTGCGCGTTTTCTTTACCAAAGAGCTGAACAATTAACTGGTCACCAATACCCAACCGGTAGCTTTCGGGCACAGGTGCGTCGTCGGTCGGTGCAAACGTCGACACTTTGCTATCGAACAAGCTTAAACCATAGCGCGCCGACCCACCGCCACCCGCGCGTGTTGACTCTGCATTAGTCACTTCGGCATCTAATTCGACTTGCTCGGCTTGCGTTAGCGACTCGCCCTGTTCGCCAAGGGCCGAGGCTGCCTCACTGGGCGCAGCGGCTTGCCCAGGCAAATTAATACCATACTGCTTGGCCAATGCTTGCTGCTGAGCAGGCGACATAGATTGAACCTGCTGAACCATTTGTGGCGTTACGCCTGGGGGCAGCGCCTGTCCCCATACTGAGGCGGTCACTAACAAAGAAACGGTTGTTATCCACTTTCGCATGATCATTCCTATGATTGTTTTTTCAGTAGCAGGCGAGTGCCGTCGGCACTCACAACTTGGTCTATTTCGATTATACGGCCTTGCTGATCGAGAGTAATCCGATTTTGATAAGAAAAGTCCGCTTTGCATTGTTGAATCCAGTTATTGGCTTGCCGCATCCACGGACTACAAGGGTGTGCTGCGGTCTCACGCTTGGTTGAGTACAGCCTGTCAGTTTCGCCCGCCCTTACTACCAAAGGTTCGACCAAGCCAAAACCCACCACCGAGCGAACAATCCAGCCGTCAAACCCTATGGCGTCACCCTCGGTATTAGCAAAAATAAATAAGTCGCCTTGTTTCATTACCACAACCCCGCGTGGCGCGTTACCCAGCTGCGCAATCCACGCGTACTCTTGAACCCGGTCACTCGGGCTAATCAGGGCCCTTAACGTGTCTAACTGCGACGACTGAAATGTGCAGCCAGCGGTGCCGAGCATAATCCATGCGATCACAAATGCTACTTTCATGGCAATATGCGTTCTCCTGCTTCTACTAGAGCATCGTATCGAGTTTCGCGCAAATCCCAAAAAATATTACCTGAATGATTCTCTAGGCGCTGACCGCCATCGCGCTGAATGGGGCGCATACGGGTACTGTATGCCGATCGCGTATTATTCGAGAACAAGCCATTTAGCGGAATTTTAAAATAAAAGCCCTTGTCAAAGCTGCCCTCACCAAAGGTGTCAAAGGGCACGTCGGTCAGCGTCGCCCAAACACCGACCTGCCAACCGTTCGCAAAGGTTCGACGCAGCTCTAGTGTTGCACCCGCGTCTTTTGCCAAATATCGTCCTACGTGCAGCCCCGCGTCAAAGTTATAAAACGGCGACGCCCAATAGGCACTCACAAAACCTGTGGCGACCGAGTAGTCGAGCAGGTCAAAGCTTTTGTCGAAGCCACGTTGTTTTACATAGGCGGCGCTGAGCCCGAAGGCAACGCGCGACTGACCTGGCCAATACAATAACTCGCCACCCACGCCAGAGTACATTTCTTCTAGCACGCCACCAAATAGTCGATAATGAAGCGTAGGCGACAAACTGTCGCGCCCCTCAATCATGAGCGAATCCAAACCTGTTTCGCCTTCGGTCAAATACTTCACAATATCTGACCGCACCCTTGGCAGTAGCGAATCTGAATTTTTTCGGCGGCTTTCGTTAAAGTTATTGGTAATATCAACACCGTACACCCCTTTTATGGCCCAGTGATTCGACAACGCATACTCGGCACCAAGGTCGACGTAAAATTGATATCGCGCAGGATCGTCTGGATCAAAAAGCTGCAAACGATTATTAATGTTGGCGGTGAAATTCACTTTTCCTGTCGTAAAGTCTGTTTGTTGGCGCGCCCCTACCAGGTCTGCCCCAGGGAGAACGCGTATTTGCCGAGCTAAACGGTCCGTTCGCATGTAGCCTGCCGACGGTCGCGGCACAACAACGGCTGACGCTCTGTGGCCGCCATCTTCGGTAATTAAATACAGCGTTTTCACACTGGGGGGCAAATGTAAGTCAGCGAGCGCAATATGCCGCGCAAGCGCGTCAGCCCACATAGGAAAGTTCTTATTCCCAACAATCAGTTGAGCCTGCGTACCATCTGCACTTAGTCGCCCGGCAACTAACAATAAACCCGATCGCTCCACATCGTAAAGCAACCTATCGTACCAATTGCGTTTATTAAGTTGCGGTGGCAACTGACTTTGAGGCAAATCTCGACTAGAGGTGAACAGCGCAGGCGCATACCGCGGTGGCGGTACCTTAGTATCCAGCGCCGCAGTGAACGATACCGCCACATTGTCGCCGTGCTGGTGCGATACAGCGAAGGTCAGTCCTGGCAGCGCCTCCCATTCCAAGCCATAAGATACTTTAGAGGAAGGCTTATAGCTTCTAGCGCCTCGGTTATTGAAATCGTATGAATCGGGGTTGTATTCCAATATCGCTTTTATAGGCCATGTCGCAAACTCGTATGAGGCGCCACCGAACAATCCAACGTTGGGGCCAGAGAAGAAATTGCCAAACGAGAACTCGCCGCCCACGCCAGTATCAGCCGTACGCTGTTTAAAGCGATCATTCACATACCCTAACGGGTTCGTAATTTGCTTATCGCCAGCCAGTCGACCCCAGCCCATCCCAAGGGTAACATCCCATCCTCCATACGACTTTGACGCCACAAGGTATTCCGACCCAAACACCCCGGTACCGACCGCATCTCTGATTCCGACGCTCACTTGAGGTAAAAGATATTGCTCTTCCCATAAGCGCGCTTTTACCTCGTAGTTTCGGTCCCAATAAAAGAAATCGTTGAAGCCTGTGTAACGAAACGTGGCTTCCAACCAAGGCGTTGCTTGGTAAGTAAACATGTAGGATTTGTGCAGACCGTCCCAGGCGCCGGTCACCGAAA
Organism: Halieaceae bacterium; assembly: GCA_023253715.1. Taxonomy (GTDB): domain Bacteria; phylum Pseudomonadota; class Gammaproteobacteria; order Pseudomonadales; family Halieaceae; genus Aequoribacter. The sequence continues at coordinate 4,275 of JALRFH010000234.1, forward strand.
AGGTGCCGTCTGGTGCCATGCGAGCCGTGGGTGTATCGATTAAACCTGTTGTACCGTAATCCGATCCAATCGCCGAGCCCGCAGCAAAGAGACAAAACAAGGTGGTTGCAATGCGCTTTTTCAAGGTCTAACCCAAATAAACGGCGATGCCATAAATACAACGGGGCACGAAAGTGCCCTGATGGAATCTTCGATATCCGGCTTAGCCGCCAGTACCTGTCGTACCTGTCGTACCTGTCGTACCTGTCGTACCTGTCGTACCTGTCGTACCTGTCGTACCTGTCGTACCTGTCGTACCTGTCGTACCTGTCGTACCTGTCGTACCTGTC
>JALRFH010000020.1 GCA_023253715.1 Halieaceae bacterium
TAAAAGCCAAATACTGGCACAACAAGGCAGATGCCGTAGAACAGTGTCTTGTCCTGAAATAGATTGACAGTATTCCACTTCAAACCGAGTTAAGCAATTAGCTCGGTTTTAGTTTGCTCATACGTCTGATTCGGGGTGTTCATATTTAAACTTAAATGTGGTCTATAGCAATTATAAATCATGATAGATTCCGCAATTAAGTGATCTAACTCCTTCATGGTTTGACATCGTGTAGTTAAAAACTCCTGCTTTAATATTCCATTAATCCGCTCTGCTAATGCATTTTGATATGAGAAACACTGTTTCGCAAGGTATCCATCTGTCATGGAAGGACATATCCCATAATGGCGCAATGCCGATTGATATAGCTCAGAGCAATACTGAGAGCCTCTGTCTGAATGATGAATCATCCTAGTCGCTCGATCCGTCACATGCTGCATCGCCATATGTAGAGCCTGCATAACATTCTCCGCACGCATATCATTCGATAACTTAGATCAACTGAGTCAACGCGCCAAGGCCGGCGACATCATTATATGGCCCGAGGCCGCGGTGCCTAACTACTATCACAATGCTCTCGAGGACCTAAAACCGACACTCGCGCGGATGAATCAACAATCGCAGTCTTTAATTAGCGGCATACCGTTTGCGAATCGAGCCACTCAGGCTTATCACAACAGCATTGCGGTATTGGCGGGTGGCGACAGTATTTACCACAAGCAACGATTAGTCCCCTTTGGCGAGTATGTCCCCTTGCAAGCAATCCTTCGAGGACTGATCGACTTTTTTGATTTGCCCATGTCGAGCTTTTCGCCGGGCGGTGCCCGACAATCTCCGCTTTGGGTACAAAACCAGATAGTGGCCCCTTCGATCTGCTACGAGGTGGTCTACCCAGATCTTGTCGCACGCGGAGCACGCGGTAGCCACTGGCTACTGACCATCAGTAATGACACTTGGTTTGGCGATTCGATCGGCCCTTTGCAGCACATGCAAATGGCGCAAATGCGAGCACTAGAAACACAGCGTTACTTAGTGCGCGGCACCAGCAATGGCATTTCTGCGATTGTCGATCCAGCGGGGAAAATCGTCAGTCAAACACCCCAATTCGAACCGGCGGTGTTGCGCGGCTCACTTGAATCAAGGCAAGGCAGCACACCTTTCATGCAAACGGGAAGCACGCCCGTGATTGTTTTAGCGCTAATCGCAGTTTTATACGGACGCCACCGACAAGCAGCACCCAAAACCTAGGCAAAACCATAGGCTTAGCAGTACTCCCAAGAGCTGATAACTGCTAAGATTGCGGTTTTATTTAGATTGCTTAAGTCAGCGCTTAAGCGCACCACTGCAAAAAGAGAGACAACGTGCAATACCAAGCCGCGAGCATTGAACAAGAGGCGCAAGCCTTTTGGGAATCCCAAGCCAGTTTTATCGCAAAGCCCGATCCCAAGCGTGAAAAATTTTATTGCCTGGCGATGTTCCCCTATCCCAGCGGTAAACTTCATATGGGCCACGTGCGCAACTACACCATTGCTGATGTAATCGCCCGCTTTCAGCGCATGCAGGGTAAGAATGTGCTGCAACCCATGGGCTGGGATGCCTTCGGTTTACCTGCCGAAAATGCGGCCATTAAAAACAATGTGCCACCTGCGGCTTGGACGGCCGACAATATTGACTACATGCGCGACCAACTCAAGCGCTTGGGCTTTGCTTACGATTGGACACGCGAAGTCACAACTTGCGAGCCGGATTACTACCGCTGGGAACAATGGTTTTTCACCCGCCTGTTCGAAAAGGGTCTGGCCTACAAAAAGCAAGCCGAAGTCAACTGGTGCGAAACCGACAACACCGTACTGGCGAACGAACAAGTCGTTGATGGCTGTTGCTGGCGTTGCGACAACCCAGTAGAACGGCGCAATATCGATCAGTGGTTTATTAAAATCACCGATTACGCTGAGCAGCTATTAAACGATATCGATCAATTGGATGGCTGGCCCGAGCAAGTCAAAACCATGCAGCGCAACTGGATTGGTCGCTCTGAAGGTGTTGAACTGCAATTCGAAGTAGAGGGTCATGGACCTTTATCGGTCTACACCACTCGCCCCGATACCTTAATGGGCGTGACGTATGTTGCTGTAGCAGGGCAACACCCGCTGGCGCAAAAGGCCGCCGAATCAAACCCCGAACTGAAAGCCTTCTTAAGCTCTATCGCCAACACTAAAATGGCCGAAGCCGATTTAGCCACAGCGGAAAAGCTTGGCATGGCAACAGGCTATACCGCGATTCACCCCATTACCGGTCGTGAAGTCCCCGTGTGGGCAGCGAACTTTGTGTTGATGAGCTACGGCTCGGGCGCTGTTATGGCAGTACCCGGCCACGACCAGCGCGACTGGGAATTTGCTACCAAGTACGGTTTAGCGATCGAGCAGGTTATCGAACCCAATAACGATGATGACTGCGATTTATCCAAAGCGGCTTACACCGCCAAAGGCACGCTGGTTAACTCGGGCGAATACAATGGCCTGAGCTCGGCGGAGGCCTTCGACGCCATTGCCACAGCGCTGGAAGCCGCAGGCAAGGGGCACAAAACGGTTCAATACCGTCTGCGCGATTGGGGTGTATCACGCCAACGCTATTGGGGCGCACCCATCCCCATTATTAACTGCGACAAGTGCGGCGCTGTTAGCGTACCTGAAGAAGACCTACCTGTGGTGCTGCCTACTGATGTCGCGTTCGATGGCGTCGGCTCTCCCATCAAAAAAATGCCTGAGTTTTACACGACCACCTGCCCTTGCTGCGGCGGGCCAGCGGAACGCGAGACCGACACCTTCGATACCTTTATGGAATCGTCGTGGTATTACGCACGTTATGCCAGCGCCACCAATGACACGACCATGCTGGATGAGGACGCTAATTACTGGCTGCCTGTGGATCAATACGTAGGTGGCATTGAGCACGCCATTTTGCACCTATTGTATGCGCGCTTCTTCCACAAACTCATGCGCGACGAGGGTCTCGTGAATTCCGACGAGCCGTTCAAACGCCTTCTCACCCAAGGCATGGTGCTCAAAGATGGCGCCAAAATGAGCAAATCCAAAGGCAACACAGTGGATCCGCAGGCGCTTATCGACAACTACGGAGCCGATACCGTGCGCCTATTCAGTATGTTCGCGGCACCACCGGAGCAATCGTTAGAATGGTCAGATGCCGGTGTTGATGGTGCGCACCGTTTCTTAAAACGCTTATGGCGTATGGCGCATGAGCATATCGAAGGCTCTGCTGACATCCCCGAAAAACCACTGGCCGCTAAAGATGTGCGCCGCAAATTGCATGAAACCATTGCTAAAGTTAGCGATGATTATGGTCGTCGCCAAACCTTTAATACCGCTATCGCCGCCGTAATGGAACTGTGCAATGAATTGGTACGACTCGATCAAAGCGATCCAAGCGCGCGGAATGTGATGCGTGAAGGCCTATCCGTAGCCGTAAAATTACTGGCTCCCATTGTGCCCCACGTATGTCATAGTTTATGGCAGGCCCTAGGCTACACCTCAGATATTGCCAACGAAACCTGGCCTGAAGTCGATGAAGCCGCATTAGAACGCGATGAAATCGAACTCGTGGTACAAGTGAATGGTAAAGTTCGAGCAAAAATGGCGGTAAGCGTTGACGCCAGCAAAGAAAGCATTGAACAATTGGCCTTAGCGCAAGATAACGTACAACGATTTATTGCAGACGCAACGGTTCGCAAAATAATTGTGGTACCGGGTCGACTGGTTAATATAGTGGCGAACTCATGATGCGACAAATCACACTAGCCATAGCGCTGATTCTGTTAAGTGGTTGCGGTTTTCAGTTGCGCGGCCACAACGGAAGTGCGCTCAATGCCCAGGCAAGCATGCCCATTCGCGTTGTCGGCCTAAGTAGCTACAGTGATTTTTCCACGGCCTTAAGGCTGGCACTCGAGGCCGAAGGATTCGCCCAGGCGGATACTCAAAAGTTAACGCTGATCGTCAAACCCGTGGAATTTTCGCAAAATACACTAACCGTTGGCGAATCTTTGCGGGTCGCCGATTATGACGTCAGCGGCCGGGTCCGCTACCAGCTTATTTTTAAAAATGACCCTGAATCAGCGGTGGACGAAATCGCGGCTAGTGACGAGTTTGACCGAATTATCGAAGCATCACAGCGTCTAGATTATGACCCTGAAGCACCGCTTGCGAGTCGAGCAGAGCGCGACGAAACTGAACAAGCCCTGTATCAAGAGCTCGCCACTCGCCTGGCCCGCCGAGTCGCACTCAGAGTTCAAGCCCTTAAGCCCTGATGCAAATCTACCCCAATAAACTGGCACAGCACCTGAGCACAACGCTTTTGCCCGTTTATTTGATTAGCGGCGAAGAACCCTTGCAAATTCAGGAATGCTGCGATGCCATTCGTCAGGCGGCCCGCCAACAGGGTTGCGAGGAACGCATCGTACATCACGCTGATGGCGGCTCATTTAACTGGGATGACTTCAGCGCCGACTCGAACGCCTTGTCGTTGTTTGCAAGCCGCCGTTTGATCGAAGTGCGCTTAGGTAAACAAAAAACAGGAAAAGACGGTAGCGCCGCACTCGTAGAATATTGCGAACGCTGTGAACCCAACACCGATGTGTTATTGATCACCACGGACAAGCTGGACAAATCAACGCTGAACAGTCGGTGGGTGAAACAAATCGATGACATTGGTGGTGTATTGCGTGTCTGGCCGGTAGAGCCCACACAACTACCGCACTGGATAGACCAGCGACTGCGTCAAGCGGGACTCAGCATTGAATCCGATGCCTTAAAACTGCTCAGCGACAGAGTTGAAGGTAATCTGCTGGCGGCAGCGCAAGATATTGAAAAACTTAAGCTCTACGCAGGCGAAAACAGCGCCATCAATTTGCAGACCGTGCAAGAGGCGGTGGCCGATAGCGCGCGCTTTAATGTCTATGATTTAGCCGACAGCTTACTCAGCGGCAACGCCGAACACTGTATCCGCATGTTGCGCGGCGTACGTGACGAAGGCACCGACGCGGCCGCTGTACACTGGGTGTTCCGCAAAGAAATTCTGCTATTAGTCGACTTAAATGCCGCCATCAATGAAGGGGCCAATCCAGCTCAGGCTATGCAACGCTTTGGGGTCTGGAAAAACCGACAACAAGTTGTCGGCAATGCCGTCAAACGATTATCGGTCAAGCGGTTAGAGCGCGCCACCTCGCAGTTAGCCGATGCCGATCAGGCCTTTAAAGGCGCAAAACACGATGACCCTTGGCGCATCTTTGAACAAATTGCAGTTAATCTGAAATCCCACTCATAGAGAGACCCACCATGACTATCTCGTTTTACGATGCCACCATCAAACCCCTGAAAAAAGCCATCAAAAATTTGCGCAAGGTACTGCACATTGGTGCCAAGCATGCACAGGACAATGGTATCGATGAAGGCTCACTGTTACAGAAAAAATTGTTTGACGACATGTTTGACCTGCGCACCCAAATCTTTGCGGTGCAGCTGTTAGGTGCGCATCAAGGTGCTTTGTGTGTTGCGGGTATTACACCCTCACCCACCAACATGCAATTCGACACCTTTGCCGGCGCCGACGCCTTGCTAGAAACCCTACTGAAGGACTTGGATAAAATCGACCCTGAAGCGTACCAAAGCAAAATGCTCGAGCCAGTGACTTGTAGCCTGCCCATTGGCACTGCGCACTTTGAAACAGCGCTAGAACACATGCAACAATGGGTGGTGCCTCACACGTATTTTCACGTCACCACAGCGTATAACATCCTCCGTCACAACGGTGTACCTTTAGGTAAGTCGGATTATTTGGGCGCCGTGAATATGCGTCTGGAAAAATGATTATGTCGCCAAAAGCGACATGTGAAAATTACACTCGATAATTTTCTTGCGTTCAGCCAAAAACTAAACTACTGTAAATACATACAGTATTTTAGTTGGGCAGGGATGTCATGCCCCCAGCAAGAGGCACTTTCTCATGAACGCATTACTTGAACAAGCCATTCAACGCGAAGATACCTGGCTCGGTGGTTTTAACGTCGGCGAACTCAACGTCAGCACCTATCGCCGTTGCCAAAGTACTGGCTATGCACCGCTCGACGCCGTTCTGACCGGTGGGGGCTGGCCTCTCGGTAATACGATCGAGCTATTAAGCGATGGCCACGGCCTGGGCGCCATGGGCGTATTCCTACCTATTATGCAAAGACTTTCAAGTCGAGGACAATGGCAAGCCTTTATCAACCCACCTTGCGCGCCCTATGCGCCCTTGCTGGAAGCTCGTGATATCCCTACCGAACAAGTCCTGCTGGTACACGCCGACTCGAAAGAAGATATCCTTTGGAGCATCGAGCAAGCCATAACTCACAACACCTGCGCTACGGTATTTGCCTGGCTGGGACATCACCGTTACAGCTACGCCGAACTCCGTAAACTGCAGCTAGCCGCTACCGAGCACGACAACCTAATTGTTTTGTTTCGTCCACTCAGCGCAGCGGGCGAACATGCACCCGCTTGCCTACGATTAAAAGTCAGCGCTTATCGAGAATTCGAAATCATTAAACAGCGCGGCGGCAAACAACAAATTCAGGTAAACTTACCCGCAAGTGACGATTTACCCAATCAGCCACAACTGTGGGAACTACCTGTCAGCACTCAGCAGGCAGCCATCCAAACCGTGGCTTACCCCTAACGAGTAATACATGGACGATCAGTGGCTAACAGAATACGGCGTAACGCTCGGCGTTGGTGCACTGATTTTATTCATGGTCTTTATCGTTTGGGATCTCGCCAAACGCAGCGATGCAGGTAAATTCGGCACGATGATTTTATACATAGCACTTGCTATGGGCATTTTTGGCTTCCTTATTAAAATTATCATTGGATACCTGCTCGAAAACGCCACTGGCTAGTACGTTTACGTCATGTGGTTATGCGTACGCTTTCCCCAGTGGCAACTGGACAGCATTGGTGCCCCCACCACCGCTGCCGCTGTCGTCGATAAGCAAGTCATTATCTGCGTAAATCAAGAGGCATACGCCTTAGGTATTCGCATCGGCCAAAATCTTGGACACGCCCTGCAACTCGCCAACAACAATCCCGTCAGCTGGCTCGACCGAGACCGAGCCCAAGAACAACAAGTACTTAACACCCTCATCGCCTGGGGCTACCGCTACACATCAACCAGTTATTCCGATTTTGGGTCGAACATCCTGTTACGCATTGGCCCTAGCTTGAAGCTCTTCAAAGGGTTAGACGCCCTGCTGCACACCTTGCAAAACGACATGAAACATTACCCCTATCACTACCAATTGGGCATAGGACATTCACCCATCAGCTCGTGGCTAGCCAGTTTTTTAGACTCTGAAAGCGCGTTGCTAGAGGGTGCCGACACAGACAAGCTTGGCCATTTATCGCTCAGCGCTTTAAATAGTTTACACCCCAAAGACGTCGACGCCTTAAAAAAAAGCGGCTTAATCACACTGTCTGACGCGTGGAATCAGCCCCGTGCTGAATTGCGTAAACGGTGTTCTAAGCACTTTGTCGAGCACATCGAGCATCTCTGCCTCGAGCGCGACGCGTATGTGCCGGACTACCAAGCCCCTAAGTACTTTTTAGATCGCTTTCGTTTCGGTTACGATCTAAACGACACCCAAGAACTGTGGCCAGGTATCGAGCACCTTTTAAACGGTTTGAGCGCCTTTTTACGCCACACCCAACACCGCACAGCCTCACTGACGTGGCACCTAGAGGGCATTCACCGGTATCGCGAACAGTTCACCTTACGCAGCAGCCAAGCGCACAGTCATACCTCGCCTTGGCTAGGTCTTATGGCCATACGCCTAGAAAACCTAAAGCTCAAAGAACCGATCGACAGTTTAGTGTTGGAGTGTCGTGATATTTTACCTCTAGAGGCCGACGCCACCGACTTATTCGGCAGCACAAAGGGTGTACCTAAACAGGCGCTGAGTGACCGTTTACGTACACGCCTTGGCCACCAAGCGGTACAGCACATACGCCGTCGTGATGAGCATATCCCAGAATATGCGCATCAGTTCACCTGCGAGCTGCCTACCGCCACACCAACCCACGGCGAGGTTCGTGCCCCCCGCCCGCTTTGGTTGCTTAACCCGCCGGTTAGCACCCAATCTCAACAAGCCAAACAATGGGTACATGGCGATATCACCTTAATGCTTGGCCCCGAGCGTATCGAAGACTACTGGTGGGAATCTAGCCAATGCCGAGACTATTACATCGCCACCGACGACGAGCACTATCGCTTTTGGGTCTTTCGCGACCGACGATCGCAGCAATGGTATCTGCACGGTATTTTTGAATAATAGAGCCTTAGCACGCAGCCAGCGCACAGGCTCGTAATTTGTTTTGAGAACACTCACGAGCGCGGTTGGCGAGGCTCTCGGCGAAAACTACCGCAGCGCGAGCCCTATTGCGAGCGCGCATTTTTGGGCCGTCGCCATTAGCACGAGGGCGCGAGCTAAACAAATCACGAGGTGGGCGCGGAAAAGTATTTTTCAACAAATAAATACTTAACGATCCGCCTTCACGTCTCAGCCAATTTCTTGCGGACCGCTGCAGGGCCGTCCTTGGCTCGCTACGCACGCGACGTCCTGTCGCCTGACGTTCCGCGCGAAACAGGCTGCAGCCGCTCGACGGAGTTACGCGTTCTTTAAAGATCAAGTGGCACCGAGAATAGAAATCCATCTATAAAGGTCACACAATTGAACAGCTCACCCATGTGGTGCAATAATGCACCACATGATGTTTGCCGTAGGAGTATCAAGTATGACTCGCCAAAGCATTACCCTGACTAAGCAGAACGATCGATGGCTTAAAGATCACGTTGCAAACAGCGGGGAGTATTCCAGTAAAAGCGACCTAGTCAACGACTTAATACGTCGAGCTCGAAGGATAGAAACTATTAATCAAAAGCTCGCATTTGCCGAGCAAAGCGGCTTTGTTGAATCAACACCCGAAGCTATTCTGGAGGAATTCAAAAGCCAACTAACCGACTAAATGCAAACTTATCGACTCTCCATAGCGGCCAAGGAAGACTTACGAAGAATCTACGAATACGGGTACCATGCTTTTGTCGCCAAGCAAGCAGATACCTACTTTTTGGGGTTTTTTCAAATATTTGATCAGATCGCGGCAAACCCACTTCGATACCCAGCAGTAAACCCTATCCGCGATGGATACCGCCGCTGTATTTACAAAGCCGATACGATTTACTATCGCATCAATAACGAAACCGTCGAGATCATGGCTATCTTGGGGGGACAAGATATTAATGAGTGGCTTTAATCTCTTAATTTAGGCACCCACACATAGCCCGATTCGACATCACCAAAAACGTAAGCGGCCTGCCCCGTTTTATACAAAGCGGCAATGTACAAACACATGAGAGCGTCTAATAGATCTTCGTTGGCTTTTACCGCCGCACCTCGCAAAGCGCTTATATACTCGGTTTGCAAACATTCCAAGACTGGGTCTTCTAAGACCAAAGACACAGCGGCTGTTTGCAATGACAGAATGGCCTGAGCTAATTGGACTTGCCCCTGCTTGCGTTCGGCGACAGAACCCCGTTTGTACAGCAGCCGTTCACGCCACCCAAATATTTCCACCATAGAAGGGTGCGGGTAACACTCGAGCATAAAGTGCTTTATGCCGAAATGCTCAAATCCTTGCAGGCGCAGCATTTCGGCTAAACGCACGCTAGCTGCGTTTGGGTAGAGCTTTAAGTTGGATGGGTGACAACCGGCTTTTGCCGTTCGAAAGACGGTATTCAGTTGCGCCTCGCAGTCCCGCTGCCCCTCTTGATTGTGAATAATCAATGGGGCATCGATCGCGATGCCTTCAACTTTTGACGAGATAATATCAGCCACCCAAGCTTCGACCGACTGACTGGCAACTTGGCAAAGCAGCACATTAAGCTCGGTGCCCACCAATTCACCAATCGCCAGTGCCGAGTTGTTCTTCTCGGGGCGCCACGCCATGTCAAAACCCGCAATGCGCATGTTTTACGTCACTTAATGGCGTTCAAAACCTTGGCGTGGAAAATGCACGTGAACTAATCCGGCCTTTTTACTTTGGCGGGCAATCACGTATTCGATATCGTTTTCGCACACCAACTGGCCAGACACCGGCAGCAAACCGTAATCATCAGGCACAATACTAACCGTTTCTTTACCTGAACTTTGACTTAAGGGGGCCGCGTCACGCGCAATACGCAAGCTGTCAGCTGCGCTAATATCCCTGACATGGGTGGAACCTAAACCCGCCATCCTAGCCATCCAGGACTGGATATTGGGGTAGTGCTCGATACCGGGGTGTTCACCCAAAGCATACAAAAACCACAGGCCGTGATACGCGGTAAAATCAGCCAGTGTTGGGGTATCGCCAAACACGAAGGGCTTGTTTAAACGCGCCTCCATATCGTCAAGGTGCGCCTGAACCATGGCTTTTGCTTGCTCACCCTTGGGTGCGGGTTTGGCACCTTTCATGAGCTTCATGCGATCCCAAACAAAACGCAGCAATTGTATAAGGCCTAACTCTTTCTTGACCTTTTGCTTTAACGAACCACTAAAGGCGATACCCACCAAGGCAAAAAATAAGTCACCGTCGACATATTTAATAAATGTTGCCTGCTCGGCGCTTTGTTTTGACGGCGCCAGCTCAGGTCTATTGCAGTCTGTGGCAATTCGCTCGGCGATAGCGCGTGTATCGCAATAAATATCAGCGCCCCACTGCGCAACGGGAATGCGACGATACCCACCGGTTAGCTGGTCAAGATCTTTGCGAGGCAGCATAGGTGAGGTTTCTACCGAGTCGTAAGGACACTCACAATACGCCAGCATTCGACGGATCTTCTCTGCGTAAGGCGATCAGGGGTAGTGATGCAAAAT
>JALRFH010000035.1 GCA_023253715.1 Halieaceae bacterium
TGGAAAAAGATCAAGAAAAAGGAACCGTGTCCTACGATCCGATCAACCACGAGGCGATGCAGTGATAGCCGTCGCTAGGCGCCCCTGCCCACACCCCGAGGCTCTGTCGATCGCAACCGATTTGACCTCTGCCGCCTCGATCAGCGCACTGATCAACACGCTGCGAGAACGTATTGAGCCGAAAACGCGCATCTGTCTGGTGCACAACGCCGCCAAAATGAATAAAGACACCGTGAGCGCTTGCGACAGTAGCGACTTACGCGACGTACTTGAAACTAACATCGTTGGCATTAACCAACTCAATCAAGCGCTACTGCCGCTGATGACAGCAGGCTCTAGCATCGTATACGTAGGTTCTACCCTGGCCGAAAAGGCCGTGCCTGGCTCATTCAGTTACGTCATTTCCAAGCACGCACAGTTGGGGATGATGCGAGCTACATGCCAAGACCTGATGGGTTCAGGGGTACATACGGCGATGGTGTGCCCCGGATTTACGGACACGGAAATGTTGAGAACCCACCTAGGCGACAACCACGATGTGATCCAATCCATCGGCGCCATGAATAGCTTCTCGAGACTCGTCCGGCCCGAAGAAATCGCCCAAGGCATTGTGTTTTGTCACGACAATCCAGCCATTAACGGCAGCGTGTTTCATTTGAACCTAGGTCAAAAAGAGAGCTAAAACGATGTCTACCGGTATCAGTACCGCCCTGCTTTTTGAACGTCGTGAACGCGTATTTTTAGTGCTTGCCGGCGTATTTCTATCAGCTATGACCTTACTTAACGTGATTGGCATTACTCGCTTCGTGCAGTTGGGACCTCTCGCTCTTGCAGTCGGCGTGCTTCCCTACCCTCTCACCTTCCTCTGTACCGATTTAATTTGCGAACTGTACGGCCGCAGCCGAGCCAATTTTTTAGTCACGGTAGGCTTGGGCATTAACATCCTGATTTTACTGATACTGACGCTGGGCAATATGGTGCCTTCGGTGCCCGTCGATACCTTACCTCCTTGGCAAGTCTTGCAACTGAGCGAACCCGTGGCCTTGCCTAACGGCCAAATTGTGTCGGGCTCTGTAGAGCTTTACAGCCTGATTTATGCAACCACCTCAGGCGCTGTGTTTGCCTCTATGCTCGCGTATATTGCCGCCCAGTACTGCGACGTGCAGCTATTCCATTTTTGGAAGCGACTCACCAAAGGCCGGCATCTTTGGCTCCGAAACAACTTGAGTACCTTAGTCAGTCAGTGGGTTGACGCTACCATGGTCGTTAGCGTCACGTTTGGGGCTGCCTTTCTGCGCGAGGAGCTCAGCCTTCAGACAATGCTCGTCTTAATTTTAAGTAATTACGGCTTTAAGGCCCTGGTCGCTTTGTTGGACACCCTGCCCCTATATCTGCTGGTTCACTACCTGCGCCGCTACTTACACCTAGCCCCACTCGAGCTTGCCATACCCCTAGGACAAGAAATCAGCGCCAGTCGAACGCGAACCTAGGTAAAAGAAAGCTGTCGGTTGAGAGACTCATTACTTCGCAGCACCGACTTCACCAAAGGGACTGTCACCTTCCGCTGCTCTGCCAAGCTTGCTTGATCGAGTTGCTCGAGTAGACTTAGCCAGTAGCTCAAATCGCGCGGCAAGTGATTCTGAATGTAAGGGTACACATCCTCACTCACCTTGATTCCCCTGAGTCGAGCGCGCTGACTAAAAATACTGACCCTATCCTGGTCGGTGTAGGGAACGAGCTCAAACGCCGGTAACAGCGTCAATCGCGATTTTAAGTCCGCGAGCGGGCTCTCAATGAAACGCGGTGCTACCCTCGACGAACATATCCAACGGCCCTGGCACGCTTGATGACGGTTGAACAAGTGAAACAATGCCTCGGACCACTCACGGGTTTTCGCGAGTTCATGCATGTCATCAAAAACAAGACAGGGGGTTGTTTCTAAACCTTCCAGCACGCTGGGGTCGCAAGATGCAAGCAATTCCGCGGCTGGCAGGTACAAGGCCTGTTGCTCTGGCAACGCCACCAAAGCACTTAAAAGATGTGTCTTACCTGAAGAAGCACCCGCGGTTAACCACACCGATCCCCGACCCTCAAGTTGCTCTCGCACCAACCTACGATTATCGTTAAACACGAAATTGTCAAAGGTAAAGCCATCGGGTAGCTGTACATTTAAGGTAAGTTGGCGCGTGGGGGCACTCACTGTTTCACCTTCAAGTGAATAGCCTGCTCATCGGCACCCAAATACTCCAGATCCAAAGTCTGGCGCAAAATCTGTGTGAACTGGTCTATGGAGGCCGGCGATTCAACCGACAACGTCAGTCGATCTCCATTCAGGCGAACCACCCGAACAGACTCAACGAACACATTAGCTTCCAGCGCAAGAGTGATGCGCCGATAATCATCAAAATCTCGCAAACCCTCGATCATAATCGGGGGCAGATCAGCGTCATCGGCGACCACCGCCAGCTCGCTGCGAACCATGTGCGCATGTGTTTCAATCAAAGAATCGAGGGCCAGCGATTCACTCGAAAAAATCTGCTCCAAGAGCACATTGAGTCGACCATCTTGCATTAATGAAACGCTCAGAAAAACTCTGCCTTCGCTTAATTTAGCCCATTTTACAAGCCGTTGGGGCTGCGGTTGGTAACGCAACATCCCCCGTGCAATTTGTAAGCTGCGACCCTCCCATAAGGCATTCGCCGACACGGCTAATGTGTCAGCCAAATCGTACAAAGGCAAATCAAAATCAAGTCCGAATTCGCTCAATAAAACGCGATATGCTGCAATTAGGCTGGAGTCTCGATCGCCATCGAGATAGCGCGGCACACCTTGCTCGTCGTTAACAACCCACCACAACAAGGGACGCGGACGATCCTTGGGGACGACCCCTAAACCCGCGGCAAAAATCGCTTGTGTCACGGCTTGAGCGTCAAAGTCAAAAGAGACCAATTGCTGCGTGCCCTTAAGGGTCTCTTCCACGCCCAAAAAAATGGATTGTTTCAGCAAAGTCTGACTTCGGGTGAGGATAGGCTCTAATTTTGCTGGATCTGTTTCCAACGTCAATGAGCGAAGTAAGCTGAGAAGTGCTTTTTCGCTGCCTTGCGCCAATTCGCGGCTTGATTGATCTTCGATTGCAGCCGTCGCTGTGAAGACGCCGCCGTCTTGAGCCTGAACCGTGATATCAAGCACTAAACTCAGCGTCACTAAAGCAACCCATATCGCGCGCACAGTGGATCCCAATAAATGTAAAGTCTAAGTGTAACAAGACACGTGTCTTGTGTAACTGTACCGACGTTAGTTCATGCAATTCACGCCGAAAAAACGTAGAATGGCGTTTTTTCTGTTTGAGCCCAAGTGACCATGACCGAATCCTCAGGTTTGACCTATAAAGACGCCGGTGTCGACATCGATGCAGGCGAAGCCCTTGTTGAGCGCATCAAAGATGTCGCGGTTAGAACTCGACGCCCAGAAGTTCTGAGCGGCTTAGGTGGCTTTGGCGCAATGTGTGCGATACCCGCGGGCTACAAGGAACCCGTCTTAGTCAGTGGCACCGATGGCGTCGGAACCAAGCTAAAGCTAGCCATGCAACTAGAACAACATGACACCATTGGTATCGATTTGGTCGCGATGTGTGTAAACGACCTGGTGGTGGCGGGTGCCGAGCCCTTGTTTTTTTTGGACTACTACGCCACGGGTGCACTTGATGTCGATATCGCGGCGAAAGTCGTTCAAGGGATCGGTGAAGGCTGCCTTCAGGCCGGTTGTTCCCTTGTGGGTGGCGAAACCGCAGAAATGCCGGGTATGTATGAAGGCAAAGACTACGACCTAGCGGGATTTTGCGTCGGCGTTGTGGAGAAATCCAAAGTCATTACGGGCGACACGGTTGCAACAGGCGATGTTCTGATTGCCATGGCGAGTTCGGGTCCCCACTCTAATGGATATTCGCTGATTCGTCACATCATCGATCACAAAGGTTTGGACGTTAACGCAGAATTAGAGGGCAGTACGGTAGCGGAAAAACTCATGGCGCCCACGCGTATTTATGTAAAGTCCGTCCTCGCCTTAATGGCAACAACCAACATCAAAGCTCTGTCACACATTACAGGTGGCGGCATCACTGAAAACCTTCCTCGAGTATTGCCCGCGGACTGCGCCGCCGAGATCAATCTAAGCAGCTGGCGCCGCCCCGCGGTGTTTGATTACCTCGCCCAGCATGGCCAGGTCGCCGAGAAAGAGATGCTGCGCACCTTCAACTGTGGCGTGGGCATGATCGTGTGTGTTGCCGCGGTTGATCTAGAGGACGCGCTGGCCGCTCTAAGCGCTCAAGGTGAGACAGTCTGGCCAATCGGCACCATCGTAAAACGTGACGGCGCAGCGGTAACATATATCTCGTGAGACTCGCATTTCTCATCTCAGGTCGTGGCAGCAACATGGAGGTCATTCTTGACGCTATTGATCAAGGGCACATCCTCGCAACACCAAGCCTTGTACTCTCGAATAAAGCGGACGCTTTAGGGCTCACCACCGCACGTGCGCGCGGCATTCCCAGTGTATTTTGCGACCATCGGCAATTTGAGTCGCGCGAGGCCTTCGATCAAGTAGTGCTAGCGCATTTGCGTGAACACAAGGTAGAGGCAGTCATCTTAGCTGGCTTCATGCGAATACTATCCCCTATCCTCATTCGAGAATTCGCCGGGAAGATGTTAAACATCCATCCCTCGTTACTGCCGAAGTACCCAGGATTGCACACTCACCAAAGAGCGCTAGACGCGGGCGACGCCGAAGCAGGTGCCACCGTTCATTTTGTGATCGAGGAACTTGACGCGGGGGCTGCGGTCTTACAAGCTAGGGTACCGATAAAGGAAACCGACGATGCCGATACGCTCAGCCAGCGCGTTTTGCAGATGGAGCACATCATTTACCCACTGGCGGTTAAGTGGTTGGCCGCAGGGCGCATCACTTGGAAAGACGGTGCCGCTTACCTCGATCAAGAGCTCATCCCGAGTCATGGCGTACAGTTCTCGATGTAAATTGCGGATTGGATTAACCTTTCTTCTAGGCTTAATGACCTTTGCTGCAAATGCAGCACCCTTAAAACCCTATCATTTAAGCTATAAAACCACAGCCAAAGGTCTATCAATGGATCTTGAGCGTTCGCTAAAAGTCACAGAAAAAGGCGATTATCTGCTCAAAAACCAAGGGAAAATCGTGCTGGCGGGTTTCGTCGAAACCAGTGTTTTTGAGCAGGACAGCTCGGTTATCACGCCGAAACACTACGTGTATCAGGGCACCGGACTGATTAACAAAAAACGTGAATTAATTTTTGATGCTGAGCAACAGGTCATAAAAAGTTTCGACGACAAAACTTGGCACGACCTTGATTTTAATGCCGCCACCTACGACCGCGTCAGCCAACTCGAACAATTGCGTCTGTCACTCATTAACGGCGCCGATCCAAAAACGGGTTTTGCGGTAGAAATTGCCGACCGTAAAAAAATCAAACAGTACGAACTCGAATACGTCGGCGAGGAACTGATCGAAACTGCGCTGGGGCTTATTCCCACCATTCGTTTTCACAGGGGTGGTGAGGACGAGGAACGAGAGTCCAATATTTGGTTGGCACCGGACTGGGATTTCTTACTCGTAAAAACCACCCACGTCGAAGATGGCACTCTGATCGCAGCCACTGTTCACGAGGCCTTTCTCGATGGCCGAGCTCTGTCCATCAAGCCCGCGGGAGAGTAACACCTCGCTGCCCCTGGTACTTGCCGCCTCGGTCTTTATAGCTGACTTCACAAACCTCGTCTGACTCAAAAAACAGCATTTGCGCAACACCTTCGTTGGCGTAGATCTTGGCGGGTAAGGTGGTGGTATTCGAGAATTCAAGCGTCACGTGCCCTTCCCACTCTGGCTCTAGCGGGGTCACGTTGACGATGATGCCACAGCGGGCATAGGTCGATTTACCCAGACACACCGTCAACACATTACGCGGAATACGGAAGTACTCAACGGTGCGAGCTAGAGCAAAGGAGTTGGGCGGGATAATACACACGTCGGATTCCACATCCACAAACGAGCTCTCATCAAAGGCTTTCGGATCCACCGTCGCTGAATGAATATTCGTGAACACTTTGAATTCACGCGAACAACGCACATCGTAGCCATAGCTGGATGTCCCATAGGATACGATTTTGTCGCCACTTGCATTCTGCCTCACCTGCCCGGGTTCGAAAGGTTCGATCATACCGTGCTGATTGGCCATTTCTTTGATCCAGCGATCAGACTTAATGCTCATATTGATATCCTTAAATTATTCGTCACTGAATTGTACCGTAGGAGCGATAGGTTTAACGCGTGCTTCAAGAGCCGCCAGCAAATTTTTCGCACAGTGTTTATACAACTCAGCTTCCGCTGAGTCTGGAGAGGCCACCACGGTCGGCTTACCCGCGTCGCTGGATTCACGAATTGACAGCGCGAGGGGCAAACTCCCAAGCACCTCAACCCCATAATCCTCGGCAACCTTCGCGGCGCCATGAGCACCAAAAATAGCTTCTTGATGGCCACAGTGACTGCACACATGGATCGCCATATTTTCGATCAAACCCAAAATCGGCACGTGGACTTTACCGAACATTTCAATGCCTTTCTTGGCATCTAACAAAGCGATATCTTGAGGCGTTGTAACAATCACAGCACCGGCCAAAGCAGCCTTTTGCGACAAGGTTAATTGTATATCGCCAGTGCCTGGCGGCATGTCGACAATCAAGATATCCAGATCACCCCAAAGCGTCTGGTCAAGCATTTGAGTGAGCGCCCCGCCCGCCATGGGCCCACGCCAAACCATTGGGGTTTTTTCAGTCACTAGGTAGCCCATTGACATGGTTTTTAGCCCATAGGCTTCGATGGGGTACAAGTACTGACGGCCCTGAGTTTCAGGTTTCGTGCCGTCGGCAACGCCGAGCATCATGGCCTGGCTGGGGCCATAGATATCGGCATCTAACAAGCCAACACGCTTACCCATACCCTGTAGCGCCAACGCAAGATTCACCGCGGTCGTAGATTTGCCTACGCCGCCCTTACCCGACGCTACAGCGATAATCGCACCAATTTGATTCATCTGTGGTTCCAAAGCGTAAAAAAGGGCCTAGTATAAGGAGCTAACCCGCCTGCAACAACGTTAGGTTTTGGAAAAAATGTCCAGCAAGCGGTATCATACGCGCCCCGTGTTCAAAGGCTTACATTATGTCGTACCCACAACCGCGCCGTATTCTTGTGACGAGCGCCCTTCCCTACGCCAACGGGCCGCTGCACCTAGGCCACATGTTGGAACAAATCCAGACTGACATCTGGGTAAGATTCCAGCAGTCACAGGGTAATGAGTGCTATTACATTTGCGCTGACGACGCTCACGGTACGGCTATTATGCTCAAAGCTGAGGCGATGGGCACTACGCCCGAGCAGCTGATCGAACAAGTAAGAGAGCAACACGAGCGGGACTCACGCGGATTCTTAGTAAACTTCGATCATTTTTACAGCACCCACAGCGATGAAAACCGCTATTGGAGTGAACGTATTTATGGCGCCTTGCGCGACTCGGGCCAGATTGTGAAGCGCAACATTGTGCAAGCCTTTGATCCCGAAAAGGGCCTGTTCTTGGCAGACAGGTTTATCAAAGGCAGCTGCCCGAAGTGCAAAACCAGCGATCAATACGGTGACAACTGCGAAAGTTGTGGAGCTACCTACACCCCCAACGACCTGATAGATCCGGTGTCCGCGTTATCGGGCGCTAAACCCATCCAGAAAGAGTCGGAACACTACTTTTTAGATTTAGCCCAATCCAGCGAATTACTCACGGATTGGATCAACAGCGGCCGTCTGCAACCTCAGGTTGCAAACAAATTGCGCGAGTGGCTCGACGCTGGCTTGCAAGGTTGGGACATTAGCCGTGACGCCCCCTATTTCGGCTTTGAGATACCCGACGCCCCCGGCAAATATTTTTATGTCTGGCTCGACGCTCCTATCGGTTACATCGCAAGCTTTGATAATTTCAGTAAACAACACCATTTGGATTTTGAATCGTTTTGGTTCGATGGCAAAACGACTGAGCTATACCACTTTATCGGCAAAGACATTATTAACTTTCACGGATTATTTTGGCCCGCCATGTTAAATGCCGCGGGTTTACGAGCACCCTCGGCCATTTACGCTCACGGCTTCTTGACCGTGAACGGTACGAAAATGTCGAAAAGTCGCGGCACATTCATCAACGCCAGCAATTACTTGACACACCTTTCGCCCGAATATTTGCGCTATTACTTCGCCGCGAAACTTGGCCCATCGGTCGACGACATCGATTTAAACCTCGAAGATTTTGTGCAGCGTGTTAATTCCGATGTTGTCGGCAAAATTGTGAACATCGCTTCACGCTGCGCGGGGTTTTTAAAGAAGCGCTTCGACAACACCTTGGCGGCAGAGCAAGAAGCGCCCGAGCTTCTCCAAAGCTTACTGGAGGCTAAAGGCTCTATCGCAACCCACTTTGAAGGGCGTGATTATAATCGTGCCATCCGAGAAGTGATTGCGCTGGCCGATAAAGTCAATCAATTCATCGACGAGAAACAGCCCTGGGTACTGGCTAAAGATGAAGCCAATAACGCCCAAGTACATCGCGTCTGCTCAGACGGGGTGCAAGCCTTTCGTATCCTCGTTTCGTATCTGGCGCCCGTGCTGCCAGAAATGGCGGCTAAATCGGAACACTTTTTAAACACCAAACTGACCTTTGCCAATCTAGACGCGGGCTTGCTAACTGCAGGGCACCAACTCGAACCTTTCTCGCCCTTAATGCAACGTATCGAAATGAGCGCGGTAGAGGCTATGATCGAAGCCGAAAAAGCGGTTGCAGCAGCGCAAGCACCCGCTAAAGACGCCCCAAAAGTCGTAGCCTCGGCCTCTGATCATCCACCAATCGCCGAGCAAATTGACTTCGAGACCTTCGCTAAAGTCGACTTGCGAGTCGCCGACATTATCGCTGCCGAACAAGTCGAAGGTGCCGATAAGCTCTTGCGACTGACGGTCTCGCTGGGTGATAGCGAGCGCACGATCATGGCGGGTATTAAAAGCGCGTACAGTGCAGATCAACTCGTCGGTCGTCAAATCGTCGTCGTGGCAAACTTAGCGCCTCGCAAAATGCGTTTCGGAACCTCCGAGGGGATGGCCTTGGCAGCAGGACCGGGTGGCAAGGATATATTTTTACTGGCGCCAGACTCTGGTGCCGTCGCTGGGATGCAAGTCAAATAATTGATTACAATAGGTCATGGCCGTTGCAGCGCTACTGGCTTAAGCTGAGGTTTGTGGGATTGTCAGTTCCCACATCTCAGCAGGCATCGAGAGAACAGACCCAATGATCGCAGAATTTGCTTCACTATTACTCGCCACTGTTTTAGTTAACAACTTCGTCTTAGTGCAATTTCTGGGCCTTTGCCCCTTCATGGGCGTATCCAACAAAGTCGAAACAGCCATGGGCATGTCCATGGCGACCGCTTTTGTTTTGACGCTGGCGTCCGGCTGCAGCTATTTAACCTACCACTTTATTCTTGCGCCTCTGAATCTGGAGTACTTAAGAACGATTTCTTTCATTTTAGTGATCGCCGCCGTCGTCCAGTTCACTGAGCTACTCATCCGCAAAGCCAGCCCTTTGTTGCACCGAGTTTTGGGCGTATTCTTACCTCTGATTACCACCAATTGTGCCGTGCTTGGCGTCGCTTTGCTGAACATCAACAAGGCGCATACCTTTCTAGAGTCCCTCTGGTATGGCTTTGGTGCCGCTCTCGGTTTTGCCCTTGTTCTGGTTCTATTTTCAGCGATGCGTGAACGCTTAGCGGCCGCCGATGTACCGACCGTATTCGAGGGCCCCGCAATCGGGATGATCGCCGCAGGGCTTATGTCACTGGCGTTCATGGGCTTTGCCGGGCTGGTGTAATCGATGGAAAGCGGTGTAGTCAACAATTTGCTTGGGGCCATCGGTGCATTATTGGCTTTGGGCGCAAGTTTTGGTGCGCTTCTAGGGTTTGCCGCCGTCAAATTCAAAACCGAAGGCAACCCCATTGTCGATCAGGTCAATGCTCTGCTGCCCCAAACTCAATGCGGCCAATGCAGTTACCCGGGTTGCCGCCCCTACGCCGAGGCGATTGTCGCGGGCGAGAGCATCAATAAATGCCCACCGGGTGGTGAAGCAACGATCCATCAATTGGCTGATTTACTGAATCTCGAACCGCTACCCCTCGACGCCGAACACGGCGCTGAAAAAGCAAAAACGGTGGCCTTCATTCGCGAGGACGAATGTATCGGCTGCACCAAGTGCATTCAGGCCTGTCCGGTCGATGCGATTCTCGGCGCCGCAAAACTTATGCACACCGTCATTGCCAGCGAATGTACGGGTTGCGACCTCTGTGTCGAGCCCTGCCCAGTCGACTGCATCGACATGATCGAGCTACCCACTACGGTTCAAAACTGGTCGTGGCCTCTACCAAACCGAGGCGCATTGATTGCCACAGACAAGTCGTCCGGTGATTTAGTATGAGCACGATCTACAGTTTTCACGGCGGCATTCACCCAGCGGAACACAAAACCGAATCGAACAGCGCCCCGATTCAAGCAGCACCGCTGCCGCCTTGTTTGATCGTCCCGCTATCGCAACACATTGGCTTACCAGCCAAACCGGTGGTCAAGGTCGGTCAGCGCGTACTGAAGGGCGAATGTATTGCTATGGCTGACGGCCACTTGAGCACCTCAGTTCATGCCCCGAGCTCCGGCTATGTCAGCGCAATTGAATCCCACGTCATAGCTCACCCATCAGGCTTGAGCGCTACCTGCATTATCATCGAGACTGACGGATGTGACGAAGCCATCGCTGCCACTCCGCATCCCGATTGGCGGAGCTATGAGATCGGGGAACTGCTCGGAATCATCCGCGAGCAAGGTATTGCCGGTCTGGGTGGAGCGGGCTTTCCCAGCGCTTACAAGCTCAACAGTGACGAGATCCACACACTCATCATTAATGGCGTGGAATGCGAACCCTACATCACGGCCGACGACCGACTCATGCGTGAGCGCAGCGAGCTGCTTGAACAAGGGATCGAAATTTTGCAGCACATTACCGGCGCCCAGACGGTACTGATTGGCATTGAAGACAACAAGCCCGAAGCTATCGAGGCGGTTCGCACTGCGTGTAAACATCGAGATTGGGCAGTGGTGAGCATTCCTACTAAGTACCCGTCGGGTGGCGAAAAACAACTAATAGAGCTGCTCACCGGGCAGCAAGTACCGCAAGCCGGAATTCCAGCGGACCTCGGCATTGTGTGCCAAAACGTCGCAACCGCCACAGCGATTGCGCAGGCGATAATAGAAGGGCAACCTCTAATATCTCGAATCACCACATTGACAGGTGAGTGTATTACTGAAAAAGGCAATTACGAGGTACGGCTTGGCACACCCATCAAGTACCTACTGGAACACGTCGGGTATGCGCGCGACCAAAGCCAAAAAATCATTATGGGCGGTCCGCTCATGGGCTTTACTTTGCCCAATTTAGATGTACCTGTGGTTAAAACAACCAACTGCATTCTTGCACCGGGCGACAACGAGCTCGGGAGTGAGACTCGAACGCAAGCCTGCATTCGCTGCGGACATTGCGCCGAGGTATGCCCCGCATCACTATTACCACAGCAACTTTATTGGTATGCCAAAAGCCAAAGCCATGAGCAACTAAAGGCTCATAACTTAGCCGATTGTATCGAATGTGGCGCGTGTGCTTACGTCTGCCCCAGCGCTTTGCCTTTGGTCCAATTTTATCGAGCCGCGAAAGGCGAAATCAAAGAAAAGTCCATCGAACAGCGCCAAGCTGAAATCGCCAAGTCTCGTTTTGAAGCTCGCCAAGCGCGCCTAGAGAGAGATGCAGCGGAGCGTGAGGCAACGCGCGCTGCACGCAAAGCTGAGGCAAAAGCAAAGGCCAAACAAGACGCACGTTTTGCTGGCGAGGAAGACCCGGTTCAGGCGGCCATAGAGAGGGCCAAAGCGAAAAAAGCACGACTGCAGCAAAGCGGCGAAGCTGATTCAGTCAGTAGCAAACTCGACGAACTCAAAGCCAAAGTCGAGCGCGCTAAATTTGGTTTAGAGCAGGCGCAATCAAGCGGCAAAGAGGAAAAAGTGCTTACGGCCCTCTCGGCCAGTGTTCAGCGCTTAGAGCGTCTTTTGGCGGGCGAGCAGGCGAAACAAGAGCAGACGCAGGAGCCCTCAGAATGATACTTCAGCAGGTGTCGTCACCACACCTACATGCCGCTCGGTCCACCGAAGAAATCATGCTGAGGGTATTACTTGCCCTGCTGCCGGGTATCATTACCATGGCACACTTTTTTGGTTCTGGCGTATTCACCAATCTCGTCGTTGCGTGTGTTGCGGCGGTACTGTGCGAATCAATTTGTCTAAGATTACGCAAGCGTCCAGTCTTGATTTATCTGAAAGATTACAGTGCCGTGGTCACCGCCGTGCTACTGGCCCTTGCTCTGCCCCCCTACTCGCCCTGGTGGTTAATCACAATCGGTGCATTGGCAGCCATTGGCTTGGCCAAACATGTGTTTGGCGGACTGGGGAGTAATCCGTTCAACCCCGCGATGGTCGGTTATGTCGTGTTATTAATTTCGTTTCCTGTGCAGATGACACAGTGGACGGCACCGAGTACTCTGGCCGCTAACCCCACAGCCTGGGATAGCCTGCTGGCAATGGTTGGCTCCGAGGCTTATGACGCCGTCACCATGGCGACACCATTGGATCTCATAAGACAAAATAATGGCTTGATGATGAGCGCCCTTTGGCAGCACTATCCGCAGTTTGGTCGTTTCTCAGGTGTTGGCTGGGAATGGATCAATCTGGCGTTTCTGGCCGGTGGGGTATGGCTAGTACAGCAACGCATCTTTACCTGGCACGCGCCGGTGGGGATGCTGGCTGCGCTGGGCTTGATGAGCGCCCTATTCTATGACGGTGGATCGTCTGCGAGCGGCGGATCACCGCTGTTTCACTGGCTGAGTGGCGCCACCATGTTGGGCGCCTTCTTTATCATCACCGACCCCGTGTCAGGCGCCACTTCCAATTTAGGGCGCTTAATTTTTGGGGCTTTAGTCGGCCTGCTGGTTTACTGCATCCGCGTCTGGGGTTCCTACCCTGATGCGGTGGCCTTTGCGGTGTTACTGATGAATTTTGCGGCCCCGTTTATCGACTACTACACCCAGCCCAAGCCCTATGGGCACAAGCCACCGGACGCGGACAAATGATAGGTCGATCGATTATTCAGCACAGTGTCGCTCTCGCAGGTTTCGCTGCGATATGCGCTTTCGTGCTCGCTTTAACTCACTCTGAAACCGAAGCGCCAATCACCAAAGCCAAAGCTAAAGCTAGAGCACAAGCACTGGCAGCGGTCATGCCTCCAAGCCTTTATCGAGACCCGATCCTCGATGAGCACGTTGTGGTCTCTGGCGACAATAGCACCGCGTTCATTGCTCCCGGCACAAAAATCCTGCGAGCGCGCAGCAATACGCAGGTAACCGGGATCATCGTTCCCATTCAGACACCCGAAGGCTACAGTGGCGACATCGATCTGCTGGTCGGTATGGATAACACCTTAACCATTACTGGCGTTCGAGTGGTGACCCACAAAGAAACACCCGGGCTCGGCGATAAAATACAGCGCAACAAATCGCCGTGGATCGATAGTTTTATCGACAAATCACTCTCTAACACGTCGGAAAGCACTTGGGCGGTTAAAAGAGACGGCGGTGCATTTGATCAATTTACCGGAGCCACCATCACACCCCGGGCCGTGGTTAAAGCCGTCTACGGCGCAATTGTGTACGCTCGTGACAATTACCAGACGCTGTTCGAGGCACCACTGCCCGAAGCGCTGCTCGATATCTCATTTACTGAACACCAGCAGACAAACATAATCAGCCAACTGGGCTATTGGGAAAAACGTGTGGACGGAACCTTCTATGCAGAGTGACTTCAAGGAACTCACCGTCAAAGGCCTATGGAGCAACAACCCGGCTCTGGTTCAACTTCTGGGCTTATGCCCCCTGCTTGCCGTCACTACGAATGTCGCCAATGCTCTTGGTCTGGGTCTAGCCACTTTGTTTGTATTGGTGGTCTCAAACGTCGCAGTCTCTCTGGTGCGGGGCCTGGTGAGCAATGCTATTCGGCTACCGGTCTTCGTGTTAATCATTGCCTCGGCGGTGACCTGTACCGAATTATTGATGCAAGCTTATACCTTCGAGCTTTATGAAATTTTGGGTATCTTTTTGCCCCTGATTACCACGAACTGCGCCATACTAGGTCGGGCTGAAGCCTTTGCCAGTAAACATGCAGTAATACCCGCTGCCTACGATGGTTTAATGATGGGACTCGGTTTTGCGCTGGTTTTAGTGGCTTTAGGGGCGATGAGAGAGCTGCTGGGCACAGGCATACTATTTGCAGACATGCAGTTACTGTTTGGCGCGCAGGCTGAGACTTGGCGCTGGGTCGTTTTTGACGACTACCAGCCCTTCCTGCTCGCTGTGTTGCCACCTGGCGCATTTATCTTTACGGGCCTGCTCATCGCCCTAAAAAATAGATTAGACCAGCACTTCGCCAGCAACAAAATCGCTCGCGCACCGATTGAAGCAGGCAGTAAACGCGCCCGCGTGACAGGCGTTATTCGCTAAGAGACTCTGCAATGAGCTCTAGGCCGTCCAAGATCTCATCGATAATGGCATCATCGAGCCCTTGGTTTTCTTCATCACAGACGTAGGTCACGAACAAAGTGAGGCTTTGAGCACGCAACCACCATTCGCGAATCGCAGCGCCCTCTTCCAAATAATCTGTTTCGACACCGTCAAAGTCACCGCAACAGCAGTTGCTCCATTCTAGGTTGTCGTGCTCTGCGTTCAACTTAGCCAGCTCTTCGATACTCGGCAAGGCCTCACCCGGCTCGGCCAATAACTGACTAATCTCGATAGTACCGACCTCATCGCGGTCGGTAATTAGAATACTTTCATCGTCTTGTTCTGCATTCCATTCGTCGGGCAAGCCAAGACGCCACCACTGTGTTTCAAGTACTCTCATTGTGTCTCCAAATGCTTTGACATGAGCACCGCATCTTCGCGGCTGCCATCGGGGTTGGGATAATAGCGCTTTCGCAGGCCATCGTGAACAAAGCCTAAGCCTTCGTACAGACTTATAGCACCTGCGTTGGACGCTCGCACTTCCAGCAAACAACGATCGCAGGCTTGATTCTTCCCCCAAGCCAATCCCTGTGACAGCAGACGCGCTGCGAGCCCCTGCCTGCGCTTCAGAGGGCTGACCCCAATATTGTAAAGCGCACAGCTATCGTACTCTTTGGCCATGACGGCGTAGGCGATAATCTCCGAGGCTTCTTTCAGCACCAGCACAATTTCGTTCTCGTCACCTCTGCAACCTGGGTAAAACGTCTCTTCGGTCCAGCGCAACTCACCGCATTCTCTCGCAAGATTTGCTAGGGCTTCAAGATCTGACAGCCCCGCTTGAGTCAAAGTCACCGTCACGCAAATCCGTTGGCGATCAAGTCTTGCCACAATAGACGCTTAAGGGATTGATCCCCGAGCATGGCGTCTAAACTGGGGCCTATCAAGATGTGTTTATCTGCGGCATGCTGAACAAACACTTCGGCAAGTTGTTGGCTTAAGTCTCCAAGCAACAAGACGCGAGTATCGCTTTGCGCCGTATGCTTGCTCAAAAAACCTGCAAAAGCGGATTTCGCTTGCTCTGACTCCTTGGCAGACACTCCAGGTATGGGCCAGTGAAATTCCAGCACGCTGGGTAAGGCTGCGGCATCGGACTGACTAGAGCTCGCCGCGTGGCAGGCTAAACTGATGTTCTTGGACAAGGCCCAGTGTTGGGGCTTTAGTTGCGTGCCCACCGCGACCAAGGTGACGTGAGCATGAACATAGACAAGCGCCGTGAATTTAGAGGGTAAGACGGTTTCTTCTGCACTGGCACTGGCACTGGCACTGGCACTGGCACTTATATTTTCAGCACCTTGGAATTCTTCAGTCTTAATTGTTTGGTCGTCGCTTTGTCGTGTTTCAAGTGCGACTGTTTTGACGACCTCGGGGACCTGGGGCTGGACCTCTGGTACTGTTCGAGCTTGCGTATCCGCCCCATCGACTCGAATCTGAGTCCCCATCAGCGATTCCCGCACAGCGGCTAAGCTGACTGTAGGATCGTCACCGGCGACCTTCGACCGTCGCGTACTCGCTTCCAATACCAGTTCCTTCGCATCCGGCGACGTGCTAAGTGCCAGAGCAACCTCACTGGCTGCAGGTACCGCTCTGGGCAATATCGCACCGCGCGCTGGCTGGCGCTTTAAAACCAAAGGCTGAATACCGAGCGCTTTCAGGTACGCAAGCTTTTGGAATTCCTGTTGTGAGTTTGGTGTCGTCATGGTGCCGATGCTAACACAGAAGCACACTTTTTAGCGCCATAAAAAAGCCGAGCACGGGGCTCGGCTTCTAGAGAGCGCAATATTCTTAAGGGATGCAAGTGAAAGTTTGCGTCACTGATGCTGCACCCGGATTAGCAATCGAGACGCTCACGGTATCCGCACCCGCAGTTGCAGCCACTGAGGCAATCTCGATACCAATCTGGTAGGCATTTGCGGCGTTGTTATTAGGCACGGTGAATGTCGTCGGTGAGACGATCGAGCAATCTCCCGTTGCACTTACCGTGATTGTCGCTCCATTCGCTGGCTGGTTATTGTACTGATCCGAGAAGTAGGCCACGTAACTGCCTGCTGCCACATTACCGCCATTCGGAACCAACGAAGCCGGCGCCGTTGCGGTATCCACCATCGCGATGTACAGATTGTCGGAAGGTGATAAAATCAGCGCAATGTTATCAAAGACAGACAAGGTCGTTCCGGTACACTCACCACTGGTCAAGGTTGCCGCAGTGCAGCCGATACCAGTGTAGAGATTGTCTCCGTCTTCACGAGAGCCTGAGCTATCGTCATCCACGAAGAATTCATTGATTTGGTAAGCCCCATCCTCATTCGCATCCAAATAGGGCTC
>JALRFH010000037.1 GCA_023253715.1 Halieaceae bacterium
ACGCGAAAAATTGTACGACCGCAAGTTGTTTCATTGTGCTGGGCATATGAAACAAGTCATCGACAATCTCGTACAACATAGCATCTTGCTTACCCTGCTTTGCAAGGTTAGATACCACCAGTTGTAAGAGCGCGAACACACCACAGCCGCCCGCTAGAATGTAGAGCTGTTTATCTAACTCAAAGACCCACACAACCGAACCAATAATCAGCGCTGCCACAGCCCAGATCAACGCGCCAGAGACGTATTGCGCAGGCGTACGACGGTGTTCAATATTTCCACCCGCCTGCTCGGAGTTAGCACTTTCCTCAAAAGCCTCTAATTCGGCGGGGGTATATTCTTTCGTAGAGACGATAGTCCACATCACAGCCGCAAAAAATACCGCCGCACCGGCGTAAAATGCGAATTTAACTGAGTCAGGTACCTCGCCTGCTGGCGCGACATTACTGACCTCAAACCAATTAGTCATCATCCACGGTAGTGCGGAGGCAACGACAGCGCCGATGCCAATAAAGAAGCTTTGCATCGCGAAGCCCAAGGTACGCTGACGATTGGGTAACATATCGCCAACAAAAGCTCTAAAAGGCTCCATAGAGATATTAATGGACGCATCCATGATCCAGAGCATGCCGGCGGCAATCCACAACGTCGGCGAATTTGGCATCGCAATGAGCGCCAGAGAAGACAGTATTGCTCCCCATAAGAAGTAAGGGCGCCGACGCCCCAGACCGTTCCATGTTCTATCGCTGTAATATCCGACTAGCGGCTGTACCAACAAACCTGTCACCGGCGCCGCTATCCAGAGGATGGGAATGTCATCAACATTTGCGCCTAAGGTCTGAAAGATACGGCTCACATTGGAGTTTTGAAGCGCAAAGCCAAACTGGATGCCCAAAAAGCCGAAGCACATGTTCCAGATTTGTAAAAACGACAGTTGTGGTTTGGTCATAGGATGTACTCTTATGTTTTTATGCAGTCTAACCAGAGCGGCGGCCAAGCCAAAGACGCTCCATACGTATTCACAGGAACATTCAGTGCTCGGTCAGCCAAACACTGACAGATTGGGCCGGCAAATCGAGCGTCGCCCCCTTGAGTTTGGGCGCTGACTGGTCTGATGTGGCGTTGAGCACTTGCGAGGAGTCGCTGATGAGCGTTCTGATCGACTCACTCAGGCTGAGATCAACGTGGGTGGTAGCAAAGTTCGCAAGCACCAAAAGACATTGTTCTGAACCGCAACGTTTGAAAGCGAGTACTTTGTCGCCGCCATCGATATCCACAGCGCTTACAAATTGAGTATCCCAGTTGCTCAAATCGTGCTGCTTAAGCAACTCGATCGCCTGTCGGTAGACCCTACGGAGCCCTAGCTCGGAGGCGGTGGACTGCCCCCCATCAAAGAGGCCGTTATTCATCCATCGCTGATGCGTAGGCACACCCCAGTAATCAAAAATCGTGGTGCGCGAGGCTTTACCAAAACCGGCATCTTCGTCTGAGGCTTCACCCAGCTCTTGCGCGAAATAGAGCATGATCGGCCCGCGCCCTAGCAAAATTGCGGCAAGCGCCCCCGGTAGCCCTGCCTCCCCAGACCCCATAAACGCCTGACTGGCGATCCGCTGCTCATCGTGGTTTTCTAAAAAATAGAGCATGTAAGAATCGATATCAGAGTGCGACTCATAAGCCTCACGTATTCGCCCTACCCCATTCTTACCCTCCATGACCGCGCGTAGAGCGTCATAGATCTCCATTTTAGAATACAGATAATCCATTCGCCCACGATAAAGGTAGTCGCGATAACGATGCGGCTCATAGATCTCCGCAAGCAATAGGGTTTCGGGATACTGAGCCTTTATGTTGGAATTTAGATAACTCCAGAACTCGACTGGCACCATCTGAGCCATATCGAAGCGAAAACCATCGACGCCACGCTCCAGCCAAAACTCGGCAATCGCTAAAAACTGTTGCCAGGATTGCGGGACAGAGCGAGCATTCCAGTAGGCAACTACCTCATCCACGGTTCTGCTGTTGTAGGATGCCGGCAGCGTGTCGAAATCAAAGCGGCCGTCTGGGCGCACACCAAAGTTAATTTTGACTGTCTCGTACCAATCACCAATATTGGGTTCGGGGCTGCGAGCGCCGTTGCCAGTCCATTTAGCAGGCGATTCGTCAAATGTGCCATCTACGGCATCGGGTGCACGTCCACCAAGCACTGCATAGTCTGGCGACGATGGCACTACGAACGACTGCCCTGGGACATAGTAGAAATTATTCTCACGCGCATATTCAAGGCTCGTATCATCATTCGCACCAAAATCTATGGTGCCATCGGGCGGATTGAGTGAAACATAATTTCTTGCCACATGGTTGGGCACGATATCGATAATTACCTTTAAACCCGCGCTGTGCGTGCGCTGCACTAGGGCGTCAAATTCTTCCAGACGCCTCGTCACCTCAGTCGCCAAATCCGCATTGACTGAGTAGTAGTCTTTAATCGCATACGGAGAACCCGCACGACCTTTAACCACATCGGCGTCGTCACTCACCAAACCTAGCTCTGGGTAATCGTTGACCACGGCGTGGTGTAAAACTCCGGTATACCACACGTAGTTGACGCCCAGATCTTTTAAGGCGTTCAGGGCTTGCTCGTTGATATCGTCAAACTTACCGACCCCATTTTCTTCGATGGTCCCCCAGGGCACGTTGGTATCGACTTTGTTACCGTACAGGCGCGTAAATATCTGGTAAATCACGGGCTTTTCGGCAAAAGCTTCTTTTGAGCTCTGCATTTGTTCAGCCAGTAGATTGGGGCCAAAAGTAGCAGCACCCACATATGCGATGATGACAAAAGCACGTTTAACGAATTTCAATGGTCACCTCGCTATCGGCAGGTAATGTTATTGGAATAACGAGTGAGTTGACGCTCTCGTCGTAAGTGACATCAGCCGCCTTTTGATCATTGACGACGACGCCCTGTGGTGACGAGCTCCACCCGTGTATGACCAATCGAATACTGCGCTGCTGAGGCCGTCCAGCGGCATCTTTCCCGGTGT
>JALRFH010000112.1 GCA_023253715.1 Halieaceae bacterium
GACTTGGTCAACCAGTGGCAATTGCTGGCGTGCGTGCAGCACGGGGCAACCGCCGCTTTCGACCACTCAGCCAGCCCACCTAAACCGTGTGAGGAGCCTTACTCCCCGAAAGACCGCGATTATACCGACATCGGAGTCCGATACAAGACGCAGATTTAAATTTAAGCAGATTCTCTTTCCTCGTTGCTTACTAAGGCGCCGCGAGGGTCATTTTGCGCACGAGGCACATCCCTAGGTACGTAATGCAGAGCAGGTTGTTGCTCACCAAAGATCGACAGATGCGAGGTCTGAATCACAGGTGCTTCCGCCGGTTTTGGTTGCACACGAGGGTCGTTAATGGCGCGACCATCGGGGGTTATGCCCACCGGTAAAGGTGTCGATTCAATCTCTGCTGACTCAATTGCATCTTTGGGCACCGCGCTCAGGTCTGTGGTATCCAGTAGCGAGCCGCTCTCTGCCTTCACGACCTTGTTCGAGGCGCTGTTTACAGCACTGTCGGCGTCGTCCTGAACCGGATCAGCGCCTGCCGCACCGTCCGAGGTCGGAGCAGGCTCGGTTTGCGCTGATGCAATAGCGTCCTGGGTCAGGGCGTCAGCCTGCGCATCGGCCGCCGTGGGAGTGGCGGGTCGATTTTCTTGTTCAGCGTCAATCGCTGATCGCTCTTCAGCCGCTGCCGCTACAGCTATGGTTTCTGCTTGTGTCGCGGCGACCGCTTGCAGTGCTTCATCGGCGATCGCATCGCGATTTGCGCGCTCGCGCGTTGGTGAACGGCGTTGGTTACGAGGTCGACGCTTAGGCTTATCCTCGCGCACGGTCTCGACGGCTTCAACAGTTACCTCAGGGTTTGTCTGAGTCTCGTTCAGCGCTGGCGCATTTGCACGGTTTTTGTTAGAACGGCGTCGACGACGCTTATTGCCACCCTCGTTGGAGGTCGCGCGTTCTTGATTGCGATTATCGTTGGGTTTGCGGCGATTCTGATTGTCGTCATGACGCTTGCCTTTTTTATCAGCAGCTTTGGCCTTTTTCGGTTCGCCAAACAACGCGTGAACAATCTTTTGCCACAGTGACTTGGACTTTTTGCGCTGCTTCGAGCGAGGGTCCCGTTTCGGTTTTTTAGATTCGCGAGTCTGCTCGGATTTCGGTGCAGGCGCTGGCGCTTGAGTGGGCGTAATCGATTTAACCGCTGCTTCCGGTGCCTTGGCTTTAGCATCCTCAGCTTTGAAGAGGTCGGTGTCTGGTACCGCGACGTCTACTTTATAGCTGACTTCGCGCGTGCCGCTGACTTCATCGTCACGTAAACGTTGTACATCGAAGTGGGGTGTTTCCATGTTTGGGTTAGGGATAACCAAAACACGTACCCGCGAGTTCGCCTCGATGGTTGCTAGGGTGATACGTTTTTCGTTTAACAAATAGGCGGCAACATCGAGTGGAACGTGGGCGCGTACTTCGGCAGTTCGATCTTTAATCGCCTCTTCTTCAAGTAATCGAAGAATGGAAAGGGCCAAGGATTTCGTATCGCGTATGATGCCCTGTCCGGTACAGCGGGGGCACACGATCGCGCTGGTTTCCCCAAGAGAGGGTCGCAAGCGCTGACGAGACATTTCCAGCAGGCCAAAGCGGGATATCTTGCCCACTTGGACGCGCGCGCGGTCAATCGCAAGAGCGTCTCGGATGCGATTTTCAACGGCGCGCTGGTTTTTAGCCGCCAGCATGTCGATGAAGTCGATGACCACCAGCCCCCCCATATCGCGCAGTCGCAACTGGCGCGCAATCTCGTCAGCGGCTTCCAGGTTGGTTTGCAGGGCAGTTTCTTCGATGTCGCCACCGCGGGTTGCTTTGGCCGAGTTGATGTCGATAGAGACCAAGGCCTCGGTGGGGTCAATCACAATCGAGCCGCCAGAGGGTAGGCGCACTTCGCGCTGAAAAGCGGTCTCGATTTGTGCTTCAATTTGGAAGCGATTGAACATCGGGATAGGGTCTTCGTAGAGTTTGATCCGATCTCGGTATTGAGGCATCACTAAACCGACGAAGTCACTCGCTTCGCGGTGGGCCTCGGCTGAATCAATTAATACCTGATCAATGTCGTCACGAAGATAGTCGCGCACAGCTCGGACGATAACATTGCTTTCCTGAAATAGAAGGGTGGGCGCACGGAATTCGTCCGCCGCTTTGGTGATGGCCTCCCACAATTGCACGAGATAGTTAAGGTCCCATTGCAATTCTTCTGAGCTTCGGCCGACGCCCGCAGTGCGGACAATCACACCCATACCATCGGGGATAACCAATTCATTAATGGCATCGCGCAATTGCGAGCGATCATCGCCCTCGATGCGGCGAGAAATACCACCCGCCTTTGGATTGTTGGGCATTAGCACCATGTAGCGTCCGGCAAGGCTGATGTAGCTGGTAATGGCCGCACCCTTATTGCCGCGTTCTTCCTTGTCGACTTGGATGATGATTTCGGTACCTTCCTTCACCAAGTCTTTAATTTTGCTGCTGTCGCCCGCTTTCCCTTTTTTGCTGTAGTACTCTGGGGCGATTTCTTTAAGGGGTAGAAAACCGTGTCGCTCGGCACCAAAATCCACAAAAGCGGCTTCGAGGCTGGGCTCTACGCGGGTGATTTTACCTTTGTAGATGTTCGCCTTCTTTTGAGTTCGGGTACGGTTTTCGATATCAAGGTCGTAGAGACGCTGGCCGTCTACGAGTGCAACGCGCAGCTCTTCAGGCTGTGTTGCATTGATTAACATTTTTTTCATGGACGTATTCACTCTAAGTGCGACGTCCGGCGAAGCGCTGCAATTGTTAACAACATCAGAGGGTACACGCGAGCTAAGTTCGTGTATTGGTGCACGTGCTCCCACCGCTTAACGCGGGGAGTGGGGCCCTGGTACCCAAGTTGCACGGGTATGCCGGCAACTTTTTCTCGTATCGTCTAGAGGTTCTAAACGCTCGATCAAACCTGTCATCTTCACCGGCCATTCGCGCGGTTACTGTTTAGCTCGGTCAGATACTTTATCGTGACCGAATTCCGCTTTGTGCGGCTTTCTGCGAGGCGGCGGCGCGGTTTTCTGTCTGTATTCATTCGCCTATCTGCGCCGCGGCGTTTATACTGCGCTCATTCGCAGTATGTGATCGCTGAGTCAGGCACTCGCAGTGCGCGAAGACTAACAGGAAACTGCCGATTCATCAATGATTTAATCTTTATGCCTCAACAAAACAATCAAGCCTCTAGGCTGCGCGTTGAATATCACCAAATCGATGCTGACGAGGCGGGACAACGTTTGGATAACTTTTTATTGCGTTGGTTTGCAGAAGTCCCCAAGTCGAGGGTTTACAAAGCCATCCGTGGAGGCGAGGTCCGGGTCAACAAAGCTCGAGCTAACGCCATGTACAAATTGGCCGAGGGTGACGATATTCGCATTCCGCCCTTGGGTGAACGTGCCAGGGAAACAGACAGTGCTCCTGTGGCTAAGCATTGGTTAGAGAACGTTAGTGATGCCATACTCTACGAAGATGCTGACTTCATGATTATCAATAAACCTTCAGGCCTTGCCGTTCACGGTGGTAGCGGCTTGAAGTACGGTTTAATCGAAGTGCTGCGGCAATTGCGCCCTGACGCTAAGCGTTTGGAATTGGTGCATCGGCTTGATCGCGATACGTCTGGTTGCATCATGATTGCCAAAAAGAATAGCGCGCTGAGGTATTTGCACGCATTGTTGAGGGATCGTAAGCTGACTAAACGCTATCACGCACTGGTGTTCGGTAAGTGGCCCCGAGCGCAGCGGGCCGTTGATGCGCCTTTAAAAAAGTTTGCCTTAGCGTCGGGCGAGCGCATCGTTCGAGTGAACGAAGAGGGGCAGAAGGCGAAAACGGAATTTACCATCCTGAATCGTTATCCTGGCCTCACATTGGTGGAGGCGAGACCCATCACTGGTCGCACACATCAAATTCGAGTTCATGCGGCGCATGTCGGGCATTGTTTGTTGGGTGATGACAAATACGCCCACGAGGGCGCGCAAGAGCACGCAACTGCGATCGGGCTAAAACGTTTGTTTCTGCACGCCGCGAGCCTGGAATTGGTGACGCCGTCGGGAAAAGCATTGCAGATCAGTGCACCTTACGACAGGGAATTAAACGAGGTATTACAGCGCTGTGTTAGTCGTATTTGATTGGGATGGGACCTTGTGTGATTCGGTACTGCGTATCGTGTTAGCGATGCAGGCCGCAGCTGAAGATTGCGGTGTCGAGCCGCCAACAGATGCTGAGGTCAGACACATTATTGGTTTGGGTTTGCCGCAAGCCATGGAGATTTTATTTCCCAGTTTGCCGAGTCGGCACTTGGATCTGGCTAAAGCCTATTCACACCAATTTAGTCAATCGCCAGCATTACCTGAAGTGGCGTTATTTGCTGGCATTGCCGATTTGCTCTCGGACCTGCGAGCCCAGGGCTGTAAGCTTGCCGTGGCGACCGGCAAAAGTCGTCGTGGCCTTAATCGAACACTTGCACAGTTGGGCATGGAGGAGGTCTTTGCGCATACGCGTTGTGCCGATGAGACGCGTTCGAAACCACACCCGTTAATGCTGGAAGAACTGTTGGAAGAGGCGTGGATGAGACCGGAGCAAGCGATCATGGTGGGGGATTCTATTTACGACCTCGCCATGGCTGAGCAGGCAGGTTTGGCGGCCATTGGTGTGACTTACGGCGTGCACACCCGTGAACAGCTGGCGGTGCACAAGCCTCTTGCGGTGGTTGATAACGTGGCGGCATTAAGTCAGACGCTGAATGCTTGGCGCCAGACCCTGTAGCGATGGTCATTAGCGCAACAGTTGGGTCTTACGCAGCATGGAACAAACGCTAATGAGTGGCAATCCTTCCAGAGCGGTAGGGTCAGATGAACTTACCTCGGTAAACAAGCTAATGCCGAGACCTTCGACTTTGAACGAGCCGGCACAATCAAAAGCCGGTTCCTGATCGACGTAGTGTTCGATATTTTCCGCGGTTAGGGTGCGAAAGGTGACCTGTGTTGTGACAAGGTGCGACTCGAGAAAGCCCAAGCGACGGTTGGATAAACAGACCCCCGTGTAAAAATTCACGGTCGCTCCCGAGCATCGCGCAAGCTGGGCGATTGCCCGTTCCCGAGTGCCGGGCTTGCCGAGGATCTTGCCGCGATACGCTAGTACCTGGTCAGAGCCCAAAACCCAAGCATCACTGGGTGTTTTTGTACTCAGAGCTTTGGCGATGGAGAGACGCAGGGCTAAGGCTGCGGGTTCTTCCGCCGGTTGGGGGGTTTCGTCAACGGCCGGATCGACTCGATCGAAAGGGTATCCCAATCGATTCAAAAGCTGTGCGCGATAGCGGGAGGTTGACGCAAGCACTAAATTTTTGGGCGTGTAAGGCCCTAAGTGTTCGTTTTTCTTTGACAAATCGCGGGTCACTCCCTATTATGCGCGCCCTATGAAACAGGGCCCCTTGCCGAAAAGCGTTGACGCTCGCAAAGCCTGTATAAAAGCGCTTGAATTGAGTGGTTCGGTCAAGGCAAGTGCGTTATCCAGACTAGCCAGTGTTGTTAGCTGCGAAGATACCACGATAAGCGCTTCATTGCGCTTCTTGCGCGATGAACAGCGTAGGTTTGTGGTCTCGACTCAGGTCGCTGGCAAAGTGGAGGTTCGTTGTGAGCGGTGTTTGGAATTCATGCCGCTTGAAGTCGAAGCGCAGAGCAGCTTGATGTTATGTAGCTCTGACGAACGGGCACAACAATGTCCAAGTCACTATGAGCCATTAGTGTATACTGGTGAAGAACTGGACTTGTACGAAGTTATCGAAGAGGAGCTGTTGCTCGCACTTCCTGTGGCGCCGATGCACGATAGTCAGTGCGTCGAAGCAGTGCCGGAGGCAGTAACAGAGCTCAGAGTAGAGGATCGGAAGCCAAGTCCCTTCGCGGTTTTGGCGAATTTAACAAACGACTCCAAAGAGTCGTAAACCACAACAGGGTAGTGTTATGGCAGTTCAAAAAAGCAAGAAGACTCGTTCGCGTCGCGGTATGCGTCGCTCGCATGATGCACTTTCGGGTCCAACCTTAAGTGTTGACGTCACCACCGGTGAAACGCATCGCCGTCACCACGTTTCTGCCGATGGCTTTTACAAGGGCCGTAAAGTCGTAGAAACGTCCGAAGACTAGATTGACTCGCGGCGCTGCGGCGCCGCTATACCCTCACTAAACCGTTTGGGCTGATATTATGAACACACCGACTGCTTTTGTTTTTCCTGGGCAGGGTTCTCAAGCGCCACAAATGTTGGCCGACTACTATCAACAGTCCGCTGTTTTCAAAGCCACATTCGCCGAAGCGTCAGACGCTCTTGGTTTTGATTTGTGGGCGCTTATTGCCACCGGCGACCAGGAAACCTTGAGCCTTACGGCGAATACACAGCCGGTTTTATTGGCATCGAGTGTGGCAATTTACCGCGCTTACCAGTCCCTGGGCGGTAGCCAGCCTGTGCTGATGGGTGGACATAGCCTGGGTGAGTTTTCAGCCCTGACAGCCGCAGGCAGCATTGGCTTGGCGGATGCTGTCCGCTTAGTACGTCGGCGTGGCGAGCTCATGCAGGCTGCAGTACCAGCTGGCGTCGGTGCCATGGGAGCAGTGATCGGTTTAGACGACGCGGTGATCGTGCAGACCTGTGAGAGGATTTCACGAGAATCGGGTTTGGTGGTTGAAGCTGTGAATTTTAACGCGCCTGGCCAAGTGGTTATTGCCGGCCATAAAGAGGGCGTGGCGAGTGCTGAGGCGGCTCTGAAAGAGGCTGGTGCTAAGCGGGTGATGCCCTTGCCCGTGAGTGCACCTTTCCATACCTCGTTGATGCAGGCGGCTGCGCAAGCCTTGGGTGAATCGTTGGCAGCGATTGAGATAGGGTGCCCTTCAGTTGGAGTAATCCACAATGTCAGCGCGGAAGTTGAGAGCGACCCAGAAGCCATTCGGCGTTTGCTGGTGAAGCAGCTATACAGTCCTGTGCGCTGGACCGAGTGTGTGCAGTCAATGGCCGCTAAGGGTGTTGTCTGCCTAGTTGAGTGCGGCCCCGGGAAGGTGTTGTCGGGTCTTGGTAAACGCATTGACAAAAGCCTAGCAAGCATCAGTTTGAGCTCTTACGACGCTTTAGAAGCTTATACCGCAGAGGTTAATTCATGAGTGAGCAAAGAATCGCATTGGTGACTGGCGCATCGCGCGGGATTGGTGCGGCTATTGCGGACGCTTTGGTGGCTAATGGCATGATCGTGGTGGGCACCGCAACCAGTGAGCAGGGAGCGGCGGCGATTGACGCGCGACTCGCTACCAATGGTGGTGCTGGCATGGTGCTGGATGTGACCGATGAAAGTAGCGTTGCGGTATGCTTGGATGCCATCAAAGAACGGTTTGGTGTACCAACCGTGCTGGTGAACAACGCCGGCATCACGGCTGATAATCTTTTGATGCGTATGAAAGATGATGAGTGGTTCAGTGTGATTGATACCAACTTGAACGCTCTTTTTCGGGTTTGTAAGGCCGCAGTAAAAGGTATGACTCGCGCACGTTGGGGGCGAATTATAAATGTCTCGTCGGTCGTGGGGCGAATGGGCAATGCGGGGCAATCGAATTACGCCGCGACTAAAGCCGGCGTAGAGGGGTTCACGCGTGCACTTGCGCGCGAGCTGGGATCAAGAAATATTACGGTGAACGCAGTAGCACCTGGGTTTATCGAAACCGATATGACAGACGTTTTGGGCGATGACGCCAAAAGCGCTTTGTCAGCACAGATTCCGTTGGGGCGACTTGGCGGAGCAAGTGAAGTAGCGGCTTTAGTGGCTTTTTTGGCCAGTGATGGCGCCGCGTACATCACAGGGGAAACCATTCAGGTTAATGGTGGAATGTACATGGGTTAATGCTTTTTAAAAAAAAGTGTTACTCAGTCTACAAAAACAAGGTAAAATTACCGCTCGAAAAGTGGTATGGCATCAAAGTCAAAACTCAGGAGTGATTAAAAATCATGAGCAGTATTGAAGAACGCGTAAAAAAAATCGTAGCCGAACAGTTAGGTGTTAAAGAAGACGAAGTGTCAAACGAGGCATCTTTCGTTGAAGATCTGGGAGCGGATTCACTGGACACTGTTGAGCTAGTGATGGCGTTGGAAGAGGAATTCGAAACAGAAATTCCTGACGAAGAAGCCGAAAAAATCACTACGGTTCAATTGGCGATTGATTATATCAATACCAATCTCGCTTAAGGCTTAACAGCCCGAGCAGGGAAGCCGCAACTAGAGACTAGTGCGGCTTTTTTTATGGGTTCGCGAACCCATTTGGTGTTTAAAACGGCGGAGACAAGCATGAAAGGTAGACGAGTCGTAGTCACAGGCATGGGCATGGTAAGCCCCTTGGGACATAACGTTAAGGATACTTGGAGCGCACTATTAGCGGGTAAAAGCGGTGCGGCCCCCATTGAGACCTTTGCCACCGACGCGTTTTCAACGACTTTTAGCGCAAGTGTCAGGAATTTGGATACGGATCCTTATCTTCCGGCGAAAGACGCGCGTAAGATGGACGTTTTTGTTCAATACGGCATGGTTGCAGGCATACAAGCCTTTGAGGATAGTGGCTTAGAAATCACTGAGAGCAACGCGTCGCGAGTGGGCTGTGCCATTGGCTCCGGTATCGGTGGTATTGGTGAAATTGAGAAGAACTCGCTTCTAGTGGCTGATCGAGGTCCTCGACGTATCAGCCCATTTTTCGTGCCGGGTTCCATTATCAATATGATTTCTGGCAATCTGTCGGTTAAATACAACCTGCAGGGACCGAATATTGCGATCGTCACGGCCTGTACCACGGGTACTCATAACATCGGTATGGGCGCTCGTATGATCAGTATGGGCGATGCCGATGCAATGTTGGTCGGTGGTGCTGAAATGGCGACGACGCCGGTGGGTCTTGGCGGCTTTGCCGCTGCTCGAGCCTTGTCTACGAGGAATGACGATCCAACGGCCGCTTCTCGCCCCTGGGACAAAGACCGCGACGGCTTTGTGTTGGGTGACGGTGCCGGTGTTCTCATGATTGAAGAGTTTGAGCATGCCAAAGCACGTGGTGCTAGGATTTATGGCGAAATCGTCGGTTTTGGAATGTCGGGCGATGCCTATCATATGACGTTGCCGCCCGAAGACGGCCGCGGCGCTGCGGCCAGTATGCAGAATGCCTTGAATGACGCCGCAATTTCGGCGGATCAAATCGCGTATATCAACGCGCATGGCACCTCGACACCAGCGGGAGATATCGCGGAAACACAGGCGGTTAAACGCGTGATGGGTGCGCATGCCAGCGAAGTCGCTGTCAGTTCTACCAAATCAATGGTGGGGCATTTGTTGGGCGCGGCGGGCGCCGTAGAGGCCATATTCTCGTTGCTTGCCTTGCAGGAGCAAGTCGCTCCTCCGACCATCAATTTGGACACTCCAAGTGAGGGTTGCGACTTAAATTACGTCCCGCACACGGCGCAAAGCTTTTCCGGCCGTTATGCATTGTCCAACTCCTTTGGTTTTGGCGGTACGAACGGGACCTTGGTTTTCGGCAAAGTTGAGTAAACCTCCTTGAGCTGGGTGATGATTCACGGCTCGACTCGAGAGACATTGGCGCCAAATGATCGGGCGGCGCTGTATGGTGACGCGCTGTTCGAAACCTTATGGTGGACAGGTGGCCATCTTGCGCTTGTGCATTTGCACGAACAGCGCCTACTGTGCGGGGCTGATCGTTTGCAAATACCCGTCAACGAGTCTGCTTTGCGGGACTTCCTTGCCCAGATCCAGTTAAGATTGGCGTCTACTTCACTGGGCACCGCCTGCGTTGCGCGCTTGAGTTTACACCGGTCTGTGATGTCTCGCGGCTATGCTTTTAGCAGGCAAATGGAGCCGCTTCTTGTGTGTGCCGTGAGTCCCGCGCCCGAATCAAGTGCAGAGGGCGTGGCGCTGGGAGTGAGCAGGGTGCGCTTAGCACAACAGCCTTTGCTGGCAGGGCTGAAGCATGCAAACCGTTTAGAGCAAGTGTTGGCGGCACAGGAATTGGCAGACCGTGGGTACGATGACGGCTTAATGTGTCTAGACGATGGGCGTGTGGTCTGCACGACGCGAGCGAATATTTACGCTTTAGTCTCCGGCGTCTGGCACACACCGGCACTCGATCAGGCGGGTATTACTGGTACCAGACGCCGCTGGTTGTTTGAGAATGCAAAGGCTCTGGGTATAGTCGTTCAGCAGGGCCTAGTGACACTTGAGCAAATTCAACAGGCGGATGCCGTAATGATTTCTAATGCCATTCGTGGCTTCCAGCCAGTAGTATCCATTGAAAATCGTCAGATCAATACCTCGGGGTCGATCGATGCGATACAAGACGCTTATGTCGCCGCTCTCACAGAGGTGGGACGCTGATGCGCCGGCTTGCCTGGCTGAGTGTTTTGGGTGTGTTGATAACACTGATCGCGGCCGCTCGCTGGTGGTACACGCCAGTGCAAGGGCAAGACCAAATACAGATGATTGTCATTAGCCCTGGTGCGAGTATGCGGCAAATTGCGGATGCTCTCGCTGAGCAGGGATTGATTAACTCGCCCACCGCGTTTCGATGGGCAGCGCGACTCAATGGTGCCGATAGAGCGGTTCGCGCGGGGCATTACCAAGTCGATCAAGCGATGAGTCCCAGGGCTTTAATGCGCTTACTGATCTCGGGCGAGGCTCACAGTTATACCCTAACGTTAGTGGAAGGAAAAACCTTTCGTGAGTTGTTGGTTACGATCCAATCACATCCGCATGTTCGCGCTGAGTTATCTGGTATGAGTGACCCCTGGTTGGCGGAGATCTTTGCGGACGTGCAGGGACCTGAGGGATGGCTTTTCCCTGACACCTATTATTTTTTGGCAGATACCACCGATAAAGCGTTGGTACTGCGTGCCTTTGCCGCCATGCAACAGGCGCTAGGTGAGGTCTGGTCCGCTCGAGCATCCGATTTGCCGCTTACACAGCCTTATGAGGCTTTGATTCTTGCCTCGATTATTGAAAAAGAAACCAGTTTGGCGTCTGAACGTGGCGATATTGCGGGGGTTTTTGTGCGCCGTTTACGCAACAACATACGCTTGCAAACAGATCCCACCATTATTTACGGATTGGGTGATCGTTATCGCGGAGATATTACGCGCGCGCACCTGCGTGACAAAAATAATCCGTATAACACGTACCAGCATTCCGGTTTACCGCCGACGCCAATCGCATCTCCAGGATTAGCCTCACTTGAAGCAGCAGTAAGACCCAAAGAGGGGACTGCGCTATACTTTGTGGCTGATGGCAAAGGCGGGCATGTTTTTTCGGATACACTGGTACAGCATGAACGCGCCGTGCGGGCATATCTAAATACACTAAAGCAATAAAGGTTGGCATGCGGAACGGATATTTCATTACCTTCGAAGGCGGCGAAGGCTCGGGTAAAAGCACTCAAATTGCTCTCGTCCGAGAGTCCCTCGAGCAAGCGGGTATTCCAGTTTGCGTGACGCGCGAGCCCGGAGGGACTGAACTCGCTGAAGAAATTCGAGGTGTCTTACTTGAGCCGCGGGCTGAAATTGTGGATGTAAACACCGAATTATTGTTGATATTTGCAGCTAGAGCGCAGCATTTAGCGCAGTGCATTCGACCGGCCTTGGCTCGGGGTGAGTGGGTTTTGTGCGACCGTTTTACCGACGCGACGTACGCGTATCAGCACGGCGGGCGAGGGCTCGATGTCAGTACCATTGCGACACTTGAGCAATTGGTGCAAGCGGGCTTTAGTCCCGACATGACCTTACTGTTTGATGCGCCCATCGATATTACCTTGCAGCGTATGCGAAACCGGGGTGCTCTGGATCGATTTGAGCGAGAGGGAAGAGCGTTTATGGAAGGTGTTCGTGCGACCTATCTGTCGCGTGCGCAAAGTGAAGCCGATCGCTTCCGTGTCATCGACGCTACAGGAAGTATCGAGGCTGTGAATGCTGCGGTTAAAGAGCATCTTAAACGCCTTGTCGATCGCTGGCGGGTGTCTTGATGGTGTCTTTGTTAGCCTGGCATCAGCCAGTATTGTCGCAACTGGCAGTAAGGCGCGAGTCCGAGCGCCTGTCTCACGCTTCGTTGTTGAGCGTGGGTTCCGATCAGGAGGCTATGGCCTTCGCCACAGCCTTACCCTACTACTTGTTGTGTGAGAGCTATAACGCCTGCGGTAGTTGTCGTGCGTGTCGCTTGCTTGCGCAGGGCGCGCACAGTGATCACCACTTGTGCCAGCCGGAGGGTACATCCAAGGTAATCAAGATCGATCAAATTCGAGCACTCTTGGCTATGGGGGCGAAAACAGCGAGTTATCCAGCAGGCAAAGTCTTGGTGGTCGCCCCTGCCAGCAGTTTAAATCGCAATGCCGCTAACGCATTGTTGAAATTTTTGGAAGAGCCGCCCACGCAGACCTATCTATTTTTAGTGGCCTCAAAAACCTCGCAGTTACCGGCAACAGTCAGGAGTCGTTGCCAGCGCGTGCCGTTGGCACGGCCTAGTCTCGACCAGTCGCTTGAGTACTTGCGGGAACACGGTTTATCTCAGACCTGCGCTCTGGAAGCGCTTAATCTGGCAAATGGTGAGCCTCTATTAGCACTTGATATCGAGCAGAGCGGGAGCGCTAGCGCCTTGTTAAACCTCATCGATCGTGTACAGGCCGTGTTGCAGGGGGGCGCGTCGGCTCGGGAAATCGGGATCAAGGCGCAAAACCTAGAGGCGACTCTCGTGTTGTCAGTGTTGATCGCCAGTGCTTACCGAAACGCAGTGGATCAAGCAGAGCGCAGCGTACTGGACACTCGCTTGTTGACGTGGCACAAGGCGTTGGTTGATTTATCTGAAACTTACGCGCGATCACCGAACATCAATATCCCCTTGGCCTTAGAGCAACTTTGTGTAAACATCCGCTAAGCGAAATCGATCGAGGCAAGCTGGACTTCATGGCAAAAAAAACCATACCGAGTAGTGGGCAAGGCTTGTTGTCACTCACGATCAAGGAGCCGTCGGTATTATACTCGGCCTACATGCCGTTCTTACGCAATGGCGGTTTATTCGTTCCTACGACCAAAAACTATGCCATTGGTGATGAAGTGTTCATGTTGCTGAATTTGATGGACGAACCTGAAAAGATACCGATTACAGGTCAGGTGGTATGGGTCACACCTAAGCAGCCACAAGGCAATAGAGTGGCTGGGATTGGCGTGCAGTTTAGCGATCAAGACCTGACAGTCAACGAGAAAATCGAAAAGTATCTGGTCGGCATTTTGCGCTCAGATCGTCCTACCCACACGCTGTAATGGCGGCGCTTACGCCCCCATTGATTGGTGTTGTCGAGGGGTTCTATGGGCG
Source organism: Halieaceae bacterium (assembly GCA_023253715.1). Lineage (GTDB taxonomy): Bacteria > Pseudomonadota > Gammaproteobacteria > Pseudomonadales > Halieaceae > Aequoribacter. The sequence continues at coordinate 13,418 of JALRFH010000112.1, forward strand.
CGCGTGGGACCCTATTGAGCGCAATGGTGCTGCAAAATGGTTTGCTGCGCTCGGCCTAAATACCTATCTTTATGCGCCAAAATCACAAAGGTATTTGCGCTCGCGTTGGCGCGACCCCTTTCCTGAGGTTGAGTTGAGCGTCTTGGGCGAGATGGCGAGTGCTTATCGGGGAGCGGGTCTGCGCTGGGGCTTAGGTTTATCGCCCTTGGGGGTTAATCAGGGTTTGGGCTCGCCCGATTTGAGAGCGCTACGATCAAAAGTCGCTCAAATTGCCGCGCTTAAACCCGATATTCTGGCGCTCCTGTTCGACGATATGAGTCACAGTAACGAGCTCACTGCACCAAGGCAACTAGAGTGCCTGACGGTGGTGCAGGAGGTTTTGCCGGATACGGAATTGATAGTCTGCCCCACTTACTACTCGTCTGATCCAGTGCTTGAAGAAGTTTTTGGCCCGATTCCCACGGGCTACATCGACTATTACCAACGTCATCTGGATCCACGTGTTGCTGTTTTTTGGACCGGCCCGAAGGTTTGTTCTTCAGTCATTGGTCAGAGCGACATTGAGGTAGCCAAACAACAGTGGGGGGAGCGGTTGGTTTTGTGGGACAACTACCCAGTTAACGACGGTCGAGTGCGTTCGCAGCATCTTTATTTGAAGCCTTTAGCCGCTCGAACCGGTGGGACCTTGCTGCATGGACATTTGTGCAATCCAATGAATCAGTTACACCTGTCAACTCTGGGCTTATCTGGTTTGTCAGCGCTTTACCAGCAACGGTCTAACGAACAGATCGAGCGACAGCTGGCCGAGATCTTGGGTAGCGACTTCAGGGCCTGGGCGGCGGAGCACGCAGAACGATTCGAAACGGTGCGCTTGGACGATCTGGGGCATCGAGAACGCGACGCTCTAGTGAGAACCTTGCGGCAGTTCAAGGGGGCAGCGGCGCGGGAATGTATGGCTTGGCTTGCCGGGGAGTATCGATTCGATCCCGCTTGCTTGACGGAGTAGTGCGGTGCGAGGAAAAAGTAAAAATTTTCGTACCTACAACGCTTAGGTATGTTGAACGGACCCATTCACTGTGGCACAATCGCGGCCCTTGAGTGATTTGCTCGTCGTATAGCGAGCGTGTCAAAAAGTATGCGGAAGTGGCGAAATTGGTAGACGCACTGGATTTAGGTTCCAGCGCCGCGAGGCGTGAGAGTTCGAGTCTCTCCTTCCGCACCATACAAAAGTTCTAACATACGGCCTATGCATTGGCAGATGCCGTTTCTAGAGGAAAAGCAATGCAAGTATCACTCGAAACGACCTCAGGTCTTGAGCGTCGTTTGACTGTCGGTGTACCCGCGCAGCGTATCGAAAACGAAGTTAACAAACGTTTGCAGCAAGCGTCGAAGAATATTCGCCTAGACGGTTTTCGCCCCGGCAAAGTGCCGTTTAAAGTCATTCGGCAGCGGTTTGGCGAGGGTGTTCGCCGAGAAGTCATTGGCGAAGTCATGGGCCAGACCTACCAAGAGGCTATCATGCAAGAAAAGCTTCGCCCTGCAGGTCAGCCTTCGATTGAGCCCAAACAGTTGGATGCGGGCAAAGATTTAGAATATGTGGCAACGTTTGAAGTGTTTCCAGAAGTGGAGGCCCGTGACCTAAAGGAAGCGACAATAGAGCGTCATGTCGCTGAAGTGACCGATGCCGATGTAGACAATATCATCGAAATCTTCCGCAAGCAGCAAGGTTCGTTGGCAGAAGTCGATCGCGCTGCGGCCGAGGGAGATACCGTGGTCATCGATTATCTGGGTAAGAAAGCGGGCGAGCCCTTCGATGGCGGTGCGGCAAATGATAGCACCTTGGAGTTGGGTTCAGGTCGTATGATCCCAGGGTTCGAAGACGGTATCGTCGGTATGTCAGCCGGTGACGAAAAGACCCTGGAGTTGAACTTCCCTGATGACTACCACAATGAAGACCTCAAGGGCGCTGCGGTTACATTTGATATCACGCTGAAAACGGTCAAAGAACAAGTGTTGGCGCCAATGGACGAGGCCTTGTTTGAGCAGTACGGTGTGACCGAGGGTGGCGAAGCCAAATTTCGCGAAGAAATTGCAGGCAATATGAAGCGTGAGTTAAAGAACGCGGTAACGGCTTCGGTTAAGAAGCAAGTGATGGATGCTGTGTTGGCAACTTATGACGATGTTGCTGTTCCCAAAGCCTTGCTCGATCAAGAAATTAAAGCAATGCGGCAGCAGATGTTTCAGCAGTTTGGTGGAGCGCCCGCGCAAGGTTTGGATCTCGAGTCTTTGTTGCCGGCGGAAATGTTTGCCGAACGTGCTGAGCCACGTGTCAAGCTAGGACTGGTATTGGCGACTTTGGTGTCGGAATACAACATCAAACCTGATGCCGAGCGAGTTCGCGAAACGATTGAGGAAATCGCGTCGACTTACGAAGATCCTGAAGAAGTTGTAAATTACTATTATAGTAATCAAGAGCAACTGAACGCGGTTGAGAACCGGGTGTTGGAAGATCAGGTGGTCGAGAAGCTCCAGGCGCAGTTGAAGGTCGAAGATAAAGCGTGCAGCTACCAAGAGGCGATTAGCGCGGGTCAGGCAGCAAACGCAAACTAATCCAAGAATAGGCGGAGAGTAGCATATGCAAACGGTAGAGAACCTGGGTTTAATTCCAATGGTGGTCGAACAGACCTCTCGCGGTGAACGCTCGTACGATATCTACTCGCGCCTATTAAAAGAACGCGTCATTTTTGTGGTGGGCCAAGTCGAAGATCACATGGCGAACTTGATCGTGGCGCAGTTGTTGTTCTTGGAATCTGAAAACCCAGATAAAGATATTCATTTGTACATCAACAGTCCCGGCGGGTCTGTCACTGCCGGGCTGGCAATTTACGACACCATGCGGTTCATCAAGCCCGACGTTACCACGACGTGCATGGGGCAGGCGGCATCGATGGGTGCGTTCTTGTTGTCCGCAGGTGCCAAGGGCAAGCGCTATTGTTTGCCCAATGCGCGAACCATGATTCATCAACCCAGCGGCGGCGCTCAGGGGCAGGCGACTGATATCGATATCCAAGCCAAAGAAATTTTGATTATTCGTGAACGTTTAAACCGCTTAATGTCAGAGCATACCGGTCAGCCCATCGATGTGATTGAGCGCGATACCGAGCGTGACCGTTTCATGGACGCTGAGCAGAGCAAAGCCTACGGTTTAGTCGATCAGGTCGTCAGCTCTCGCACATAATCTCAATCTGACACTGAATACGTGTCAGATTGACTTGCAAAACCATCGAAAACCCATCATCGTACAGTGGAACGATTTGTACACACGCTAGGATAAGGAATGGCGGACGATAAAATGCCCCCAAAAGACGATAACGCAAAACTTCTTTACTGTTCCTTCTGTGGTAAAAGTCAGCACGAGGTCAGAAAACTCATCGCGGGTCCCTCGGTGTTTATTTGTGACGAGTGCGTTGATCTCTGTAACGACATTATTCGTGAAGAAATTCAGGAAGCTGCCAGTGCGGAGGCCAGTGATAAGCTGCCCGTACCTAAAGAAATTAACGCGATTTTAGATGAATACGTGATTGGCCAGCAGCGCGCGAAAAAAGTGCTCTCGGTGGCTGTATACAATCACTACAAACGCTTGCGCCATGGCCAGTCGAGTTCGGATGCGGTAGAACTGGGTAAGAGCAATATTTTGTTGGTCGGCCCCACGGGAAGCGGTAAGACTCTCTTAGCCGAAACCTTAGCCCGTTTATTGGACGTGCCGTTTACCATTGCTGACGCCACGACGCTAATCCTATCCGCACTTGTTGCTGGGGCGCAGGCCCTCGCAAGTGAGGATATCGCAGATCAATATCCGCAG
>JALRFH010000148.1 GCA_023253715.1 Halieaceae bacterium
ATAAAATTCTTCTTTGTCTAGGTAGTTTGTGTTGCTTAAATCTAAAATGACGATGTCACAACGCTGCGTGCTGAGCGCATTTAATATGCTATCAGCCAGCGAGTTTAAAACCTCAGGTGTGAAGGCGCTAGGGGCATGAACCAACAGTTGCCCTTGTACTGCACTAAAACGATCGTGTAGCACTTTGCCTGCCTCTAGTGCGAGTCGCTCTTGACTAACATAGCATTCTTGGGGTCGATGTGTCTGATTGCGATTTCAAAAGCGTCGCGCAGGGTAGAGGTTGTTTGCAAATCTCCAATCGAGATCCCTAATTCTACTAATGTCCGCGCGATTGCCGGTGAGATACCAGAAATGATCGATTTGCAGCCCATTAGTTCGGTGGCTTTGGTGATTTTTATCAGCTGGTTGGCTACTGCGGTATCGACCGCGCTTACGCCACTGATATCCATCACGAAGACTTGGGTGCGAGTGGTCGATATTTTTTCCAGTGTAGTATTCATAATGTACTGGGTGCGCGCAGAATCGATAATCCCAAGTAAAGGTAAAAGCAAAATACCTTCCCAAATTGGGGTAACGGGCGTGCTGACTTCCATTAATGCATTGCTTTGAGCGCGAATTTTTTCAGTTTGAATGCGGGTGATTTCATCAAGGGCCAAGTAAGTATCGAGATTTACGAGCTTGCTGGTTGCATCGGCCCAGCGGTTTGCGGTTTTGGTATTGGATGCAAGCTCATTGATTCGCAGCTTTAACAACTGAAACGACATATTCATACCGGCGCAGTAAGCGTCGTTAGGTAACTGGATATGCTCGTGGATGGCTCCGATTTTACGTCGCGACGCAATGTAGCGTTCGTCGAGATCGCATTCAAAAAAACTTTGCCAATGGTCCATTTGTAGGGACTGTACGCGCTCTAGCACGTCGGGTCGTCGGTCAAAGAAGGTGTCATACTCGTCTTGTTGTTGCAGCCACTCGTACCAATCCAGCACAAAGGAGCGCAAATTATCTCCAAGTTTTGCGCCAAACTCTCGTATTGCCGCAACATCATCCTGAGTTATATCAAATCGGGCAAATACTTTATTTTGCGTCATAACTTACTCCAGCGGGGTTTTATATTTTTACATCATACGCAATTATTATTGCTAATAGTATACCTAAGCTGACTCTTGCGGGATTGTTTATTTGTGACAAACTAGGCGATAGGGCCAAACAGAATAAGACTCGCCCTCTTAAACTGCGGAAAAGCCTCTTTAATGTAGGCTGCTCTGTACACAGTAGCCATCTTCTCGCTGGTGTGTTCACAACGCCATACGTTACCGCTGACAAAAGCGAGAATAATGATTACGAGATCTTTAATTTAGCGTTTGGCGAGAGTATCCATAATCGGGCTTGCTTAAAAAGGGCACACAGAGGGGATTTCACCTGCATAATCTGCGTGTGCGTCAGGTAGTATCGGTTTATATTCCTCGCGATACTGAAACACGAAGTTCTCATCGGTCCAGTAATTAATGTGCTTGCCCTCAATAAATCGAATTAAGCTCATACTGCCGCTAATAGAACCGTAAGGGCCGTGCGGAATGTGCGCTGGCCGCCAAAAATACGCGCCTGGACGCATAGTGCCGCGGTCGCCGGTTAGATCGCCCGCCAAGAAATATGCTTCTTCAGGCGTCGGGTGGGATTCTTTTGGAGCTCGCCAATTGGCAGGATGGGTTTGCGGGCTGGTGATAAACAAAAACGTGCGTTGTCCCGTAATCGGATCAACCCGCAAATTTTTTCGGCCTAGGCCCAAATGCGACAATTTGGGGTCGTGTAAGCGTGTGTCCCATTGCATGCGATAAGAATCAAGGTAGGGAATAGGGGGGCGATGACGTGCTCTTTCTATGGCTTCAGGTTGATTGTCAAACGGGTCAGGTGCTGAATCGAAGAATCGAATCAGTATCGTTGGTTCTAGTGCTAGCCAATCTAATCGCGCGTGGCCAGCAGGAAAAAAGCCATAGCATCCGGGAGTGTATTCCAAGCCATTAATGTGCATTAATCCGGATAATACATAAAACTCTTCGTTGGCGGCTGAGGGGTAATTCCCCTCTGCTTGATAGCCGTCAGGCAAACGCTGCAATGCAGTGTAGGCGCCGGTTGCCTCGTCTAGGCTTAAAATTTTGCATTCCAGTCCATCAAAGCGCACATCGGATACCCACGGCTGATTTTGGGTTTGATAAAATTCCGTATGTGGGCGCGCCATAGCGATTTCCTGATTTGCAAAAGGACGATGCTATTACAAATCGTCCCCTTAAATGCTGACGTATATCAAGGCTGCTACGCGATTCTTGCGATCTTTTTAACCCTAGTTACTTGGGCAAGCAGGCTTTCGAAAGCTCTAGGTTCAGGTGCGCCCGGTATTGGGTAGCACTGTCCAGCGAGCTTCGATCTTATTACCTCGTACCGCGAGTAAATCGCCGAACTGCAGCAGAACGGCTTCGCTCTGCTGCGGTCTTAAAAATATAAAGTCATCGACGTCTAGTTCGACCTTGTTAGAGGCTTGGTAGCCTTCTTGATTCGAGCTTTTGTAGGCAAAATGCGAGGTAAGGCCTGGCGGTGACGCCATGTCGGCCATCCAATTGCCGCTGTAGCCAAAGTACATTTGCGCTTGGTTCGGGTCCCAGGCGCGAATGAGTGGTGCCGTCCATTCTAGGGCGGGCAAGCGGCCACCTTGGCCTCGTTTTAGCACGGGCGAGGCGATGTAAGCGGCGGGCTCGAAATCTTCCAGACTCGCAATGTCGTAGTGCGTGGGCTTCATCAAACAGGTGCCCGCTGATACCTCGGTCAATAAGGGTTTGTCTTGGTAGTTTCTGAAGGTAGGGCTGCCAGCACCGTTAAAGCACAGATTCTGCGTTACCAGGTCTTGGAATTGACTATCGAGTAGATCCAAGGCCGCTTGATAGCGGCCTTTGACTTTGGGTAATTCACGTTTCGCCAACGCACTGGGTATGCCCATTAAATGCGCGTCGTAGCCCATAAAACCACTGAAGGTTAGGTGTTGGGGGTTGGCCCTGATGATGCCCAAAGCATCGCTCAGTCCTTCAGCGGCAACGAACCCACCGCGATGTAGTCCGACATCAAGTTCTAGGTTTACACGAAGGGTCAGCTGGTTTTCCCGGGCAAAGTCTAAATACTGTTGAAGTCGTGCCGTCGTATCGACCAACCACTGGAGCTGTTTCGCGGGGTCAAAGGCCCCTGTGTGTTTGCGATAAAAGTCTTCCACCGCCGCGATGGGGAAGGGTTTGCCGATGAGTATATCCGCATCCGGCGTCACTCGCGTTGTCGCCAGCAAGAAAGGTAAATGAAAAATCATTTGCGCTTGAGTCGAGGCTCGCTCGCTGATGTAGCGCACGAGCTCTGGGCTAGGTACCGACTTGGTCACGACGCGATAACTCAGCCACGGCGCAGTACCTAGGATTTGAGTGATACGGTCGATATTGCGATCCAGTCGGTCTAAATCAATAATCAAGCTCGGGGTGCCAATCCCTGCATCTTTAAGCGTTTGGTTAAGCTCGGTGAAGTAGGGCGTATAAACACCGCCTTTATCTTTGGGTTTTAGCCAAGCAGCAAGCCCAGCTGCACCCAAAGCACCAAGAATGACATTGCGTCGAGAGGGCATGCTTACGCTCCAAATAATTCTTTTAGGTGGGCATTCATTAGGCGTTTGTCTGGGTCTAGGCTCTCTCTGACGGCCAAAAAGTCCCGCCAGTGTTTGGGGTAAAGCTCGGCCAAATCCGAGGCCTTTAGGGTATGCAGTTTACCCCAGTGGGGGCGACCACCGTAGCGCCAGAATATTGGCTCGAGCTCTGCGAAAATTGGGCGGTAATCCAGATCGCCATATTGGTGAATAGAAATGGTAGCGCCGTCTTGCCCCTGGAACATGCTTAGCCAAATATCATCAGCTTTGACGTACCGATATTCAATGGGGAAACTCAGCGGCAGCTGTTTGTTGCGAATAGTGGCCATAATCTCACGAAGGCAGGCAGGGCCTAGTTCTGCGGGTACGGTGTATTCCATTTCTCGAAAGCGCACAATGCGCACATGAGGCAGTACCTCGTGCGCTTTGCCGGTGCGAATGGTCTCTGCTTCGTTGCCCATCACGGCGGTCAGCAGCTTGTCGTATAAACTGCTGCCCACGCCCGGTATCCACGCGATTGCATTAAATACATCGCGCAGCGTATTGACTGCCTGAGGGTCATCTTGACCTTGGGCTTTGTCGCCTGGTTGCGCTGGGTTGGTGGACACCGAAATCCCAACTGACGCGTGGGGCAGGGCAAACAACTCAAAATGCCGATTGTTCGCTTTGCGGTTCTCGATGTCGTCAAGCATGTCCTCTAAAGGCTCAATCTTGTTGACTTCTGTTAAGTCAAAATCCGCTTGGTTTTGCAGCGTAAAGTCGGTGACGATTCCCAACGCCCCAGCGGACGTTAGTGCCGCCTTAAAAATATCGGGGTTGCTGCTGGGGCTGCATTCGAGTAGCTCTCCGCCTACGGTCGCAAGGCGTAATGACTTGACGTAGGAGCCCATCGAGCCAAAATTTACCCCCGTAGCGTGCGCGCAGTTGACGATGGCGCCGCCCAGGGCCAGATAGGCCATATCGGGCATATTGGGTAGCGCCTGGCCGATATCGGCAAGCCTATAGCCCAAGTCGTGC
>JALRFH010000150.1 GCA_023253715.1 Halieaceae bacterium
AACGTATACAGACCTTAAGGGTCGCGGGAGCCATTCGATGATCCCGCAAGTCCACATTAATGAGGTCGGGCTGCGAGATGGCCTTCAGGCGCAGTCAAAGCACTTGAGCGTTGACGAGCGCTGCCGTTTGTTCGATCAACTTGCAACGACGGGTGTTTCCAGTGTTGAGATCGGAAGTTTTGTCTCGCCCAAGGCGGTACCGCAGATGGCCGGTACAGATCAGGTGTTGCGCCACGCGTTGGCAAAAAACACAGGGGTTGCGTTAAATGCCTTGGTGCCAAATCGAAAGGGCTACGAGCTCGCGCTCGCGTCGGGGTGCAAAGAAGTCAATGTGGTGGTCTCGTCTACTGACACGATGAATCGCAAAAATATCAATATGACCACCGCAGAGATTATGGCGGCGTCGCAGGGCATTATTGAATCGGCGGTGGCTGACGGCGTTAAAGTCAACGCGTATGTGGCGGTGGCCTTCGAGTGTCCATTTGAAGGTGCGGTTGATCCAGAGCAGGTCATCACTTTGTCAAAGCGCCTAGCCGATTGGGGCGCACAACGTATTGTTATCGCTGATACGATTGGCGCTGCAAATCCCTTTGCCGTTGATACTTTACTTCGCGATTTGTTGCTGGGTATCAGCGCCGATCGCGTCGCGTGCCACTTTCATGATACCCGTGCCATGGGACTCGCCAACACCTATGCGGCCTTACAGTCTGGCGTGCGATATTTTGATACATCCATCGGCGGGTTAGGGGGCTGTCCCTTTGCACCGGGAGCTTCAGGCAACGTTGCAACAGAAGATGTGGCTTTGTTGTGCCAGCAGGCGGGTTTTAGCACAGGTATCGATTTTCTTGCTTTGATGGGTGCGGTAGATTTGGTAAAAGAGTTAACGGGTACGGCTAAAGGTGGTCGCGCACATTATTGGATCAGTAATCATTTAGACAAAGTTGTCGGACAATAAAGGAGAGTAGGCATGACCTATCGCTTAGGTGTAGACGTCGGAGGCACATTTACCGATTTTCTACTCATGAATGAGGAGACGGGACAAACGTTTACAGCAAAGGTGCCGTCGACCCCTGAAGATTCCTCGATTGGGGTATTAAATGGCGTCGCCAAGATTTGTGACGAGTCGGGTATTAATCCCGCCGACATTAAGTTTGTGATGCACGGCACCACTGTCGCCACCAATGCGGTATTGACGGGAAAAGGCGCAAAGGTCGGCCTAATTACAACCTCAGGCTACGAGCATACCTTACAGGTCGCTCGAAGCTTTTGTCCCGGCGGTTTGGGTGGTTGGGTTAGCTTTGTCAAAAAGCCCTTGCTAGCCCCCCTCGAGTTAACGATTGGTGCTGTTGAACGTATCGATGCCGATGGCTCCGTCTCGACGCCGCTCGATGAGGATGCCTTGCGAACTCAGCTGTCGGCGTTGGCGGCCAAAAATGAAGTCGAGGCTCTCACGATCTGTTTTATCAATGCTTACGTGAACAGTGAACACGAGCGTCGTGCCGCCGAGATTGCGGCTGAATTTTTCACGGATATTCCGATTTCGATTTCATCGGATGTTGTGCCCGAAATGCAGGAATACGAACGTACCGAAACCACGGTTGTGAATTCCTACGTGCGCCCCGAAGTGTCACGTTACTTGAACAACTTGCAGACCTCCTTGGAAGAGCGTTTGGGCGGTGACACTCAACTATCGATTCTGCGTTCTGATGGTGGTTTGGCGTCCTCTCGCGCCACCGCCGATTCGCCCGTTAATATTTTGATGTCAGGCCCTGCGGGTGGTGTGGCCGGTGCGTTGTTCTTTTGTGAACAGGCAGGCTATAGAAACCTTTTGACCTTCGATATGGGAGGTACGTCAACCGATGTCGCATTGATTCAAGATGCAAAAACTAACATCCGTCGTGAGACCATCGTTGGCGATGTCCGGGTGCGTGCACCCTCAGTGGACGTCAGAACAATTGGTGCCGGCGGCGGCTCTATCGCCTTTGTTGCCGAGTTGACCAAAGCCCTACGTGTTGGTCCAGAATCTGCAGGCGCGGTGCCCGGGCCGGCGGCCTATATGAAAGGCGGGGAGTTGCCAACGGTATGTGACGCTAATGTGGTATTGGGCTATTTGCCCAGTGACGCCCAGCTTGGCGGCGCCATGGCGATCAACCGTGATGCGGCCGTCACGGCCGTGCAGAAAGTGGCGGATGCTTTGGGTATTGATGTCATGGAAGCCGCTGAGGGTATTATCCGCATCGCTAATGAGGCGATGTTTGGCGCCTTGCGCCTGGTATCGGTCGAGCAGGGTTATGATCCACGCGACTTCAGTCTGGTTGGCTTTGGAGGAGCGGGCCCACTGCACGCCAATGCACTGGGGCGTTTAGTGAACTCATTCCCTGTCATTGTTCCCCCCGGCCCAGGCGTATTGTGTGCGTATGGTGACGCGACAACGCAGTTACAAGATGAAGCCGCCAGAAGCTATGGCGCGCTGGCCAGCGACATTTCGAAAGATCAGTTAGCTGCCGATCTGGCCGCTTTGAAAGAGCGCGCCGCGCAGGCCCTGTTGGCGGACGGAATCTCGGAAGATCAACTGATTGTTACCTACCAAGCGGATGTGCGTTACGCCGGTCAGGCCTTCCAGATCAGCGTCGATTTTGACAACCACAGTTTGGTCGAGAAGGGTTTGGGCGTTATCACCGATGTATTTGATGATGAACACGAAAAATTATTCACCTTTAAGTTGGGTGATGGTCACGAGATCGTGATGATCCGAGCGGTGGTCGCATCTCAGGGGCAAAACTTGGAAATCAAACGCCAAGAGGATAGCTCGGCCAGCTTGCAAGACTGCGCGATTCATGAAACCCGTATTTACTTCGAGGGCAATTGGTACGACGCAACGATTTACCAACGCTACAAGTTGCACTCTGGCTTGACCGTTCCTGGGCCTGCCATTGTCACTGAAATGGACTCTACAACGTTGATTTTGCCGGGCTTCCAGGCTCGCACAGACCTTGTAGGTAACTTACTTATTGAACCCATTCAAGCGTAGAGGGGAGTGTGATTATGCCAGCGAGAATTATTGAAACAAATAACACACCACTCGCCACTGTCGAAGTGGAGAGCGTTACGGTCGACATCATTGAAAACGGTTTAAAGAACGCGCGTGAGGAAATGGACGCTGTGCTGTTCCGTACAGCAATGTCGCCGGGTATCCGCGAGCAAGGTGATTGCTTTCCGATGATCGCAAACAAAGAAGGGAAAATGGTGGTAGGGCAGTTCGGCTCTTTTATTGCACCCTTCTTGTCAGTGTATGACGCCGATATCGAAGAGGGTGACATCATTCTGACCAACGACCCTTACTTGTGTAATGCGGCGGTGTCGCATTTGCCCGATTGGTTGGTTTTGGTGCCTGTGTTCAAGGACGGTCGCCACATCGCGTGGTCGGCAATGTTTGGTCACATGTCCGATAACGGCGGTATGGTGCCCGGCTCGATGCCCATTAACGCGACGAATATTTATCAAGAAGGTATTCGTATTCCACCGGTTAAACTCTACAAAAAAGGTGTCTTGCAAGAGGACTTATTAGAGTTGGTGCTTCACAATGTTCGCACGTCGCAGTGGAACCGATTTGACCTAAACGCCTTGGTGGCTGCGTGCAACACCGCTTCTAAACGTTGTGTTGAATTGGCCGAGCGTTTTGGCGACGACGTTTTTCACTCGACGATGAGCGTGATGCTGCAGCGTAACTACGATGCCATGAAAGCCGTAATTAGTATGGTGGTGCCCGAAGAAAAACGGGAATTTACCGACTATTTGTGCGACGACGGGATGGGTCTTGGACCTTACAAAATTCATTGCACCATGTGGCGAGAGGGTGATAAGGCGATCTTTGACTTTGAAGGTACGTCGCCGCAAGCGCAGAGTTCTGTGAACTTCTTCTTAAATGAGGATATGTTCAAGATGTTCTTTGGTTCGTTCACCATTAACATCGTCGACCCACAAATTGCCTTTAATGATGGCTTCTACGACCTGGTAGATGTTCGCATTCCTGAGGGAACCTTGCTGAAGCCTAAGTACCCTGCAGCCTTGTCTGGTCGCACGCACGCTTTGGGTCGTATTTTTGATGTCTTGGGCGCACTCTTGGGTATGGGTGCTCCCAACGAACTGCTCAATGCCGCTGGTTTCTCGGATTCGCCTCATTTGTTCTACTCGGGGTACGACACGCGTCCGGGCAAACATGACGAGTGGTTTCAGCTTTTCCAGATTGGTTTTGGTGGCGTTCCGGGCCGTCCAGTAGGCGATGGTCCAGACGGCCACAGCCTGTGGCCCGGCTTTACCAATGTCCCAAATGAGTTTATCGAAAGCTACTTCCCCTTGCGCATCGAGCGCTACGAGGTGATTCCAGACTCGGGCGGTGCAGGTCTGCATCGTGGCGGTAATGGTTTGTCGGTGGCTTATCGATTTTTGGTGGATGGCGAGATCGGTATTCACGATGAGCGCTGGTTGACCTACCCTTGGGGTGTGAATGGCGGCAATCCTGGTATGCGCTCGACCAAACGCATTGTGCGGACCGACGGATCAGAAGAGTGGCTACCCTCTAAATGCGAGGGGATAAAAGTCAAAGCGGGTGATCTGCTGTACTACAACACCTGGGGTGGCGGCGGCTGGGGTGACCCTCTGGCTCGCGATGCCGCGCTCGTTGTACAGGACGTTGCACGTGGATTGGTTTCCGAAGCGGGCGCCAAAGCTTACGGTGTGGTGGTAAGCCACGGTGTGCTCGATGCGTCAGCAACCGAGGCACTTCGTGCTGAGATGGCAGAGCGGCGTGGTCCTATCACCGAGATCTTTAATTTCGGCGGCAGTATTGAAGAAATCAAGTCGCGTTGTGTGGCAGAGACACATCTGGAACCCCCGGTGGAACCGGTATTCCAGCGTCGCGCCTAGGAGTTCGTGTGGCAGATCTGTCGCGAAGAAATATCGGGTTGGGGCATAACCCCGGGCTTATTATCGTCGATATGAGTCTCGGGTTTACCCAGCCTGAATCACCGCTTGGTGGGCGGTTTGATTCGGTGGTTGAGTCTGTCGTCAGGCTTATTCAAGCCTTTCGATTGAGAGGTTTGCCTCTGGTGTATACCACGGTCGTTTATGACCGCGATGAAGACGCTTCCGTTTTTCGAGCGCGATTGCCTAGCCTGAATATACTCAAGCGAGGCAGTGCATGGGTGGAAATCGATCCTCGGCTCGCACCGACGGCCGACGATTTGCTCGTTGAAAAACATTATCCGAGCGCGTTCTTGGGAACGAACATCGATCAGTATCTGCGTGCCGAGGGGGTTGATTCGCTGGTTGTTGTCGGTTTGACAACCAGTGGCTGTGTTCGAGCAACCGCTGTAGATGCTTTATCTCATAACTATCCTACCGTGGTGGTGTCAGAAGCTGTTGGTGACCGCAATTTAGAGGCCCATGCCGCGAATCTACACGATCTGCACGCGAAATATGTAGACGTGCTGTCCCTTGCCGAGACCCTCATGCTGTTACCTGAGGGCACCGACTCGTGAACCGTGGCTTGGGAACAACAAAACCAAGGATGTTATTGCTTGGTTTTCGGCGTTTCAGCGAGCTTGTGTATTCGGTGGTGGGTAAGTACACGGATCAAATCGATCTGTCTTTCCATGATTTGGTGGCGTCGAACAAAACAGACTTTGAAGCTCTGATCGAGCGCCATCACCCGGATGTCATCATCAGCGCCGGCGCCAACGCAGCCTATCTGGCTGATACCTTATCGGTGCCCGTGGTCAGTCAACCTGTGCGCGATGCGGATATCGTCGAAGCTTGCATTAAGGCTAAGCAGGTTGCCGCAAAAATCCATTTGTTTACCTACGCAGAACCCACAGGAATCCAAGCGCGCTTGATTGCGCAGTTGGGTGATCTTCTCGGTGTTCAGGTTGTCCATAAGTACTACCGAACGTCTGACGAAGCCTCGGAATTGTTTTATTTGTCCATGGCAGAAAAGCCCGAGGTTGTGGTGGGTCCCAGTTACAGCTGTCATCTGGCAGAAAAAGAAGGTATTCCCTCGATTCTGTTGTACAGCCGAGAGTCGGCGGAGGATATGATTCAGCAAGCCATTGGTGTTGCACAGGCGTCATTATTACAAGCGCGACAAGTGTATTTGCGAGATTCTTTACTCGAGCAGACAGACGATCTCGTCTTGTTGCTCGACCCTGAAAAAAATATTCTGGAAATGAATCGGAAGGCCTCCGAGGCTCTTGGAGAGGCCAAACGATTAAACAGTCGTTTGCGGCAGGTATGGCATCTGAACGACATTCAAACGCTGCATACCGAACGTTGGGTTGCGCTAATGAATGAGCGCTACTTGCAGGTGGTTGATGTGCTTGACCACAACGATCACCCCTTAGGTTATTTGGTGCGCTATCGCCCCGTGCAGTCGATGTCGGCGGTGAAGGCAACGTCAATCAAAGCCGCAAGCTTCGTTGTAAGTTCGCCCAGAATGAGCAAGGTAGCGTCTTTGGCTAAAACCTATGCGGTGGCTCACGGTGCGGTCTTAATTGTTGGCGAGTCTGGCACGGGTAAAGAGCACATTGCTCGCGAAATCCATCGTCACAGTCGTCATGCCAACGGTCCGATGATCGCTGTCAATTGCGGCAGCTTGCCATCTGAGCTGTTCGAAAGCGAAATGTTCGGTTACGAGGAGGGGGCGTTTACCAATTCCCGTCGAGGAGGCCACCGGGGCTTGCTTGAGCAAGCCAACAAGGGCGTGCTATTTCTTGACGAGGTCGCTGAAATGCCTCTCGCACAGCAGTCAAAGTTGTTGAGAATCTTGCAAGATAAAATTTTGCGTCCGGTGGGAAGTGAACGCAGCATTCAGCTTGATATGAAGGTCGTCGCGGCGACCAATCGCCCCTTGTTTCAAGATGTAGAAGAAGGACGATTTCGCGAGGATCTGTACTATCGGTTGAATACTTTCGCCTTGGAGCTGCCCCCATTGCGCGAAAGAAAAGAAGACATTTCTGCCATTGCTGCGTACTACTTAGAAATGTTCGCGCAGCAGTATGGCCTAGCGACCGCGGCAGACAGAATATACGCGGGCTTAGCGGCGCATTTTGAGCGTTATCGCTGGCCCGGCAATGTGCGCGAGTTAGAGAGCTTTTGTGAGCGGGTTGTGGTGGCGCTCATGGTTGAGCCCGCTGGAGAACTTAACCAAACTCTATTGCGGACCAGCTTGCCCGAGCTGTTTCGGGAAGGTTCTAGCTTCGCAGCGCCGGGAGCGTTGAAGCAAAGTGAATTGCAGGCAATAGCCAGCGCAATGCAGATGTATGGCGGCGATCGCCAAGCGGTAGCCGAGCATTTAGGGATTAGCACCACCACCTTGTGGCGGCGCTTAA
Source organism: Halieaceae bacterium (assembly GCA_023253715.1). Taxonomy (GTDB): domain Bacteria; phylum Pseudomonadota; class Gammaproteobacteria; order Pseudomonadales; family Halieaceae; genus Aequoribacter. The sequence goes on from JALRFH010000150.1 coordinate 7,386, forward strand.
AGACCTTGGAGCAAGGTCGGTAAGATGAATGTTTTAGGAGCAACACCAACACAGGCAGGAGGATGCCATGAACTTTAGAAAAAAAGTGTTAGCGGGGATGTCTTTATCGTTATTGGCCACTGGATACAGTGGTGTGTCGATGGCGCAAGCATCAGGATTTACCCTAGAGGAAGTCGTTGTTACAGCTCGGAAACGCGCTGAAAACCTACAAGAAGTACCTATCGCGGTTACGGCACTCGGAGAGGATACCATCGAGCGAGCGGGCATCGAACGCGCTGATGATTATATCAGCTTGATTCCCAACGTGACCCTAGTCGATACCGCCAATATCGGCGACACCCAGGTGAGTATTCGGGGCATCGTATCGACGCGTGACGCCGAATCCACCTTCGCCTATGTGGTCGATGGCGTGTTAAGCACTAACCCGAACAGTTTCAATGAAGAGCTGTTCGATGTGCAGCAAATCGAGGTTTTGAAAGGCCCTCAGGGTGCGTTGTATGGCCGGAATGCGGTCGCAGGCGCTATTTTGGTGACCACCAAGAAACCTTCGAACGAATTTGAAGCCAAAATTACCGGGGGTGTGGCCAACAACAACGCCACAAAATTGAGCGGCACAATCAGTGGTCCGATCGTTGAAGACTCGGTTTATGGTCGCTTCTCGTTCAGCAACCGTGAAACCGATGGCTTCTACAAAAATCGATTCACTGGCCAAGATGATGCGGTAGATTTCTTAAAAGATCAAAGTTACCGTGGCCGCGTCATTTGGGATATTAGCGATACGACCAGCCTAGATATCCGCGCTGGCTACAGCAAAGCGGAAGGTGGTGCGATTAACTTTAACGCAGCCTTCGCTATCCCGCAGTTCGTTGCCGTCTTCGGGAGTCCGACGTTTGCTGTTGATGTGAACGATCAGCCTTTTGATTTCGTGTTTAACGTACCGGGCGAGAACGAGCAAGAAACGACCGATTTGGCGATTAAGCTGGACATGGATGCCGGTTTCGCTGATATGACAGCAAGCTTTTCGTACAACGATCTCCAGGAATATTTATTGTCGGATGGTACCGCGGCGACGTTTTATGGCTACGAAGTTACACCTGCCTGTTTGGCGGATCGCGCCTCTTTGAACAGCTTCACGAGTGATTTTTTCGGTCCAGCCTTCCAACCCTTCGGTGTACTGCCACCTTCAGGCAGCGGTGCCGGGTATGACCCTTTTGCCGACGGCGCTAACTTTGCCGGTGTTTATGGTCCATACAGCCCATTAAGCTGCGATGGCTATCAGTATCAAGAGCGCAACCAAACCGACATGTCGATTGATGTGCGTTTTACCAGCAAAGAAGATTCTGACGTGCGTTGGATCGCGGGTGCGTACATCGCAGAGATCGAACGCGAGGTGGTTGTGGCTTATGGTGCCGACACAGGTCAAGGCTTCTTGCGTCAGCCTTACGTACCAGCCAGCGGCCCCAACCCCACTGATT
>JALRFH010000049.1 GCA_023253715.1 Halieaceae bacterium
GCACTTCTGAGAAGTTTTTAAGTCATTTCAATCTTAATTCACTTGAAGATTTACCAAATTCAGAGGAATTGATGGCTGCGGGTCTAATAGATAGTCGTGTTGATAGCAGTATTTTTGGAACAAATAAATTCGCAAAAGAAGAAGAAAACGAAAATTTAAAAGAAAATATCTTTAGTAATATTGATGATATGATTAGTGATACATTGAAAAACGAAGACGATACAAAAAATTAAAGATTGTTGTAGCCTCCCCCCGCCTCCTGTATAGACCCCGCCCCTATAAATTTACAGGAATCTTTACAGGAATCGCATGATTCTTACAGGAATCTTTACAGGAATCGGCTTTACAGATATAAAAAAACCATATAAAACAATAAGTTCTATATGGCTTTCTTTGTGGTTGGTGCCGAAGGCGGGACTTGAACCCGCACGAGCTATGCTCACCACCCCCTCAAGATGGCGTGTCTACCAATTCCACCACTTCGGCTTTGTTACTGCTTAATTGTCTCCTGAATCAGGAACGGTCGGCAAGTCGCTGGTTGGGCTCATTGCCTCGGGCTGATCGTCCACAAGAGGCAGATCGCTGGCTGGTGCCGCTTCTGCCTCGACCGGGATTTCGATACCCAAATCGTCTACGGGTGCTGTCTTTTCGTTCGCAACAACCGCTAAGGCAAAGCTGGTGGCGAAGAATGCCGCCACTAACCATGAGGTTGCTTTGGTTAAAGCATTCCCGCTACCGGAGCTACCAAACAAGGTTTGCGATGCGCCCGCGCCAAACGATGCCCCCATGTCGGCGCCTTTACCTTGCTGGATCATAATTAAACCGATGATCGCCAAGGCCACCAACAAATGCACTACTAAAATAATCTGTTCCATAATCTCTTGCCTATTCGGCCTTTGCCGCCGCCGCGGCTTCTACAATTGCTAAAAACGCTTGTGCGTCTATCGATGCACCGCCCACTAGAGCGCCATCGACGTCTGCCAAAGCAAACAAGCCTTCGGCGTTATCCGGTTTGACGCTACCTCCGTACAACAAAAGGATATCGCCGCTCAAACCCAAATCTTTTACGCGCTGCCGAACAACCGCGTGCATTGCCTGCGCTTGTTCAGGCGTCGCCACCACGCCGGTACCTATTGCCCAAACAGGCTCATAGGCCACCACTAAATCGGTGTTGGACGCTAGCCCCCGCAAGGCAGCATCGAGTTGCGCTATCACCACGGCCTCGGCCTCGCCCGCGTTGCGTTGGTCTAATGTTTCGCCCACACAAACAATAGGCACCAAACCTTGGCTCAAGGCCCGCTCAACCTGGGCTCGAACAACATCGTCCGTTTCGCACCGGTCTGCGCGTCGCTCTGAATGACCAACAATCACCCATCGCAAACCCAGATCCGCCAGCATTTCCGCACTGACATCGCCCGTGTGCGGTACGTCTTGATCCGCGCTGACGGTTTGCGCACCCACCCGGTCACAACCGAGCTGATCGATGGCAATCTGTAGGTACGGAAACGGAGGGCAAACACCCCACTCCACGCCGGATTGATTCAATCCGGCCACACTCGACACAAGCGCTTTGGCCTGCTCGCGTGATCCCCACATTTTCCAGTTGCCAATTACTAAGGCGTTTGGCATAGCATCACCTCTAAAGCGCGCGCAAGTCTATCGAAAGCACGGATTCGTTACAAGTCAATCTGCGAGCGCCTGCTCAACTTTTGTCGCCAAACTCGCACATAGCTCATTCACGGTGCTGGCATTTGCCCCCTCGACCATCACTCGAACTAAAGGCTCAGTACCCGACAAACGCAACAATACCCGCCCTGAATCCCCCAAGGCTGATTCCACCTCGGCAACCGCAGCCTGCACTTGTGGGTTGGCCGTCACGTCCACTCGCTCAGACATACGCACGTTTATCATGGTCTGAGGCATCACATCCATTTCTGAGCAAAGAGCACGCAAACTATCACCGCTTTCGACGACAGCGCGCAGCACCTGCAAGGCGGAGACAATACCATCGCCCGTATTGGACACATCGGTACAAATTAAGTGCCCGGACGACTCACCACCCAGCACCCAGCCACGCTCTAGCATGGCCTCTTTCACATAGCGGTCGCCCACTTTTGCACGGAAAAAGCCAAGACCCAGCGCTTTAAGACCCACTTCCAGACCTAAGTTTGACATTAACGTGCCAACCACACCTTGATCCTCACAGCCGCGGTGCTGCCGGGATTTCGCCATCACATACAGCAACTGGTCGCCGTCAATTTCTGCACCCTGGTGATCAACAAAGAGGACACGATCGCCATCGCCATCAAAGGCGATGCCCAAATCCGCTTGGCTTTGACGTACCTGCGCCGCTAGCGCGCTCATATCGGTCGAGCCCACACCGGCATTAATATTAAAGCCATTGGGCTCGGTCCCAATCTTCGTTACCGTCGCCCCTAATTCCTGAAATACCGCGGGCGCCACGTGATAAGTTGCACCGTTGGCGCAATCGATGACTAAATTAAGGCCAGCTAGGCTAAAACCGCGAGGCACGGTCGATTTGCAATATTCAATGTAACGGCCGCCAGCATCGTTAATACGCACGACCTTACCTAAGGCACTCGAGCCCGACGTTTCAAGTGGCCGGTCGATCATAGCCTCGATTTCAAACTCAAGTTCGTCGCCTAACTTCCCGCCGTCGTGACCAAAAAACTTGATGCCGTTATCCTGAAAGGGATTGTGCGATGCACTAATCACGATACCTGCTGTCGCGTTGAGGGTTTGGGTCATCACAGACACCGCAGGGGTAGGCATCGGTCCAAGTAGACGCACATCGACTCCGGCTGCCACTAAACCCGCTTCCAAAGCCGATTCAAACATGTAGCCTGACACACGTGTGTCTTTACCGATAACCACCAAAGGCCGCTGTTTGCCCGCGCGAGCAGAAAAGACTTTGCCAGCGGCCCAACCCAGCTTCAGCATAAAATCGGGCGTGATGGGCGCAACGCCCACTTCACCGCGAATGCCATCGGTACCAAAATAGCGTTTACTCATCGTTCCCCCTTGAGCGCCATGACCACCTTTACCGCATCGACTGTTGCACCTACGTCGTGTGTACGGATGATGTGCGCGCCTTGCATGAGTGCGAAGGTCGCCAAAGCGAGTCCCCCGGCCCTACGTTCATCGACTCCCTTACCAGTAATCGCGCCAATCATCGACTTTCTCGACACCCCCACCAATACGGGGTAGGCGCCATTACAAAAGTAAGCAATGTTTTGCATTAATTCGATATTATGCGCCAGAGTCTTACCAAAACCAAACCCTGGGTCTATCCACAAGCGTTTTTTGTCTACGCCTGCAGTTAAGCACGCATCGATTCTCTGGTTCAAAAAATCGCTCACGTCTTGCACAACGTCACTGTAGTGTGGCTGTCTTTGCATGGTCTTAGGCTCGCCCTGCATGTGCATTAAGCAAATCGCCAAGTCTGTACTGGCCGCAGCCTCAAGTGCGCCGTCACGCCGCAAGGCTCTGACGTCGTTAATGATGTGAGCACCCGCTTGCGCTCCCTGGCGCATGACCTCGGGTGTCGAGGTATCGAGCGAAAGCGCGACATCCACTGACCGAGCCAAGCGCTCTACTAAGGGTATAACACGCTCCAACTCTTGCTCAACACTGACTGGATCTGAACCCGGGCGGGTACTTTCGCCACCGATATCCAAAATCGTCGCGCCTTCTTCAACCATTTTGACACAACGATCAAAGGCTTTATCTAAATCCAGACGCCGAGACTGGTACAAGCTTCCACCATCTGAAAACGAATCGGGCGTGGTATTGACCACGCCCATCACTGCTGGAAAACTAATCTCCACCCCAGCGGCTTCGCACCGTTCGGGGCCTAAGGGACTCACCATCGATTCTAATGTTCTCCGGCGGGTCCACCAATAGGAGAAGCACCCTCCGATTCTTTACTGACCTTGGCGCTTCCACCACCGCTTGAGCCACCCCAATCCGAGGGCTCACGGGGCTCTTTGCCAGCCATGATGTCATCGATCTGATCCGAATCGATGGTTTCGTAGTGCATTAAGGCATCGGCCATCATATGCAACTTGTCGAGGTTCTCTTCGAGAATTCTCTGAGCGGTCGAGTAACACTCATCAATGATCGATCGAACTTCTTCATCAATCGCTTTCGCAGTCTCGCCAGAGACGCTCGTGTGATGCTGACCTGCTGACCGCCCTAGAAACACTTCCTCCTCGGCCTCATCATACATCAAGGGGCCCATACGCTCTGACAAACCCCACTGGGTCACCATGCGACGCGCCATTTTCGTTGCGCGCTGAATGTCGTTCGACGCACCCGTAGTCACCCCATCTTTACCCAAGGTAATCTCTTCAGCGATTCGACCACCAAACAAGCTGCAGATCGAGCTGATGATGAAACGACGGCTGTGGCTATAGCGATCTTCCTCGGGCAAAAACATCGTTACACCCAAGGCTCTGCCGCGGGGAATAATCGACACTTTGTACACGGGATCATGCTCAGGCATCAGACGACCAACAATCGCGTGCCCTGCTTCGTGATACGCCGTATTGCGCTTTTCCGCTTCGGACATCACCATTGACTTGCGTTCGGCGCCCATCATGATTTTGTCTTTGGCCAGCTCAAACTGATGCATACCCACTTTTCGCACATTTGCGCGTGCCGCAAACAGCGCAGCTTCATTGACTAAGTTAGCAAGGTCTGCACCTGAAAACCCTGGAGTTCCACGTGCAATTTTTGAGGGCTCCACATCCTCAGCTAAGGGCACTTTGCGCATGTGGACTTTTAAAATTTGCTCACGACCGCGAATATCGGGCAAGCCAACAACCACTTGGCGGTCAAATCGGCCGGGGCGCAATAACGCAGGATCAAGAACGTCAGGACGGTTGGTTGCTGCAATCACGATCACACCGTCGTTAGCTTCAAAACCATCCATCTCCACCAAGAGTTGATTCAGAGTCTGCTCGCGCTCATCGTGACCACCTCCCAAACCCGCTCCGCGATGACGGCCCACGGCGTCAATTTCGTCGATAAAAATGATACACGGTGACTGTTTTTTCGCCTGATCAAACATGTCGCGCACACGCGACGCACCCACACCGACAAACATTTCAACGAAGTCGGAACCTGAAATGGAAAAGAAAGGCACTTTGGCTTCACCGGCGATGGCTTTGGCGAGCAGTGTCTTGCCGGTACCAGGCTGCCCCGACATCAACACGCCCCGAGGAATGCGACCCCCCAGTTTTTGGAAACGAGAAGGATCACGCAAGAACTCAACCAATTCCTGAACATCTTCCTTGGCTTCATCGACGCCCGCCACGTCAGCGAAGGTCGTTGAAATTTGGTCTTCGCCCAACATGCGCGCCTTGCTCTTACCAAAGCTCATGGGGCCGCCGCGACCACCGCCTCCACCCTGCATTTGGCGCATGAAAAACATAAAGACGGCAATAATGATTAGAATGGGGAAGCTGGCGACCAATAGTTGCATCCAGATGCTTTGCTGCTCGGGCTTTTTACCCTCAACGATTACCTTATGGTCGAGCAAGTCATCCATTAATTTCGGGTCTTCAACCATCGGACGAATGGTTTCAAAGCGCGATCCATCAAAGCGTTCGGCATTGATTGTTAATCCATCGATCACTACTTGGCGCACACGATCATTCTGAATCTCATTAATAAACTCGGAGTAGCCAAGCTGTTCATTGGTCTGCTGAGCACTGAAGTTATTGAATACCGACATCAGTACAGCGGCAATAACCAACCACAACAGTAAATTTCTGGTTACATTGTTCAAAGCATGTCCTCACTTGCCTCTGCTATATGCAGGGCTAACCTGGTTGAGCGGTTAGCGGCCGCTCTTGATTGAGCCTCAGTATAACGCCTTCGCAAATATTTGGCAGACAGATCGACGCCAAGTATTACCACGACAATCTGCGCTTACCAGCGCACAACGGTGTCGTTTATACGCACATTACTAAGACGTGGGGGCGATAGCGCAACAATTCAAGTACCTTTGAAGCCTTTTGCGACGATATAAACCTCTCGTGAGCGCGGCCGCGAGGCGTCGGGCTTTCGAGTCAACACCGTTTGATACTGTTCGCGCAAGCTTCTAAAGAGCTCATCAAAGCCCTCACCTTGAAACACCTTGGCAACAAACACACCCTTAGGGGCCAACACCCGAGCCGCCATGTCTACCGCCAGCTCGACCAAATACATGGCGCGAGGCTGGTCAACGGCCGCCATACCACTCATATTGGGAGCCATATCTGACATCACCAAATCAACCGGTTGTTCGCCAATGGCCTCCAGCAAGGTTTGAAATACCGATTCCTCAGTAAAATCACCCTGAATAAAATCCACATCTTCCAGTGTATCCATAGGCAAAATATCGGTCGCGATTACTCGGCCTTTTACCCCGACAATACCGGCAGCCACTTGCGACCAACCGCCAGGCGCGGACCCCAAGTCGACCACCATCATACCGGGCTTTAGCAATCGATCTTTTTCGTTTAACTCGATCAATTTGTAGCACGCCCGTGAACGGTAACCTTCTTTCTGAGCCCGCTGCACGTAGATATCGTCACGATGCTCTTTCAGCCAAGCTTTACTTGAGGATTTCTTTTTTGCCATAGTACTTGTGTAAACCGTTTTATTCGAGCTCAGACCTGTGTATCATCCGCCGCCCTGAATGACAAACGAATCGCCATGAAAAATATTGAAAAACGCCAATATCGCGCTATTGGCCACAAATTGAAGCCCATCGTTACGGTCGGCGGCTCCGGGTTAAGTGAAACCGTCATCGCCGAGGTCGACCGCGCCTTAAACGACCACGAGCTCATCAAGATCAAATGCGCCGGCATGGATCGCGACAGTAAAGCAGAGGTAATCAGTGACTTGTGCGGCGAACTCAACGCCGAGGCCGTTCAAGTGATCGGCAACACCGCTTTACTACTGCGTCGCAGCAAAAAACCGAATCCAAAATTGTCTAACTTAATTCGCGCGGCAATCGCTTAAGTTAACTGAGCTCGGTTAGGCCTCGTGCCTAACCTGATCAATCTCGTATTCGACATCGCCGCTTGGTGCCTTCACCACCACAACATCACCCTCTTCTTTACCGATCAAGGCGCGAGCGATGGGTGAACTTACCGAAATTAGATTACGTTTCACATCCGACTCGTCATCGCCCACAATGCGGTAGGTGACTTCCTGATCGTTCGCCAAGTTAATGAGATCGATTGTCGTGCCAAAAATGACCTTACCCGTATGAGGGATGGTTGTAACGTCAATCACCTGAGCATGAGAGAGCTTACCCTCAATCTCCATAATGCGCCCTTCAGCAAAACTTTGCTGCTCGCGCGCCGCGTGATATTCCGCGTTTTCTTTTAGATCCCCGTGTTCGCGAGCTTCTGCGATCGCTGCGATGATACGCGGGCGCTCGACTTTACGCAGACGTTCAAGCTCTTCACGCAATGCTTGCTCACCGGCCTTGGTCATGGGTACTTTGTTCATGATCGCAAACCTCCATGCAAATCTTGCAAACGACGCACCTGCTTATCGTCTTCTTGCATCAACGACATGCAAACAGCCTCCGCACCGGCCAAGGTTGTCGTGTAAAACACACGATGCGCTTCAGCACTTGCTCGAATGGGCGCGGAATCGAGAATGGCTCTGCGACCCTCCGTCGTGTTGATGATCAACGACGCCTGATCATTTTTCACAAAGTCGACGATATGGGGTCGACCTTCGTTGACCTTATTGACCCGTTCAACACTCAAACCAGCAGCCTCTAAGGCATCAGCGGTACCTGCTGTTGCCGCGATTTTATAACCAATACTCGCGAGATTTTTTGCGACTTTCACAGCGCCTGGCTTATCCACGTCTCGCACGCTGATTAAGACAGTGCCCTCACGAGGAGCGTTTCCGCCTGCAGCCAGCTGAGCTTTGGCAAACGCGTCTGGGAAAGAGGCGCCAGTACCCATGACTTCACCCGTTGATTTCATTTCGGGGCCAAGAATGGGGTCGACGCCCGGAAATTTATTAAAGGGCAATACGGCTTCTTTCACGGAAAAGTAGTTGGGAATAATTTCTATGGTGAAACCCTGAGATTCCAGACTTTGACCCGCCATACAGCGCGCCGCTACTTTCGCCAAAGATTCACCAATGCATTTAGACACGAAAGGCACAGTACGAGACGCCCGAGGATTCACCTCGATCACGTAAATCTCGTTATCCTGCCACGCCAGCTGAACGTTCATCAAACCGCAAACACCCAACTCCAAGGCCATTTGCTTGACCTGCTCGCGCATCTCATTTTGCACGTCCATTGGCAAATTATAAGGAGGCAAGGCGCAGGCCGAATCGCCCGAGTGCACACCCGCTTGTTCGATATGTTGCATGATGGCGCCGATAACGACCGTTTTGCCGTCGCTGACTGCGTCGATATCGACCTCGATGGCCGCGCTTAAAAAGCTATCGAGTAACACCGGCGAATCATCAGAAACCAACACCGCATTCTTCATGTAGCGCAACAGGTCTTCCTCGCGGAACACGATCTCCATGGCACGACCACCTAACACGTACGAGGGGCGCACTACCAAGGGGTAGCCAATGCTGGCGGCGGCTTCTAGGGCCTCATCAACGGAGCGCACGGTGGTGTTGGCGGGTTGTTTTAGACCCAATTTTTGAATCATGTGTTGGAACCGCTCGCGGTCCTCGGCACGATCAATCGCGTCGGGTGTGGTACCAATGATTGGAACACCTTTAGCCTCAAGCGCTCGAGCCAGCTTGAGCGGCGTTTGTCCGCCAAACTGCACAATAACGCCCACCGGCTTTTCGAGGTCGATAATTTCTAACACGTCCTCGATGGTCACCGGCTCAAAGAACAATCGGTCAGAGGTGTCGTAGTCTGTTGAAACTGTCTCTGGGTTACAGTTCACCATGATGGTCTCGTAACCGTCCTCGCGCATGGCCAGCGCGGCATGCACACAACAGTAGTCAAATTCAATACCCTGGCCAATACGGTTTGGGCCACCACCAAGTACCACAATTTTTTTGCGGTCAGTTGGGCGCGCTTCGCATTCTTCCTCGTAAGTTGAGTACAAGTAAGCCGTCGCCGAGGCAAATTCAGCAGCGCAAGTATCCACGCGCTTGTAGACTGGGCGAATGCCTAGAGATTGTCGATAATCGCGCACCTCGGCTTCGGTTTTGTTCAGCAACACCGACAAGCGTTTATCAGCAAAACCCTTTCGCTTTAAACGCCACATTTGTTTGTAATCAATATCGGTCAGCGATACTGACTTCAGCGTATTTTCCGTTTTAATAATGTCTTCAATCTGTACCAAAAACCAAGGATCAACACCACTTAGCTTATAGACTTCATCGACACTCATACCGGCTCGGAAGGCATCGCCGATGTACCACAAACGATCAGGACCGGGGTTGGTTAATTCATTCACCAACTCATCGCGTGTGTCGGGGTTAGAGACATCCATTTTATGCTCAAACCCGGCAGAGCCCACCTCCAAACCACGCATCGCTTTTTGCATCGATTCTTGGAAGGTGCGACCAATGGCCATTACCTCGCCAACCGATTTCATTTGAGTGGTCAAACGAGGGTTGGCTGTATCGAACTTCTCGAACGCAAAGCGCGGAATTTTTGTCACAACATAGTCAATGGCAGGCTCAAACGACGCCGGTGTTGCACCGCCTGTGATATCGTTCTGCAGCTCGTCTAAGGTATAGCCAATGGCAAGCTTGGCAGCCACCTTTGCAATCGGAAAGCCGGTGGCTTTCGAAGCCAAAGCAGAAGAACGCGATACCCGTGGGTTCATCTCGATAATGACGAAACGACCTGTTTTAGGATCTTGACCAAACTGTACGTTTGAGCCACCTGTTTCGACCCCAATTTCGCGCAACACCGCCAGCGAAGCATCGCGCATGATTTGCATTTCTTTGTCGGTTAAGGTCTGAGCTGGCGCCACCGTGATACTGTCACCTGTATGCACACCCATGGCGTCAAAGTTCTCAATCGAACACACGATGATGCAGTTGTCATTTTTGTCACGAACCACTTCCATTTCGTATTCTTTCCAGCCAATTAGGCTTTCATCGATCAGAAGTTCATGCGTCGGTGAGAGATCGAAGCCGCGGATACAGATTTCTTCGAATTCCTCGCGGTTATAGGCAATACCGCCACCAGACCCACCCATCGTAAATGAGGGACGGATGATACAAGGCAGACCAATGTCTTCTAGGATCGCAAAGGCCTGGTCCATAGAGCGCGCCGTCGCTGCACGCGGCGTCTCTAAACCGATACGCTTCATAGCGTCATCAAACAGCTGGCGATCCTCGGCTTTGTCGATCGCCTCTTTGGTCGCACCAATCATTTCGACGCCGAACTTTTTAAGCACACCGTGCTTATCCAAATCCAAGGCGCAGTTCAGGGCCGTCTGACCACCCATCGTCGGCAATAGCGCATCGGGTCGTTCAACTTCAATGATTTTTGCAACAGTCTCCCACTCAATCGGTTCGATATAAGTCGCGTCCGCCATAGACGGGTCGGTCATAATCGTAGCGGGATTGGAATTCACTAGAATAACGCGATAACCCTCTTCCCGCAGCGCTTTACACGCCTGTGCGCCAGAGTAGTCAAATTCGCAAGCCTGACCGATAACAATCGGACCGGCACCCAAAATCAAAATACTGCTTATGTCGGTACGTTTTGGCATGTCAGCTTAATCTTCCTGTCGGGCTGTCATCAGCTCAATAAAGTGATCAAATAGTGGGGCTGCGTCGTGAGGGCCGGGGCTAGCCTCGGGGTGCCCCTGAAAACTAAACGCAGCTTTGTCTTTGCGATGAATCCCCTGCACCGAACCGTCAAACAAGGACACGTGGGTCACTTCAAGGCACTCAGGCATGTTGTTTTCATCAATTGCAAAGCCGTGGTTCTGACTGGTAATCATTACCGTCTTGTCACGCAAGTCCTGCACCGGATGGTTAGCGCCATGATGCCCAAACTTCATTTTCAATGTCTTTGCACCACTGGCAAGACCCAGCAGTTGGTGGCCCAAGCAGATCCCGAACACCGGAATGTTGGTTTCAAGAATATCTTTAATCGCCTCGATGGCGTAGGTACAGGGCTCTGGATCTCCGGGGCCGTTTGACAGAAAAACGCCGTCGGGATTCATTGCCAATACTTCAGATGCGGGGGTTTTTGCGGGCACAACGGTGAGCCGACAGCCGCGGTCTACCAACATCCGCAAAATATTTCGCTTGGCACCAAAATCGTAAGCCACCACATGAAAGCGCTCGTCTGCAAGCTCTGTGAAACCTTCATTCCACACCCAACTTCCATGCGTCCACGCAAAGGTTTCTTGAGTCGTTACTTCTCGGGCAAGATCCATGCCCTTCAAACCGGCGAAGGCCTTGGCCTGGGCTAAAGCTTCCGCCTCATCGATGTCATCGCCCGCCATAATACAACCCGCCAAGGCGCCCTGCTCCCGCAGCACTTGAGTCAAGGCACGGGTATCAATTTCAGCGATCCCAAGAATATTTTGACGCGTTAAATACGACGACAAATCTTCTTGCGAACGATAGTTACTGGCGAGTAATGGTAAATCGCGAATGACCAAGCCTTGCGCCCAAACTGCTCCGGCCTCTTCATCTTCGCCGTTACAACCGGTATTACCGATGTGCGGATAGGTTAAAGTCACAATCTGTTTTGCGTAAGAGGGGTCAGTAAGGATCTCTTGGTATCCTGTCATCGCGGTATTAAAAACCACTTCCCCTACGACAGAGCCAGTGGCTCCAATCGCTTCTCCTCGAAACACACGACCATTTTCAAGGGCGAGTATGGCTGGCGTGGACAAAGACACCTCCTGATTTAAACGTATAAACTCGGTTACGCGGGCTCAAAAAAAGCGAGATCGGTAAAACCGGACCTCGCTTTTAACGACAATTGAACAAAGGACTTGAAAAAGCCGCGGGATGTTCTAATTGATTAAATTTTAGCTCGTACATTTAAGCGCGCATGATAGAGTAGCGGGTCAAAAATAACAAGGAGAAGATCGTGTCAAACCCAATTATTGCCATAACGGGAGCAGGAAGTGGTATCGGGCGCGCGTTGGCACAACTTGCCAACAGCCGAGGTTATCGACTCGCGCTCGCCGACATCAACCTGGCAGCACTGGAATCACTGCGCGCAGACCTGGGTTTGGACGAAACGCAGTGTTTACTGCAAGAACTTGATGTTAGTGACTTCAAGGCGGTAAATGCCTGGCGCGACTCCATTCAACACGCCTTCGGCGGCGTTGACATCGTTATTAACAACGCGGGAATCGCGCTGATCGCCAATGCGGACGTACAATCCAACGCAGATATCGAGCGAGTCATGGCTGTCAATTTTTGGGGAGTCGTGTATGGTAGCCAGGCCTTCATGCCCCTGTTACGCCAATCTAACGACGCACACTTGGTCAACGTGTCATCCATTTTTGGCATCATCGCGGTTCCGTCACAATCTGCGTACAACGCATCTAAATTTGCCGTTAGAGGCTACACCGAGGCGCTGCGCCAAGAAGTTGAACAAGACGGTATTCATGTTTGTTGTGTACACCCAGGCGGGATCAAAACGAACATCGTGCAATCGGCAACCATTTTGGATCCCGAGAGAAACCGCGAGCAAGCGGCAGCAGAATTTGATATTATGGCGCCCACCACACCAGCCCAAGCTGCTCAAACAATTTTCAGAGCGATTGATAAACGTCAAAAACGCTGTTTGATCGGTCGAGACGCAAAATGGTTGAGTCTTCTTACAAGATTATTTCCTGAGAGTTATCCACGCTGGCTACCCAAACGACCCGATTAAATAGGCGCCAAACACTATGTCGACTCTGACCCTGCCCACTCGTCATCTCGCGCTTTTGATCGCGAGTTTAATGGCGATAGGGATGGGGCAGTCGATGACCTTCGCGATTTTGGCACCGCTCGGGCGCGAAGTGCAGATGACCGAATTCTCGATTACGATTTTGATTGCCTGCTCTTCCCTCACCTTCGGCTTTGCCTCACCTTATTGGGGCCGACTCAGCGATCGCATAGGCCGCAAACCAGTTATTATGATCGGTTTGGTGGGGTTCGTGTTTGGCACCACCGCCTTTGCGACATCGTTTGTACTGGGCCTGAACGGTATTTTGACGGGCGCGTCCCTATTCACCGCATTGCTCGTCACACGTTGCTTGCACGCGGGCATCATGTCAGCCACAGGGCCCAGCACCACAGCCTATGCAGCAGATCACACCTCGCCCGAAAAGCGCACCAAAGCCATGGCCAAACTCGGCACTGCCTCAAGCATGGGCATGATCCTAGGCCCCGCGTTTGCCGGCGCTACGGCCGCCTTTGGCTTGCTAGCTCCATTGTACGCCGCGGCATTCCTGACCTTGGTAATGGCCGTACTGGTTTGGAAGATGATCCCGGTCACCCCAGCTGCAGACAGAATTCCTCGCAAGCATTCGGTCAAACTCAAATTCTCCGACACGCGTATTTGGCCGTTTATAGCCATTGCGATTGGCACCTTCATGGGCTTTGCTGCTGTGCAACAAACGATGGGGTTCTTTTTACAAGATCAACTCAACCTGACAGGTGTTCGAACCGCTCAGTTAACCGGTATTACGATGCTGACCTCCGCCAGTTTCACCTTCCTGATACAAACCACGGTTATGCAGTGGGTCAATTGGCCGCCTGGACGATTCATCAAAGTGGGGCTTAGTTTTATCAGTATTGGGGCGTTGGTCATCGCCTCTTCTAGCGAGTTTGTGCTGATTGCGGCCGGCATGGGCATTATGGGTATGGGTGTCGGATGCACGATGCCCTCGATTATCTCTGCAACCTCATTAGCAGTAGAACCGCACGAGCAAGGTGCGGCGGCGGGCATGATCTCTGGTTGCCCTGCTATTGGCTTTGGTATCGGGCCTGTAGGCGCCGGCTATCTGTATCAATTTAACCCGCATTACCCGCATATCGCCGCCGCACTTTTTATTGCTGTCGTTCTGGCAGGCGTGGTGTATTCAAAACGCGTTTAGGCCCGTTATACAGAATGTATAGCGAGAGCAAGCGCTCAGGCACACCAACCTTAAACCTTGTAAATCTTACCTAAGGCCGCGCGAATATCCGCAGGAATAGGGCATGACTTTTGATCGGCACGGGTCACAAACACATGGGTAAAGAATCCACAAGCTGAGGCCTCGCTCGCGCCCTGCTCAAATATCCCGATACGGTAACGCACCGAAGAGTTGCCCAAATGCTCCACGGAAATACCGCCCTCCAGAGGCTGGGGATAGGCAACGGGGGCAAAATAATCACAACCTGATGAAACGACGAAGGCGATCGTCTCACCTTCGTCAATGTCCAGACCGCCTTCGGCAATCAAATATTGATTAGCAAGCGTATCAAAGTAGCTGTAGTACACCACGTTATTCACGTGGCCATAAATATCATTATCGGACCAGCGGGTGGTTATGGGGTAGAAGACCGCAAAATCATCTCGCGAAGGTCTCATCGAGTCACTCCAGAGTAAGCCTCTTGATAAATCGCCAAAGCATCGTCGTAATTCACATCGCGAGGATTGTTAATCAACAAACGCTGCTGCAACATGGCGTCTTTCGCCAAAGTAGGCAAAAAGTCCTCGGGAATATTGGCTTCCGATAGCGTTGCCGGCAACCCAGAATCAGCGATCAACTGCTCGAGCACAGCAATCAACTGGTCACATCGCGACGCTTGGTCACCCTGCACATCAGTAATAAAACACTCAGCCAATTCGGCGTACAGAGCCTCAGCCATCGGACGGTTAAAACGTAATACCGCTGGCAGTACCAGGGAATTACTCAAACCGTGAGGAATGTGAAAATGGCCTCCCACTGGGTAAGCGAGCGCATGCACTGCCGCCACCGGCGAGTTGGCAAAGGCCTGGCCCGCCAGATGCGCACCCAACAACATGGATTGCCGCGCTTCTTTATCTTGCCCGTTTGCAAGCACCTTTGGGAGCGCAACAGCCATCATGCGCAAAGACTCTCGTGCCAACATGTCACACATGGGGTTCTTTTTATGCTTTGAGGTGTAAGCCTCGATGGCGTGCACCATGGCGTCGATACCGGTCATTGCCGTAATTTTGGGCGGCAAACCCAATGTTAGGTCAACATCCAGCAACGCAATATCGGGCAACAACACACCCGACGAAATACCCGCCTTAGTGGTCTCGCCTGTCGTTAAAATTGCTACCGGCGTAACTTCCGAACCTGTGCCGGCCGTAGTAGGAACCAGAATAAGTGGCAGTCGACCTCCCGTCACTTGCTCGACACCGTACATGTCTTGGAGTCGCTGTGCACTACCCATCAGGGCTGCAACGACCTTAGCCACGTCCATAGAACTGCCACCGCCGAAACCCACCACACCATCGCAACCTGTGCCCAGCGCAACGGCGTCTTGCACCACCGATTCCGGTGGATCTTCCCGCACCTGATCAAATACCACCACATCCATACCACTGGCGCGCACCGCTTCGATTAAGGGTGGTGCCAAGCCAATTTGCATTAGACCCGGATCGGTGACGAACAGCGGTTTAGAGATACCCAAATCTTGCAGGTATTGGGTTAAAGCAGACGCGGAACCGGCCTCGCAAACAATGCGAGGCGCGGTGCGAAATTGAAAGTTAATGGTCACGATTAGTCCTCCGTGCGAAGGATCACCTTACCTCGGGCTCGACGCTCTGTCATGCAATCATAAGCCGCTTGATAGTCGCTTAGGGCAAAGCTTTCCGTGACTTGCGGGTTGAGCACTTTGTTCTCGAACAAGTTCCACAATTCGGCGACATTTTCCAGATGCACTTTCGGTTCTTCGCCTACAAAGCGACCCCAGAACACCCCCATAATCGAGCAGCCTTTCAACAGCGCCAAGTTTAACGGGATCTTAGGGATTGGCCCGCTGGCAAACCCAATGACCAAATAGCGACCATTCCAAGCCATGTTGCGAAGCGCAGGCTCGGCGTAATCACCGCCCACAGGGTCATACACCACATCAACGCCTTTACCACCGGTCATTTCTTTTAACACGGTTTTCAGGTCTTCATTGCTGTAGTTAATGACCTCGTCTGCGCCTAACTGCTTACAGAATTCTAATTTTTCGTCAGAGCTTGCCGCAGCAATCACTTTGGCGCCCATCCACTTACCTAACTCAATCGCGGTCGAACCGACACCGCCAGCCGCACCCATGACCAACAGGGTTTCGCCTGGCTGTAAATTCGCGCGCTGCTTCAAGGCGTGATGCGAAGTAAAGTAAGTCATGCTAACGCCCGCAGCTTGTTCGTAGCTTAGACCGGGAGGCATCGGAAAAATGGACTGAGCCGGTGCCGCAACACGCGTTGCAAAACCACCGGTTTGGATCATACCAATTACCGAATCACCGGGCTTAACATGCGTTACACCCTCGCCCACGGCCGCAACCACACCGGCGCATTCGCCACCGGGTATAAAGGGCATTTCGGGTTGAAACTGGTATTTACCTTGAATAATTAATACGTCGGGGAAGTTCAAGCCAGCAGCTTTGATGTCGACCAGAACCTGACCAGGCCCACACTCGGGATCGGGCCAGTTTTCTTCATAGACTAATTTCTCTGCAGTACCCAACTCTTTACAGACAACCGCTTTCATGAACTTCCCCTTTGTTATTAATAAACTTCGAACAGACCAGCAGCGCCCATACCGCCACCCACACACATGGTAATGACCACGTACTTAACGCCACGACGCTTACCTTCGATCAATGCGTGGCCGATCATACGAGAGCCGCTCATACCGTAGGGGTGACCAATCGAGATCGCACCGCCACTGACGTTCAGCTTGTCGTTATCGATGCCTAACTTGTCACGGCAGTACAGTACTTGCACCGCAAAAGCTTCATTCAATTCCCACAAACCGATATCGTCCATGGTTAAGCCATTCGCTTTTAACAGCTTTGGAATGGCGAATACGGGGCCAATACCCATCTCGTCAGGTTCACAGCCAGCGACAGCAATACCGCGGTAGGCGCCCAAAGGCTCAAGGCCGCGCTGTTCGGCCAATTTTGCATCCATGATAACCTGTGCTGAAGAACCATCAGACAACTGCGACGCGTTACCCGCAGTGATGGTGCCGCCTTCAATCACGGTACGAAGGTTAGAAAGACCCTCTAAGGTGGTAGCGCGAACGCCCTCGTCTGCCGTCACAGTACCTACAGCTGTCGATTGCTCGCCGGTTTCTTTGTTCCAAACGATGCGCTCGCAAGTAACAGGCACTAACTCGGCATCATAGCGGCCTTCGGCGTAGGCTTGCGCCGTACGCTGCTGCGACTGGAAGCCATACTCGTCCATCGCATCACGCGAAATACCATAGCGCTTTGCTACCACTTCCGCGGTTTGCAGCATGGGCATGTGGATGTTTGGCGCCATTTTCATTAGCTCGTCGTCGACCATACGGTGCAAGTTCATGTGCTCGTTTTGCACCAAAGAGATCGACTCAAGACCACCACCAACAACGATAGACATACCATCATCAATGATCTGCTTGGCACCGGTTGCTACAGCCATCAAACCCGAAGAACACTGACGATCCAGTGTCATGCCGCTCACGGTGACAGGCAAACCTGCACGCAAAGCAATTTGACGTGCGACGTTCGTGCCCGTAGCACCCTGCTGCAGAGCAGAGCCCATGATCACATCATCGACTTCGGCAGGATCGATACCAGCACGACGAACTGCCTCTGCGACTGACGCGGCACCTAGACTGGCACCACCTAAATTATTAAAACCACCGCGATACGCTTTAGCGATCGGGGTACGTGCTGTACTTACAATTACTGCTTCTTTAGCCATGAGATTACTCCGCTGAGATGCCGTGGCCTGCAGCCGCCGCCATCACAAATTTAATGGTTTGTTCGCCGCCCGCTTTTAGCTCGCGCACGGAATTAAAGTCGTTAATTTGATCCCAGTGTGCCGCAATACCCTCGGGCGTTTGCTCTTCGGGTGGCAACCACATACCTTCGGTTTCCACAATTTTAGCCACCGCATAACCACCAGCACCCGCCGATAAGATGGTGCGGTTTGGGCCGCCTTCTGACACCATATACAGTACCGCAGGGGTCACCGTCTCTGGCGTCAGTAATTTAAAGGCATCTTCTTGAATCAGGCCTTCCGTCATGCGAGTACCGGCCGTTGGGGCCAATGCATTCACATGAATATTGTATTTGGCGCCTTCCAGTACCAAGGTGTTCATCATACCGATGACCGCCATTTTGGCTGAACCGTAGTTGGTTTGACCAAAGTTGCCGTACAAACCACTAGAACTGGTGGTGACCACAATACGGCCATAGGCCTGCTCACGCATAATGTCCCACACTGCTTTGGTGCAGTTAACACTGCCCATCAAGTGCACATCAACCACCAGTTTAAAGTCGTCCAAGGAGCCCTTAACAAAGCTCTTGTCGCGCAAAATACCGGCGTTGTTCACCAGAATATCAATCCGACCCCAACGCTCCATGGTTTCCGCAACCATCTTCTCGACTTGGGCGTAATCGGCTACGTTAGCGCCGTTGGCCATTGCCTCACCGCCGGCGGCTTCGATTTCTGCAACCACAGCTTTTGCCGCGTCACTTGAGCCACCACTACCGTCAACCGAACCACCTAGGTCGTTTACCACAACTTTAGCGCCACGGGCCGCCAAGGCAATCGCATGTGAACGACCTAAGCCGCCGCCTGCACCTGTCACAATAGCCACTTGGCCGTCATAACGAATTGTCATACATCCTCCTTCAGGGGTAACAGGTGCCGCTTAGGCGGTCACCACCATACCCAACCATTCTGCGATCAAAGCGGGGGTTTCCTCACCTTCAATCTCGACACTTACGGCTTGCTTCGTTAAGAAACGGCCACCCTCTTTGGCTTCAATGCTAACGATCTGGCTGTGTGCTCGAACGCGCTTGCCTGCACGCACCGGCGCTAAGAAGCGTATTTTATCGAAGCCGTAGTTAATACCCATGACAACACCTTCCGGTGCAACCGCGTTCTCTTCACACATTTTGACCAACATCGACAGAGTCAAAAACCCATGAGCAATAGTGCCACCGAACGGCGTTTGTGCCGCGCGCTCTTCATCAATGTGGATGTACTGAAAATCTTCCGTACAGTCAGCGAACTGATTAATTCGATCTTGTGTGACTTCAACCCACTGGCCCGGCTCAAATTTATGACCCACGTAGTTAGGCAACTCTTCCTTTGGTACAACAATTACTGGCATTGTCATTCTCCTTTTTGCGCCAGTTTGGCGCCTTAATTAATGTGCTAACGAAATGTGCTGATCAACCATCACGGAAAGTGGCGCTCACAGAGTCTTGAGCCGCATACTTACGCAGTTCGTGACGGCCCACCACCATGCGGTGCACCGCGTCTGGGCCATCGGCCAAGCGCAGAGTACGCAAGCCCTTGTACATCCCTGCCAATGGCGTATCTTGCGACACACCCAAACCGCCGTACATCTGAATCGCATCATCCACAATCTGGAGCACTGCGTTAGGTACTGTCGTTTTGATCATCGAGATCCAAATACGCGCTTCTTTGGGATCGATGTTGTCCATTAGCCACGCAGTCTTCAGGGTCAGCAACCGGTTCATCTCAATATTCATACGCGCGTTGGCGATGATATCGACGTTTCCGCCTAACTTGGCCAAAGGCTTCCCGAAGGCTGTTCGAGTCGTTGCGCGTTCACACAGTAGCTTCAGTGCTTTCTCGGCGGCACCCAAGGCGCGCATGCAATGGTGGATACGACCGGGACCAAGACGACCCTGCGAGATCTCAAAGCCGCGACCCTCACCTAAAATGATGTTGTCTTTGGGAACACGTACATTATTAAAGCGCAGGTGCATGTGGCCGTGAGGCGCATCGTCTTCACCGAACACGGTCATTGGACGCAAGATTTCCAACCCAGGGGTATCTTTGGGCACCAAAATCTGCGACTGCTGTTTGTGCGTTGGCGCATCAGGACTGGTTTTAACCATCACAATCATGATCTTGCAGCGTGGGTCGCCGGCACCTGAGATCCAGTGTTTTTCACCGTTGATTACCCACTCATCGCCGTCAAGTACCGCGTTAGTCGAGATATTGGTTGCATCTGAAGATGCCACGCCGGGTTCGGTCATAGCATAAGCAGAACGGATCTCACCATTTAACAAGGGCTCTAACCACTGCGCTTTTTGCGCTTCACTACCGTATTTGTGCAGCACTTCCATGTTGCCCGTATCGGGAGCAGCACAGTTGAACACCTCGGCACCGAGCGGAGTTTTACCCATTTCTTCGGCCAAATAAGCGTATTCAACCGTCGTTAAACCGTAGCCGTGCTCGCCGGTCAAAAAGAAATTCCACAAACCCTGCTCACGTGCTTTGGATTTTAAGGTCTCTAAAATCTCAGTCTGGCGCTCGGTAAATTCCCAGCGGCTGCCGGTATCGACTTCCTTCCAGTACTCGTCCTCCATTGGCTCGATTTCTTGGGCAATAAAGGTTTTGACGCTGTGCAACAGCGGTTCGAGTCTTTCGCTAATTCCTAAGTCCATGGTATTCCCTCTTGTTATGCAGCGGACAACGTGGCGTTGTAATGCTGTTTTAGTTCTCGTTTGAATATTTTGCCAGTCGCGGTTCGGGGCAAACTACCCTCATGCACCCAAACATAGGCTGGAATCTTGAAAGCGGCAAGGTGATCCTTCAGATAAGCTTGCAGTGTTTGTAGAGGATCACGCATTTCACCATCAACCACAATGACCACACCCACTGCCTCACCAAGGCGCTCATCCGGCACACCAAAAACGGCAGCCTCCAGCACTTGAGGGTGCGAGCAAATTCCCGCTTCCACCTCAATGCAACTAATGTTTTCGCCGCCGCGGATAATGATGTCTTTAATACGATCGACGATGCTTAAAAAGCCGTTCTCGTCCAGCTTACCTAAGTCACCTGTATGGAACCAGCCATCCACAAAAGCCGCCGCCGTCGCCTCAGGCTTATTCCAGTAACCCACGGCATTGGCAGGTGATCTCATACAGACCTCACCGATCTCATTGGGCCCTAGATGATTGCCCTTAGAGTCGATAATTTTAAACTCAGTGACCGCTGGCACCGCTCGGCCCGTGCTTGCTGGATTAGCCAGGTACAGGACACCACTATTAAAAGCACCCAGCGCATTGGTTTCGGTGAGACCATAGCCCAAACCCGGCGCCGTTTTCTTGAAAGTACCTGCGATCTTTTCAACTTGATCCGCCGGCCGTGCGGCGCCACCCGCATACACCTCAGCCAAGGTCGAGAGGTCTCTCGTTGTGGTTTGCGCTGCACGCTGAAGCTCTGCCGACATCGTCGGCACACCCGTCATCCAACTGACTTTTTCCAGTTCGATGAGACGCATGGCTTCTTCGACATCCCATTTGTACATGATGATCAGCTTGCGTCCCGGCAAGATCGATAACATAAACGCCGAATGACTGGCGGTGCAGTGGAATAAAGGCACGGTCAGAAGACCAACAGGCTGAACCTTGCCTTGCGGCTCGGCAGGCGCTAAGGCTTCCACTTGCTTTGAGGCAACCCCCATCAGCAACCAGCTGTACAAAGCCGACAACACGCCACGGTGCGTCGATAGAACCCCTTTGGGGTGCCCCGTAGAACCGGAGGTGTACAAAATAGTGGCATTGTCATCAATATCCACTTCGGGTTTTTGCCAATCCAAGGACTGACCTTCGCGTCCCCAATCGTGCACGGTTGGCGCACCAATCAAAGCGGCTGCCGCTGGGTCTGTGGCAACAATATTCAGTGCATACTTATCAATTAAAGGCTTCAAGCGCTCGATGCGCTCAGCATCGGCGACCACCCACTTAGCGCCCGAATCGTCGATGGCGTAATCCAACTCATCTGTCGTCCACCAGCCGTTCATGGGCACAGCAACCGCACCCATAGCGACAGCAGTAATGAATGCGATAATCCACTCGGGATTATTGCGCGACACAATGGCGATACGGTCACCTTTTTGAACGCCCTGCTCGCTCAACTTCGCAGCAAAACCAAGCGCCAGCTCTAGCGCCTCGGTGTAACCAATGCGCTGATCTAGGTAGACCAAAAATTCGGCGTCCCCGTGTTTGCGCATGAACTCGAAATATTCGCCCAAATTGTTGGGTATCGAGGCATAGACAGGATATTCATGACCCCGCAGAACCGCTCGCGTAATCTCGAAAGGCGCACCCGGCTGGGTCAACGCGGCAACAGCTTCATCCAATGGTCGAATAATTTCTGTAACGTCGGTCGCTGACATTCTAGTAACCGCCTTGTAGTGCGTAACGATCTAGGTGGTAATGAAAGTCGCCTAAGGTGTGTTCTAAAACGCGAGCGCGCTTAATGAAGAAACCAATGTCATACTCATCCGTCATACCAATACCGCCGTGCATCTGCACGCCCTCATTGGTTGCTCGCTGCGAAATTTGCGCAAGCTTCGCTTTCACGGCGCTGGCCAAACCACCCAAATCATCGCCGGCATCGACGGCACGCAATCCTTTTAAGACGATTGCTTTGCAGAGCTCTAGCTCAGCGAACAAGTCGGCGGCGCGATGTTGCAAACCTTGGAAGCTACCAATAACCTTACCAAACTGCTTGCGTTCACGCAGATAGCCTACGGTGCGCTCAAACGCTTCGACCGACACGCCCAATAACTCGGCAGCAAGCCCAATATTCATAATATCGAGAGCGCGCTCTAAGCCGCCGCTATTCAGGCTTTGGGGATCCATTTGCGCATCTGCGCTAAGGCTTATATCGATGACCACGGTGCCGCTGGAGCGTGCGTCAACCATCGATTGATCCTGAACCGAGACTTGATCCGCAGTGACGATAAAGGCTTGATAACCTGATACGTCTTTACCTACAACAACGTAAGCATCCGCACCTATGGCGTCCAGCACCTGTCGCTTTTCGGCTTTCACGGCAAAACTGTCGCCTTGCGCGGAAACCGACGTAGACAGACTGTCGAGATCAAAGTGACTACCCTCTTGAATCGCCAAAGCCATAACGACTTCACCCGCCGCAATTTTTGGGAGCCATTCTTGTTTTTGCGCTTCGGTGCCAAACTGAGCAATAGCAGTGCCCGCCATTAACACGGTACTGTTAAACGGCGAAACCGTTAAATTTTTGCCCATTTGCTCGATAATCAATCCCAAACCGGTAAACCCGTAACCTAGTCCACCGTGGGCTTCGTCGATGGCAATACCGCACCAGCCCATCTCGGCAATCGAACCCCAAAGCGCTTGATCAAACCCTGCAGGCGGCGGATTGTCGCGATGTTTGCGAAACGCATCCACATTCGCGGTTTCAGCTAAAAAGCCTGCCGCCGAATCGCGCAACATGATTTCTTCTTCGTTGAGTACTAATGACATGTTGCCCCCTTACGCGTCTGGCAAACCAAGCACTCGCTTGGCGACAATATTTAATTGAACTTCTGAAGTACCACCCTCGATCGAGTTACCCTTAGAACGCAACCATGCGCGCGCAATTTCGCCCTCGTTATATTCTTCGCCGTCCCAGCCGAGCGCTGACTCGCCCTCGACCGACAGCAACAACTCGTTACGGCGCTTGTTGAGCTCGGTACCGTAGTATTTAAAAATTGACGAAGCCGGCCCTAGACCTTGGCCAGCTTTGGCTTCCGCCGTGACCTTTTCCATCGTCGCAGCAAAGGCCAAGGTATCTAACTGATACTGCGCAATGACTGAGCGCAAAGTGCCCGCCCGCAAACGGCCAGAGGCGTCGGTACCCATATTGTCTGCTGCGCGTTGACCCAAGGTCTTTTTGCCGCTTGCGGCTCCAAAGCTCGAGATCATTTCACGCTCGTGGGTTAGCAGATACTTAGCAATAGTCCAGCCTTTACCTTCTTCGCCCACCAAGTTCTTTTTAAGCACCGGCACATCGTCGAAGAAGGTTTCACAGAAAGGTGACGAACCGCTAATCAGCTTAATGGGACGAGTCGTGACTCCTGGGGTCGCCATATCGAACAGCACAAAGCTAATGCCTTCGTGCTTTGATCCCGTATTGTCGGTGCGCACCAAACAAAAAATCCAGTCCGCCTTGTCGGCATAGGAAGTCCAAATCTTTTGACCATTCACAATATAGTGATCGCCTTTGTCTTCCGCGCGAGTCGCCAGTGAGGCCAAGTCAGACCCGGCATTTGGCTCTGAATAACCCTGACACCAACGAATTTCACCACGCACAATGGGTGGTAAATGCTCGAGTTTTTGGTCTTCATTACCGAACTTCAGCAAGGCGGGGCCGAGCATCGAAATACCAAAGCTATCCAGCGGTGAACGCGCACCGATGCGCGCCATTTCTTCACGCAGGACTTTGGCTTCTGCTTTACTTAAACCGCCGCCACCGTAGGCTTTAGGCCATTCAGGCACAGTCCAACCGCGCTCGGCCATACGGTCACACCAAATCTTTTGGTCGGGATGCGACATCTCGGGGTTACGCCCCCCGTTGTAAATATCTTCAAAACTGCGAATAGGCACCCGCATCGACTCTGGGCAGTTTGCCTCTAGCCATGAGCGGGTCTCGGTGCGAAAGGTGTTCAGGTCGGACACAATAACCTCCGTAAGAACCTTAGATTTATAATAGATGAATCACGCCAAAACAGATTTGAACATACAGTATGTTCTAAAGACTCTCAAGTATTTTTAAGCACGAACCCATGAAGTGATTTAAATGTTTTTCCCGCTTCACAAAAGCGCTCAGCTACACAGCGGTTTGCACCTATGATCCATATTTGACGCTAACAAAAACGGCGCCCTAAGACGCCGTCACATAAAACAGACATCGACGATTATTAACGGTCCGCACACAAGAACTGGGCGCGCCCAATAGCAACCGGCTTTGCAGGATCCTCTTGCCACACTTTGACCTGAACCGCAGTCAAGTTACGGCCTTCACGCATTAGCTCGCACACCGCGTGAACGGTTTGAAGTCGCGCGGCACGTAAATAATCACTCGAAAAGTCGATCAGCTTCGGATACTTGGCAGTTTCCATAAAGCTCAGTATATGTACAGCACAGGCAAGCTCCATAAAACCACTTAGCGCACCACCGTGCATCGCCGGTAAAGTGGGGTTCCCCATGTGCAGCTCTGAGGCGTGCATAACAAAACGCAAAGGCTCGTGGGTGCCAGGGTTTTCCTCGGCCAACACACCCATCATGACCGCGTAGGGAATTCCCTCCAAAATTGCTTGAGGCCGGCGCTGTTTGACCGGTAGATCGAGAACGTGATCAAGACTCATCGCTGTTCTCCATGGCGTCAAGTTGATGTTTTATGTGTGCTTCAGCCAGCGCCAGCACATCATCACTTAATCGCACAAAATTGCCGACGGCGTGAGCAATCTCGATATCCCCCTGGCGCACCGATCCTCTCGCAAATAGTACATTACGCGTTATACGCACCACCTCGCCTCGCGCAATCAGGGGTTCGTCGACGCTTGCCATTCGCAGGTGATCCACTCGCAAATCAATCGTTGGAGCAAACCCCAGCCGAGGCAAAGCCACGCTGGCGGCAATCCCCAGTGCAGAATCAAGTAAGGTTGTAATAGGCCCACTGTGTAAGGCGCCCGTGCTTGGGTCGCCAATCAGCGCATCCGTGGGCGTTAGAGACATTTCTGCCCAGTCTTCGCCACAATCTACTAAGGCAATATTCAGCGCACTAAAATGCCCTTGCTTTTTACGGCCCGTCATTAATTTTTTATGAAATTTTGCTGCCTTGCTCATATCAAAATCACCACCTAGGCGGACTCTTTGAAAAGCTCTCGACCAATAAGCATGCGGCGAATTTCACTGGTACCCGCGCCAATTTCGTACAGCTTGGCGTCGCGCAACAAACGGCCCGTCGCGTATTCATTGATATAGCCATTCCCACCCAGAAGTTGTATTGCATCTAAGGCCATTTGGGTTGCCTTTTCGGCGGTATACAAAATCACGCCGGCAGCGTCTTTGCGTGACTCCTCACCACGATCTAACGAATTGGCAACGGTGTATAAGTAGGCGCGCGAGGTACTCAAAGCGACATACATATCCGCAATTTTGCCCTGAATGAGCTGAAATTCACCAATGGCCTGACCAAATTGTTTGCGCTCGTGCACGTAAGGTACGACCACATCCATACAAGCCTGCATAATACCCACGGGGCCACCCGACAGCACGGCGCGCTCATAATCCAAACCCGACATTAATACCTGCACGCCTCGGCCGACCTGACCCAGCACATTGGCCTTGGGTACTTTGCAATCTTCAAAAACGAGTTCACAGGTGTTGGAGCCACGCATCCCCAACTTATCGAGCTTTTGTGCGCGACTAAAGCCTGGATAATCACGCTCGACAATAAACGCGGTAATACCTTTTGAGCCGCCCTCGGGGTCAGTTTTGGCATAGATCACATACACATTGGCGTCAGGCCCGTTAGTAATCCACATTTTATTGCCGTTGAGCACATAGTGATCACCCGCATCATCGGCGCGCAGCGTCATGCTGACCACATCCGAGCCAGCCCCAGGTTCTGACATAGCCAAGGCACCAATATGCTCACCACTGCACAGCTTAGGTAAGTAATTCTGCTTCTGCTCCTCGGTGCCATTTTTACGAATTTGATTCACAC
>JALRFH010000180.1 GCA_023253715.1 Halieaceae bacterium
CACCGTGCACGAAGACTTCCAGTTCGATGTCGGGGCACTGCTCGCGGATTTCTATGACCTCGTCTAAAGACAGCTCTCTAGACAGAATGATGCGAGTCAGTCCGAGCTTTTGCCAGAATTTAACGGTAGCCCAATTCACCGCGTTTGATTGAACCGACAAGTGTATCGGTAAATCAGGCCAGCGTTCGCGCACCATCATAATGAGTCCTGGGTCGGCCATAATGATGGCGTCTGGCTTCATGGCGACCACAGGCTCCATGTCACGCAGGTAGTATTTGAGCTTGTCGTTATGAGGAGATACATTGCTCGCGATAAAAAATTGCTTGCCATGTGAGTGAGCTTCTTCAATCGCGGACGCTAATTTTTCAATATCGTTAAATTCATTGTTGCGAACCCGAAGGCTGTAGCGCGGCTGCCCCGCATACACGGCATCGGCGCCGTAGGCAAAGGCATAACGCATGGCTTTAAGCGATCCGGCAGGGGACAAAAGCTCAGGGGATTTCATAAAGGGTCAGCACGTTCAAAACTTTGCCGCGCATTATCTGGGCTTACAGTCACCCAGACAATGCATGCACGGCCCACAACACGAGTTGCCCAGAGTATTTCGCCTTGGGTTTGATTGATATCAAATATCGCTGTGCGTTTCCCGGATTCGGGCCTCGTATTTTAGGGTATTAGCGCCGCTAGGATCGCCTGCGCGACTTCCTCGGCTCGTGCATAGGTGATGTTGTGGTTGCCTTCATCGAGTGTTGTGGAGGTCAGTTGTGGAACGTCCTCGGCCATCTCCGCTAAGCCACAGTAGGGCACGACTTGGTCGGCAGTACCCCAAATAGCGTGGACTGGAATGTCGGTTTTACCCACCAGCTGGTAGCGGTCGCCCAGGTCTCCCATGGGGTAGGACCGCAGAGTCG
This sequence comes from Halieaceae bacterium, assembly GCA_023253715.1. Classification (GTDB taxonomy): domain Bacteria; phylum Pseudomonadota; class Gammaproteobacteria; order Pseudomonadales; family Halieaceae; genus Aequoribacter. The sequence continues at coordinate 912 of JALRFH010000180.1, forward strand.
ACAGCAAGGCATGAGTGTAGCCTTGATAGCTAGCTTGTTGTTCAAATAAGGGGAGCATTTCCGCTGGCGCCGCGCCCGAATTAACCTCTTCGCGAATGGATTTTATCGCGTACTCTTTACCAAAGACCGTCGCGATATAGTCGCCTACCACGGGTTTAGCTAAAGCGCTTAGAGACCCCGAATTGCCCATATAACCGGCTGGCGCAATTAGAATTAGCTGTTTAATTTTGTCCGGATATTCAGCGGCAAAATCGATCACATTGGCGCCGCCCATAGAGTACCCCACCAAGCTAAGGGGTGTTTTTAAGTCCAGTCTCTGGATGACATCCAAAAGTTCCTGTTGATACAAATTGCTGTTGTATGGACCTTGAGGGCGGTCAGAGTAGCCTCGTCCTAAATGGTCAAAGGTAACGACTTGAAAACCCGCTTTGACGAGCTCGGGTGTGACTTGATTCCAAACGAACTTAGGGGTGCTGAAACCGTGGACCAGAATCACTGCAGGCGCGTCCTCGTCACCGTCGCGGGTATAGGACAAACGGCCTTGTTCGGTATCTAAGTATAAGCCGCCTAGAGTGTCTTGCTCAGCTCTGTCGAGTGGTACGCTTGTCAGTACCATGTAGGCATATGGGGTGGTGATTATTACGATGAGAGATGCGAAAAGCCAGAGAATGATTTTTGCCAGAGTGTGCATGGGGAGCCCTTAGTTTTTTTATTGTGTTGGGATCCTAATGGAACATCCCTACGGATGCCAGACAAGCTTTGCATTTTGGGTTACAGTTAGCTTTTTAGATCATAACAAAAGGGCCCCACATGTCTGAACGAGTCATCATTGATGTTGCCGACCATATCGCTGTCGTAACACTTAACCGCGCCGATAAAATGAACGCCTTAGACCCTGATATGTTCAAGGCAATCAATAACGCGATTGATGACTTGACCACTATGGATGATGTCAGGGTCGTGGTGTTAAAAGGGGAAGGGCGGGCTTTCTGCGCTGGTTTGGACTTGAGCAACTTCACGAATTCGGGTGGTAGCCCCGGCTCTGACTTGATCGAGCGCACCTATGGACTTGCAAATGCATGGCAGCAAGTAGCTTGGGGGTGGCGCACTCTAGAAGTACCCGTTATCGCGGCGGTGCATGGCATCGCCTTTGGTGGTGGCTTTCAAATTATGTCGGGCGCCGATATTCGCTTTATCCACCCCGATACTCGCTGTTCGATTATGGAGATGAAATGGGGCTTGGTGCCTGATATGGGCGGCTTCCCGCTATGGCGCGGTGTTGTGCGTGAAGACCAATTGCGCCAGTTGATTTACACCAACGAGGAGTTTTCTGGGGCCCAAGCACAAGCCATGGGTTTTGCTACACACGTGGCAGATGACCCTCTGGCCGGCGCAATGGCGCTCGCCAAGCTTATTGCTGGCAAGAACCCCGCCGCAATTCGCGCCAGTAAGCGGATTTGTAATCTTTTGGGCGAGGGCAGTGACGCCGAGTTGCTGATGGCCGAGTCCGTCGAGCAAGACATGGTCATTGGTAAGCCCAACCAAATTGAAGCCGTCATGGCGCAAATGGAAGGGCGCGCGGCAAACTTTCAGTAGTTCGCGCGCATGTGGTGTATGGCGCTTCCTAGACTTTTTAGTTTTCGCCGGTGTCCCTATGCCATGCGAGCGCGCATGGCACTCTACCAGGCTCGAATCACGCTTAACCTGATTGAAGTCGAGCTCAAACATAAACCCGACGCCATGTTGGCATTATCGCCAAAAGGCACGGTGCCGGTGCTGGCCTTGCCAACCGGCGAAGTCCTAGATGAAAGCCGCGATATTCTTTTTTGGGCACTTGCGCAGGCCGATCCTGACGCTTGGTTGGCACCCTGTCTGGCTCTCATTAATGCTTTAATCGACGAGTGTGATCAGGTGTTTAAGCCTTGGCTGGATCGCTACAAGTATCATGTCGGTTATCCCGATCACAGCCCCGAACACTATCGTTCACAAGCGGTACAGACGCTCAATGCCTGGGATGCGCGATTACGGGAGTCAGAGTTCCTGCTGGGCTCAAAACCCAGTGCAGCGGATGTGGCCTTGTTCCCGTTTGTTCGACAGTTTGCCAACGTTGATCGTTTCTGGTTCGACTCGCAGCAGGATCTTCAGGCACTTAGACATTGGTTACGCTATTGGTTAGAGCACCCGACCTTTGTCGCTATTATGGACAAACGTTTGGAATTCTCGTTCTCGGAAGCACCTTAAAGTTTCGGGGAAGGCTTGCCTCTGAGCCAAATGAGCATGCCGCTGACCGCGACCAAGGCCGGTACGGTTGAGATCACCACCGTGGTCCAGCCAAAGCTGGATAGCAAGGTGCCCGCCAGTAGGCTTCCCAGAGCAGAGGTGCCAAACACGGCGGCGTCATTGATGCCTTGGACTCGAAAGCGTTCAGAGGCTCGATAAGTGCTCACCAAGAGTGTCGTGCCACCAATAAACATAAAGTTCCAACCGACACCCAGGAGAATCATTGAGATCGCGTAGTGCATGACTTGCTGGCCGGCGAGGGCTGCCGCAAGTGTGATAATGTAGGCGAGAAGCCCTAGCGTAATAATGGGTTTTTCACCGAAGCGCGTGATCAAAAGGCCTGAAAATAGTGAGGGGACGTACATTCCCAGCACGTGGGCACGAATGACCTGAGCCGTATCTGTCAGGCTATGGCCGTCGAATACGTGCATCGATACGGGGGTGGCTGTCATGATGTAGGTCATGACGCCATAGCCGACGGTACCTGACAGCACGGCCAACAGAAAATAGGGGTTTTGAGCAATCGCTATTAGCGGTCGTGGGGCATCCTCTGGGTGCTCGTCACTACCCGCGAGTGTTTCGGGCAGCGATAAACAGGCGAGCAATATCGCGGCAACAAGAAATAAGCCCGCCGCCGCCTGCAGCGCGCCCATGAATGCGTTTTCCGCAAATCGCTCGCCTTGGGCGATGAGCTCTGGCCCTAGATACGCGCCACCGATACTACCGATCAAGATCAAACTGATGGCGAGCCCTGCCCGGTGTAAAGGTACGCTTTCGGCGGCAGCAAAGCGAAATTGCTGGCTGAAGGCAATGGTGATACCGGTACAGGCCGTTGCTAGACAGTACAGCCAAAATGACGATGACTTGATCGCAACTCCAGCCAATAGCATTGCGCCGGCAGCGGCGAGAGCAGCGCCAATAAAACCCGTTTTACGGCCCAAAGCCTGCATGATTCTTGAGGCCGGAATCGTTCCCAGCGCTGTACCCAAAATCATCAGTGATACGGGCAGGGTCGCGATGTTTGCACTGGGTGCGATTTTGGCGCCGATAATACCGCCCAGGGTCACAGTGATGACCGAGCCCGATACGAACGCGAGTTGTGCGCCAATGAGCAGGCTTAGATTACGTACAGGGATAGACATGGGTAGGACTCTGGTTTAGGGCTCCTGAGAGCCTTTGTGATCAAGCCGCTATTATACATAAGTCAGACGGGTGTATGATGTTTGTATTGCCCCATCGTAACTAGGAGCTGGCGCGTGATTGGACATTCAATGAAACAGTTTTTGCGGGGCGGGGTCTCGACACCTCACATCGTTGTCAGCACGTGGTTGGGTGCGGTATTAGCCTCTATCGTCAGCCTGACAAACAGCCCTGGTTTGTTGCTCAGTGTGCTTGTGATCTGCAGTATTGTTCGCGTTAACTGGGGGGTTTTGGCTTTCTCGACGATTGCCGCGAAGACGCTGTTTTGGTTGGGTGCAGGTTTGGTTTTTGATTCAGGCCAGTGGTTGCTGACGGGGCCCTTGGCTGAGGGTTGGCTCAGATTTGCGAGTCTTCCTATTATGGCGTGGTTCGGGTTGGAATATCCTCTGGTCTCCGGCGCTCTGATCTGGACCCTACCATCGACTTTAGTGTTCTCCCATGTGGTGATATTTTGCCTGCGTTGGTTGCGTCGTGGAGCTGGTTCGGTCGAGGCAAGCTCCAGATATCAGTCGCTTATCAGTCAACCCATCGGGCGTTGGATTTTAAAATTCACCCTAGGTGTGAGCGCTTCGCAAGGCATCCTAGCGGCACTGGATAAACAAATCGGTTTTTGGCGCTGGAAAGGTACCGCGGTCGCAGGGGTTCTTTTACTTATTGCAGGCGTTACGGGCAATCAATGGGTGAATAACCACGCTCGAGATTTGCTTTCATCGACACTGACTGCCGCCAATGGTGCGACCGTTGATATCGAACACGCCGAATTCAATATCTGGCAGGGGCGATTGAGTCTGGAGGGCCTACAGATTGCGGATTCAGAAAGTTTAGCGACCAACCTTCTCGCGGCAGATCAGCTGTCATTGATATTCACCTGGGCTGACTTGCTGAGCAAGCAGGTACGAGTCGCTGAGATAAGTGTGCGTCAGGCTCGATCGGGGAGTCAGCGCGCGTCACCGGGCGAACTCACGGGGCCTATGGTCAGTATGCCTGAAGTTGGCGACGTCGACTCCCAGAGCATGGAAGATTACCTGAAACAGGCCAAACAATGGAAAGAGCGTCTGGCTCAGATCAAAGAATGGTTGGATCGGTGGGAATCGAGTGATCAAGCGACACAACCTAGTCCCGCTGATCCTGATTATGAGGCGTGGCTGGATGAGCAAATTCAGAACAGTGGCTATGCCTCTGTGGTTCATGAGCCCTTGGCACGTCGATATTGGCAAACGAACATCGATCGAGTCTACATCGACGCGCTAAACGCTGAGTGGCTTGCGTCTGAGACACTGTCGATCGAGATGACTTCATTGAGTTCACAGCCCGCCCAGAACACCTCGGCGCCCCGTCTGCAATTGACCTCAGCATCGGACAATATTGCCTTGGATGTGAGCCTCGATTCGCTACTGGATTCGAGTGCAACGAGCAAGATTCAGGGACACTTTAACAATATTGATTATCAGGCCATCAAAACCCAGCTGAATAACTCTGTGGCTAATAAGGTGAGCGACGGCACCGTTAATCTGGCGGTGAGCGGTGATTTTAGTCACAAAAAAGCAGGCGAGCTGAACCTTCTACTGGCCGCGCAACTGAACAATGCGAGGCTGATGATTAAAGGCGAGCAGATTGAAGTTGAGCGTCTTGATATTCCGGTATTGGTACAGGGAGGCTTTGCATATCCATCGATCGGGGTCGATAAGAGCGTCTTGGAGTCTCAGCTAAAAGACTTAGCCAAAGATGCTTTGAAATCGAAGGCGGAATCCAAGCTCAAAGACAAGGTGCAGGACAAGCTAAAAGGCCTATTCAAGCGTTAGTCTGGGGTAGCTCCGTGCTTCCTGAATGAAGCCTCAAAATCTTGCGACGACATGGCGTCGAGCAGCCAAGAGTCGATAAGATCTTTTAATTCTGGATCGGGTTGCAGTAACACGCCTTTTTGCTGGAACGTTAGAGGCTGATCCAATAGCACGCACAATGAGGAATGTTTTGTTGCTTGTAATTGTGCTTCTATCGAGTCAGTAAACATGACATCCGCGTTTTTGTTTACGATCTCGTGAAAGATTGTGCGATTGTCAGGGTGAACAATTATCGATGCCTTGGTGATAGTACTTCGAACAAAGCGTTCGTTGGTGCCACCAGGGTTAATGATGACGCGGACGCCAGAACGGTCGATGGTCGCAAGATTTGTGAGCTCGGACTCAGATGCACAGCGCCCAAGCGCTGTTTTTCCGCCCGTGTGGTAGGGCACAGAAAACAGCATATGGGTCTGTCGTGCTGCCGTAATCGAAATGCCGCTAAGCGCGATGTCAAAGGCGTTATTTTGAGCATCCGTCATTAATGTCGGCCAAGATGTCTTCACCCAAACGATTGTATAGCCCAGATCTGCCGCTAGTGCTTTGACAAGCTCGATATCGACTCCAATAAATTCGCCATCCTCATTTTGGTAACTAAATGGCGCGTAATCGAGCGTTACCCCCACTCGTAAAGTCTTGTCTGCTTGTATTCGGCCTAGGGTGCCACGCGTGAATTCTGGCGGTTTGGTGAGAACGAGCTCGAGAGACTTAAACAGCCCGTCTTTGAGCCGCGGGCTTAGCTTGAGGTCTGCGAAGTGCGCGTCAAAATTCGCTCGGCTCAACTGTGTTTCGTTTTGATAAGAGATCAGCAGTTCTTCAATGATTTGATCGCCCAGCTCTGTGAGCTTTGGGCGTAAATCCGCATTCAGTGAGCGAATTTGCACGGGGTCTAGAGCTTGTTTATTAATCGACTCGATAACTTCTTTTTGTATCGCTTTCGCCGCGTTCATCTGTAGGCTGAAAAACAGCTTTGTGTGCGTTGGATCAAGCGCTTGGATACGTGAGACCGTTCGCTCTAGAACCACAGCTTCGCGCGCTGGGTCTTCGATCGGTAGGTCGTGATACAGCTTATACTTAGCGACTTCTGGCATTAGTGACAGACGCTCGCTCATCAGCTGATACAGCGTACTCTCGGTGTCGTTGCTGGCCTGACTGCTTGAGGGTGTTAGCAAGCAGAGCGCGAGCGTTAAGGCGAAACAGAGTCTCAACATACTAATTCAATCATGGGTACCGATGCTGGCATGATACGCGAAGCATCGAGCATGTCGACCGTCACTTTCTAAACTGTAGATTGCGGTCGCCAAAGTTCAGAATACAGGCAAATAAAAGCGGCCGCTCGGGCCGCTTAAATGTGGATAGGATGAGATGAACTTACTTAAGATCGAAACGATCGGCAGTCATGACTTTGGTCCATGCCGCGACAAAGTCGTTGACGAATTTCTCGCCACCGTCGGCAGCCGCGTAGACCTCGGCGATAGCGCGAAGCTCAGAGCTCGAACCAAACATTAGATCGACGGGTGTTGCCGTCCACTTAAGGGCACCGGTCGTGCGGTCTTTACCTTCGTAAATCCCGGCCTCGGCGGCGGGCTTCCAAGCGGTAGACATGTCGAGCAAGTTGGTGAAGAAGTCCGTGCTCAAAGTCCCTGGACGATCTGTGAACACACCGTGTTTAGCACCTGAAGTGTTGGCGTCTAGGGCGCGCAAGCCGCCTACCAGTGCGGTCATTTCAGGCACTGTTAGGTTCAACAAGTTCGCTTTGTCGATCATCATGTTGACAGGTGATGACCAAGACGCGTCGGTGTAGTAGTTTCTAAAACCATCCGCGTTTGGCTCAAGCACTGCAAATGATTCAACGTCGGTTTGCTCCTGAGTGGCGTCGCCGCGGCCCGGGTTAAACGGAACGTCAATGTCGTAGCCCGCTTGCTTAGCGGCTTGCTCGATCGCTACGGCACCGCCCAATACAATGATATCAGCGAGCGAAATTTGCTTGCCGCCACGAGCAGACTGATTGAAATCGGCCTGTACTTGCTCGAGCTTGAGCAAGACACCCGCTAATTCCTCTGGATTGTTAGCTGCCCAGCTACGCTGTGGCTCTAAGCGGATGCGCGCGCCGTTAGCACCACCGCGCATGTCGGTACCGCGGAAGCTAGAAGCCGAGGCCCAAGCCGTTCTTACGAGCGCCTGAGTTGATAAGCCTGTGTCCAAAATGGCTTGTTTCAGCTTGTTGATATCGCGGCCGCTGACTAGCTTGTGCTCAACAGATGGGATGGGGTCTTGCCAAGTGAGCGTTTCGCTGGGTACATCGGTACCTAAATAACGAGCTGCAGGCCCCATATCGCGATGCGTTAATTTGAACCAGGCTTTGGCGAATGCCAGCTCGAATTCCGCCGGATTTTCCTGAAAACGCTTCGAGATCTTGCGGTACTCAGGATCCATTTTCAACGACAAGTCGGTGGTGAACATAATCGGTGCATGGCGCTTGCCCTCGATATGGGCATCAGGCACCAAATTCGCCGCTTGGCCGTCCGCGGGAATCCACTGGATCGCACCGGCAGGGCTGCGCGTCTGCACCCACTCGTAAGCAAACAGGTTGTCTAGATACTGAGTGGTCCACGCAGTGGGGTTGACCGACCAAGCGCCCTCTAGGCCACTGGTGATGGTATCTTCTGCATTACCCTTGCCACATTTGTTGGTCCAACCCATGCCTTGTTCTTCGATAGCCGCTGCCGCGGGCTCTGGGCCTACGCATCCCTCGGGGCTTTTTGCGCCGTGAGCCTTACCAAAGGTGTGACCACCGGCAATCAGGGCAACGGTTTCTTCGTCGTTCATCGCCATGCGACCAAAGGTCTCCCGGATATCTTTTGCCGCGAGCAGGGGATCAGGGTTGCCGTTGGGACCTTCAGGGTTAACATAAATCAACCCCATTTGCACCGCAGCTAGCGGACGCTCGAGTTCACGATCACCGTGGTAGCGTTTGTCGTCCAAGAACTCGTTCTCTGGGCCCCAGTACACCAGGTCCGGCTCCCAGTCATCTTGTCTGCCACCGGCGAAACCAAAGGTTTTAAAGCCCATGGATTCTAGGGCTACGTTTCCAGCAAGAACCATTAAATCCGCCCATGAAATACTTCGGCCGTATTTCTGTTTGATCGGCCACAACAGACGGCGTGCTTTATCGAGGTTGCCGTTATCTGGCCAGCTGTTCAAGGGTTCAAAGCGCTGCTGACCGCCACCTGCACCGCCGCGACCATCACTCACGCGGTAGGTACCCGCGCTGTGCCACGCCATACGAATAAAGAACGGACCATAGTGGCCGTAGTCTGCTGGCCACCAATCTTGAGATTGAGTGAGTAGCGCTTTAATGTCTGATTTCACGACATCCAGATCTAACTTAGAAAATTCTTCTGCATAGTGGAAGTCGTCACCGTAAGGGTTTGATTGCGGCGCATGTTGGCGCAAAGGGCTCAAGTTAATGGCTTCGGGCCACCAAAATTGTGTGGTTTTAGCTTCGCTCATGGCGCTGACGCCCGACGATGCTGCCGTTAAGGACAGCGCCATTGCGACCGCGCTCACTAAAGATCGTTTTTGTTTTTTCATTCTCGTCCAGCCTCCAGTCTAATACGTAAAGGGTTAAACGATGTGCACGTGTAGACCACAACGTACCGTCGTTGACGGTAATGTAGGCGCAAGGCAGCAGGAAGGGAATTTGATATTTTCGAAGAGATCAATCGGTTTTTTCAATGAGCTTTATAAAACCGATTGATCAAAGCGTAATCATTCGGCAATGACAAGATTGGATTGCGTGCCTAAATTTATCGTTCCGCACTCAGAGCGAATGCTTGTGGTTACCGTCTGGCCGGGTTGCAGGTATTGAGAGCGTTTGCTTTGTGCGTTAACAAACAAACGCCACTTGGTTTTCTCTGGAATGAGTCCCATTAAGCGCTGCACTCGAGGCGAGGGTGCTGCAAGGGCGCAACCTGCTGGGGTGCCCGTTGCCAGCAAATCGCCGGGTGCGAAATTTTGCACCCCAGACAGTTCGCTTAAGGTCTCTGCTGGCTGAAATACAAGGTTGCGGGTGTTGTCTTGTTGACGAATTTCGCCATCGACTTTTAGCTCGAGATTGAGATTGAGTAGATGCTTCTCGTCATTCTGTTCCAACAAACAAAGCCAAGGGCCCACGGGTCCGAAGGTGCGGAAGCTTTTCCCTTTGTAAAATTGCATTTGTGGAATTTGAACATCGCGCGCAGAGTAGTCGTTGACGATGACCAAGCCCGCGACGTAATCGGTGATGGATTCGGGGCGGATTTCAATCGGGTGGTCGATCGCTTGCTTAAGCACTAAACCGAGCTCGACTTCGTAGTCGAGTAGTGCGACATGTCTAGGTCGGATAACGGGGTTGTTAGCTGGGCATATGCAGCTTTGAGCTTTGGTAAATATCATGTTGAAAGTTTTTGCATCGGGATCGACGCCGGACTCAATCATGTGCTGTCGATAATTTGCGCCTTGGCAAACGAATTGTTGGTTAGTTGTGACCGGGCTCAATATTTTGATCTCTTCGACAGTGACCTCAGCGCCGGTCATCGATTTAAGTTCACTTGGCGAGTAATTCGAAATCAGCTCGCCCGTGGTGGTGCATGGAATAGGGAGTAAAGTGATCTTACCCTCCAATTGACGCCCCCATTGGATGCTGTTTTCGTGTTCAATTCGCGCGATGTTAACGGCCATGGTCGAATTCCTTTTAGGTCATGACTTTGGCAATGGCTGCCAGTTTTTTTAGGGTTAGATCTGGGTGTTTTCTTAAATTTTTGAGTAGTGTCATTATGGTGCTCAGCGTGAGCTTGGGTTTAATGAATTCAGACGGCATGACTTGCCCCCACTGGCTCATTGCTTGCGCGCTTGCCGCGGAGATTCCCATGGGATAATCGGCCGTAAAGACGTCGCCATCGGCGTAGTGTTCGTGATGAGCACCCCAGGGATCAGACCAATAATCGAAGAGCTGACTTCCAAGAATATGCCGACCGATACCCCAGGCATGGTGCCAACCTTGATTGCGGAGCCATTGCTGACCAGCACCGATCGCATCGATGTCTACTGTTTCGAAGGCTGCGTGCGAAAATGCGGCCTGAAAGGTATGGGCGATGGCGACTGTGTGATGATCGGTAGGTATGTCACCTCGGTTCATGCGAAAAAACGTCACGATAGGCTCACCGGACGGAAGGACCTGTGTGTCAGATGGAATTAAGCCTAGAATTTGTGTATACCAAGTTACCGTCTCTTGATAACCCGCCGTCTCGATGACCACATGCCCTAACTTTAGCAAAGGGGAGGGACTGGCAGCGAAGTCGTGAAGGGCATTGATACGCGGTGTCGCGTTGCTGTGATTTAAGTTGGCTGCAGCGCGTGGTAGCTGATAGTTGGCGTCGCGGAAGCCGAAGTTTATTTCGACAAGAAAATTATTGGGGTCTGTTAGCGTTACACGATGATAGTCTCCGAGTTCACAGCCTTGTTCCACACTCTGCCCCTGGGACAGTGCCAGTTTCTCGAGGTCACTTAGGGACTCGCAATCAAAACCCAGGCCCACAAAGCGGGCCTGATTAGCCCGCTTTATGTGATAGCACCAAGAGGACCCTGTGTTGGCGGCGAGGTACAAATCCTGTTCGGATTTGTGCACTGTGACCAAACCGAAATCGAGTAAAAAACGTTCGGCTAAGTCCAGATCTGGACGTTCAAATCGAAGAAAAGCAAGCCGATTTACTTTGATAGCGGGCTTGGTAGAGGCCTTAACGTAATCAACAGCAAGTGCGGGTGCGTTCATGGTCTTATCCTCAGCTGTTTACAGAAGTTGCGTTGGCGCGTTCGCGAGCGATGGTTCGGGCTTCCGCTGCGCTTAAACCAAAGGATTTAAGGACGAGTTCAGTTACTTCAATATACGCCTCGCGCCAACCTTTGTACCCAGCGAGTATGATCTGAATGGCGCCAATAACTGCGCTGGCGAGTAAAGTTACGGCGCTGCGTACTTGCGAAATTTCCAGATCAAATCGGCCGCGCTTCACCCCGAGTGTCACATCGTGCATAGGTTGGGCTTGCCAAACCTGGGTTAGTTGATGGGCGGTGAAACCGAAGTGACAGAGAAAACGGCCCCAATCGGGGTTGGCCTGTGCTTGGTAAATGAAATGAAAGATACCGAGTGCGACTTTGTCGGCAGGGTCTTCGAATGTTGTGGCACCTTTGGCAATACGGCGGTGCAGGTCATGTGCAAGGCGCTCGGCCGTCTGTTCAAACAGGTTGGGACTGCGATCGAGGTAGGCGTAGACGGTACCTCGTGCCACACCTGCCTCTTCGGCCAGGTCGCTGATGGTCAGTTTTTGTGAGCCTGTTTCGTTAAACAGGCGAATAGCGGCCGCATGAATACGCTTTTGTGAGTTGAGTGACGCCATGAGTTGCCCCCTTAGAATTGGACTTATTTGAACATTAGTGTTCAAATAAGTCAAAGTTTGTATAATTGAGGGGCGTATGAAGTCATCTTACGAGGTGGTAATTATCGGCGCTGGACCTGTCGGAATGGCGATGGCGGCGCTATTGGGCCGACTGGGGGTCGACGTGTTGATTGTTGATCGCTTGGCGGCGATTCAAATGGATCCCCGGGCAATCGCTCTGGACAACGAGGCTTTGCGCATCTTAGCAATGTGTGGCCTGGCGCTGGACGATTTGGATGTGGTGCACATTCCCGCGGTGAATTATTTCAGTCCGATCTATGGTCGATTTGCACGCATGAATACCACTGAGAGTGTCGATACCTTGCCGCCATTGGTGACGTTCTTCCAACCCGATTTGGAAGCGGGCTTAGCCGCCAGTGCTCATGCGTCTGGGTCTGTTGCTGTCCGGCGTGGCGTATCCGCGCAGGTGATTGAAAATTCTGCGAGTGGCGTTCTTCTTCGATTAAAGGAGGTCGATACTGGTGTCGAAGAGGACATCAAGGCCCGCTTTGTGGTCGCTTGCGATGGAGCCGCCTCTTCTGTCAGGCAAAGTTTGGGTATCGATTTTTCAGGTATAAGTTATTCGCAGGATTGGCTTATCGTTGATGCCCTCAATGTGCCCGAACCGGTAGAAGAGATAACGTTTTACTGTGATCCAGAGCGCCCGGCGCCGCATATGCCCGCGCCCGGTGGTCGACAGCGCTGGGAATTCATGTTGCATCCCGGCGAAACACAAGAAGAGTTCATGCGAGATGCCAAGATCAAAGAGCTGCTCAAGCCGTGGACATCCTTCGAAAACATCACGGTGGAGCGCAAAGCGGTTTATCGCTTCCATGCGCGCTTGGCCGACACCTTTCAAGTCGACTCGGTGTTCTTGGCGGGAGATGCCGCGCATGTGACGCCACCGTTCGCAGGGCAAGGCTTGGTGTCGGGATTGCGTGATGTGGCTAACCTGGCATGGAAACTTAGGGCTGTGCTCAACAGTGATTTGTCAGCGAGTGCACTCAGCTCTTACACACAAGAACGAAAGCCTCACGCGAAGAAAATGATCCGTTTAGCGCAGTTTTTGGGTGAGATGATCATGCCAGCGAATCGACTAAAAGCCACTTTCGTGCACGGCTTGGCTAAATTTGTGGGTTTACTTCCGGTGGTGCACAGGGTTTTTACCGACATGAAGGTGAAGCCGCAAAATCGCTACGATGACGGTCTGTTCCTTAAAGCTCGCTCAAAGACCGAGTTTGTAGCTGGAGCCCACTTGCCTCAGTGGTGGCTAAGGTCCGGCCAGGGTGATCGCCAACGCAGTGACGTCGTCTTTGGCGATTGTCTTTTGTGTGTGGGCGTGGACTGTGATCCCAATCGTTTGGTAGACGACGAGCTGAGAGAGCAGTGGCAAGCGTTAGGCGGGAGTTTTTTCTCGCTGTCTACGTCTGAAGCGACGCGTGATCTAGTGGGTAGTTGGTCTGTTGAAGGGGGGAACTCACCAAGCTCAAATCAGGTTCTCATGCTACGACCTGATCGACTGATCTTGGCATCCTGTGACGCAAAATCTTTGCGCCGTCTGATGCCAAAAGTCATTCAGTTATTCGTCTAAAACATTGTTATGGGTGCCAGTGATTTGTTGCCATGAGTTTGCTACTTAGGCCATTACGGGAGGGGCTTTGCAATAGAGTGGGGGGCTCGCTGCAGGCGCAAAGGTCGATACCCAAACGAGCGGTGATCGACCTCGCCTTTGATTCACGCTGTTCTTGGCCGTTTAATGATGGCGAGTAATTGCTCTTTCAGGTTCAAACGAATTTTTTTGCGCTCGTTTAAATAGTCGTCGCTGGTGTTCTCGGCGCCCGTTTCAATACGGTGAATCTCGTGGTCTATCTCATGGTACTCGGTAAAAAGTCGCGAGAAGTGGGTATCGTTCATTTTTAGCTCGTGAATGGCGTCCCGATGTTCTGGGAACTCGTGGTGTAGATCGTGCTTTTCTAACATAGGTACCTCTTATGTAGGGGACAAGCGCAGTTTAGCGCAGGCTGAATGTTGGGTACTTGATAGAGATCAACTGATGAACGTTACGCTCGGATGTCCGAGTCCATGGGGACTGCTGGGACTTCAGTACGGAACCAATCGATGAGTTCTTGATCGTTCACTCTCAGTGGGCGGGCAAAGAGGTAACCTTGGGCCTGATCGCAACCGATTTCTCGCAGGGCCTTCGCTTGAGAGTCGGTTTCAACGCCTTCAGCAACCACTGTTTTTCCAAGTGTATGGCACAGTGATACCATGCAAGCGACGATCGAGTGGGCGACCTTGTTAGTTTGAATGTGCTCGATGAAACTGCGATCAAGTTTTACGCAATCGATGGGCAAAGTTTGTAGGTACGACATTGAGCTCATGCCGGTGCCGAAATCATCAATCGAAATTTTAATGCCCATCGCTTGGAAATCCGTGAAGACCTTCTGTGCCAGATTGACATCAAACATGGTAGCACTTTCCGTTAGCTCGACGGCCAGCAGTTCCGCGGGAAGTTGTGCTGCCTCAAGTTCGCGCCGCACAAATTCAACCAGGTGGTTATCGAGTAGATTATAGGGTGACAAATTCACAGCAACCGGTATGTACTTGCCCGCTGTTTCCCAAACCTTGGCCTGTCTAATGGCGGTATGGAGCATGAGCCGACTGAAGGCATTGATCTCTCGCCCTTGCTCTACCAGTGGGATAAAGACATCAGGTGGAATATTTCCAAGCGTCGGGTGGTGCCAGCGCGCTAGGGCTTCTACGCCTGCAATAGCCCCCGTTGCTAAGTCAACTTTAGGTTGAAAAAACATCGAAAAGTCGGCCCGTGCAATCGCACCGGGAACTTGATTGCGCAGCAACGCTTTTAATTGGGTGTTTTCGTCGTATTGCGGGTTGTAAAAAAGGATCGCTTGGCGGGAGCGCTTTGCATCCTGTAGGGCGATATCTGCGCAGTGGATGATGTCTTTGCTGGCGCTGGCATCGCGAGGGAACAAGGCGATTCCCACGGCCAAGCTCAAGTTAAAGCTCCAGCCTTTAACAGTGATAGCTTCTTGGGTCGCTTGCACAAAAGATCGCGCCATAGCGCGGATGCTTTCCTCATCGCTCTGATCGGTCCAGCACGCAAATTCGTCGCCGCCATAACGGTAAATAGCACACTCGGTGGGGGCTAGGTTTGAGAGTTTTTGCGCCAGAATTTTGAGGCATTCGTCAGCACCAGAACTTCCGATGGTTTCATTAATTTCTTTGAATTTATTCAGCCCCATCAGGATGAAAGCACCTTGAACCGAGGCGTTATTATGAGCGCTCATTTGCAGACGAGCATCGAAGGCTTCTTGCATATAGGCACGATTGTACAGGCCAGTCAGTGTATCGCGCGACGCGGCGTCTCGAAGTCGCTTGTTGATGGCTTCAAAATGCTTGCTGATGATGGCCGATAGGGAGAGTGCCCCCCAGATCGCAATCCATAGGGTAATGAAGGAAACTAACATGAGACGTTTACTGACGGCGTCCAAGCCTTTGGCAAAGACATCCACGGGTGTCAGTAAAAACACCGATAAATTCAAGTGATCTGATTGAGCTTTGGCCCACATGTAGCTTTGCGCCTCTGTTTCGATGAGCCCCGACGCGTCGGCATCGTTGATCAATCGCATTTTTGCAGCAAGGGCATCGGCTGGCACTTGTCCATACTCTTGCGCGCGGCCGTTGTAGGTGACCACGATTGAAGAGTCGTTAAAATGCTGCGCCACAAGGTGTTCTAGGTAGCTTGTATTGATGCTGTCTTGGGTATGGTTTGCCGCGTCGAATTCAAGTGAATGCACGAGCGTCTTCGCTCTTGTCTCGACACCTTCAGCTTGCACATCTAAACCCAGCTCGGTGGACAAGCGGTAAGCGACGGCGATGAAGATTAACGACACGATGACCGCAAGGCCCAGCGAACCCATAATGATACGAGGTTTTAGTCCCGAATCGGTCGCTAGCAGCAGGGGTTGAAGTGCCATGGTTTAAGTGTCCGAGGAATTAGCCCCTTTGTAGGTAGAAATCCCCGCGATTTGATAGACCAAACAGTTGCCGAATACCAGTGATATCGCGTTGAGTAAGCCAAACGCTATGAGGATGCCACGGAGTAAAGGGTCACCAATCGCGTCAGGGAAAAACAAGGCCGCCACTAAGGCGACTACGGCAACGATGCCGCGAATACCACGATCGATAGGGGACAGATTTTTAATAAGCATTATAGGCATTGCTCCGGGGTGTTTGATTCCGAATGCAAATGTGACACAGATCACAGTGGCTTGTACAGTCTTAGTCACTTTTTTTGCAACCGGCGTCGTAACCTTCGTGTCATCGCTTCGACATAGAGTACAATACAGTTTTACTTACGAGCTTGATTACATGGATGCTGCGCCCGAAACCTGTGTGTCCACTGAATGGTCTGCCCATGCGCTGACTGAGGATCGAGCCGAGCGCATTTGTGATGACCTTGAGCAGCAAGGTTATTCGATTCAGCCGAGTTGTCTGCCCCCGGAGGTGTTAGCGGCCTTGCAAACCCAGGTGATGTCCCTAGATGACAGCGCGTTTTTTCGCGCCGGGATCGGTCGACACGCGCAGCATCACACCAACGATTTTGTGCGTTCTGATGAGGTGTGTTGGATGACGGGTGAAACCCCACCGGGCGCTGCTTGGTTGGCTTGGGCCGAAGTCCTGCGAACCGCCATCAATCGACGTTTGTTTATGGGGCTGTTTTCATTTGAAAGTCACTACGCTCGGTATCGCGCAGGGGCCTACTACAAGCGCCATTACGATGCGTTTCGTGGACAAACTAACAGAGTTTTGTCGTTGGTTGCGTATCTCAATAGCGATTGGGGTATTGATGATGGTGGTGAGCTGGTCTTGTATCAGAATGCTGAGGATCGACAAGGCTTGAGAGTCACCCCACTGGCGGGTACAGTGGTGGTATTCTTGAGCGAAGAGTTTCCTCATGAGGTCCTACCTGCAACGCGAGATCGTTTTTCGATAGCAGGTTGGTATCGGGTGAATGCAAGTAATGCCGATGCGGTCGATCCGCCGCGTTGATCGGAAAGGGGGCTAAAATGCTAAGGTCTTTACTGCGCGGCATGAGACTGCCATGCCTATGTAGTGTTGGTTTGGTCTTGATCGCTTGTGGCGGCGGTGGCGGCAGCAGTGCTGTGCCGGAGCCGCCAGTCACCCAAGAGCCCACAGACAACCGTTTGTTGGTCAGTTTTTCCAGCGAACAAGCGGTTGTGCAATTCGTTCGCGATGGCTTTGCGCAAGCCGGTTCCAGTCAGGTCGCAGAGGTGGCCTTGGCTGCGGATGCAGGTGCGCCTGCGCAAGCGAGGTTTTCGACGAGTTACCGACTTGAGAGTGATGTCGCAGAGTCAGACTTGGTGCAGTACAACGGCGATCTTTTATTGATCGCGCCGTCGCGATCAGGGGGCTGTTGCTTCGTTGCGGTTGACGCGGCTACTGACGTTGCGGCTGATGCTCTGTTTCCGCCAATGCCGCCCCTCGAGGGTAAGGTTCGAGTGCTGGTGACTGATGCGGCCCAAATGGCGGTGACGAGCGAAGCACATATCCCTTTAGAAGAGGGTTTGATGGTCGAGGGGATGTACTTAGATCAAACGGACGCTCAAATCGTGAGCTCCAGCAGTTGGTGGGGTGCCTACGGTTGGGATCGTTTAGCGCTAGGAGACTGGGCAGGACAGGTCCTTGAGTTGCAGACTTGGTCTCTAGACAATCCTGCTGTGCCAGAGTCTCGAGGGCGCCTTCGTATCGAAGGTGCTTACATTCAGAGCCGTAAGGTGGGGACTAAAGTGTCCGTCATTAGCCGGTTTACCCCCGATGTGCCGGGCTATATTTTCTATCCCTCGACTCAGGAACAGTTAGACAGCAACTTGGCCTTGCTGGAACAGCTTGATATCGAAGCGGTGTTGCCTAAGATTCAGTGGAACGATGCGGCAGTGACCACGCCGTCTCCTAGTGCCTGCCTACACGTCAATGCCGCGCACAAGTGGGCGGGCGAAAATGAACCCTACCCAGTCGTTACTTTGGTGACGCAAGTTGATGCGCAGACGGCCGAGCCTCTGCATGTTCGTTGTTACCTCGGCGACATATCCGGGGTTTATGTCACCGCAGATCATCTGTATTTACTCGAGAATGAGCAGGCGTCGGTGCCTGGCACCTTGTTACACCAATTTCTATTGAACGCCTCGTCGGATTACCAGGGCTCGGGTCGAGTGGAGGGGCAGCTGTTTTTGGGTGATCAGCGCGATTTTAGGCTGAATGAAGCGGCGGGATCCCTGCGCTTGCTGACAACCGCCATAACCGATGATCCAAACGATCGGTTTGAGCATACGCTGTGGTTGCTCGATGCTCGTGTCGCCAATGGCGAAATGGCGATCTTGGCTCAATTACCGAACGATGGTCGTCCCGAATCGATTGGAAAACCGAATGAGGATCTTTACGGCGTCAGATTCTTAGAGGACAGAGCCTACGCGGTGACCTTTGAAAGGCGTGATCCTTTGTATGTGTTCGATTTAAGTGATCCCAGAGACCCCTTTATTGCAGGGAGTCTCGAGATCCCAGGCTTTTCTAATTTTTTACACCCAGTCAGCGACAAGGTGCTGTTAGGGATTGGCCGCAGTGAGCAAAACCTGCCCAAAATTGAGTTATTTGATGTCAGTAATTTGGCGCAACCCTTAAGCTTAGGTGCTTTTGACATGGGCGGCGACTTGCTTTGGTCCTACACGCCCTCGGAATACGATCGGCAAGCGTTCACCGTGCTCAACGCGGACACCTATCGGCTAGCCGTGCCGCTAAGCGGAACCTCGCTGCAAGACGACGTCTATCGCGCAGAAAGGCGCTTGTATGGGTTTTCGATCCAAGCTCCAAACGATCCCAGTCAAGCGCGGCTAATACCGCAAGGTTTCATGAGTGCGGATCCAGCCGACCCGAATGCGGCCGATGAACCCATGCGCTCAATCATTGACACGGATACAGTCATGTTCGTGACGGGGACTTCACTGTACTTTGCACCGTGGTCGGATTTAAGCGCCACGATTGGCCCTCATTAGTCGGTTTTCGGTGAGTCGTTGCAGGCGTGCGATACACTGCGGCGACAAGAGCCCGTCTTTGGCTTACACTGCTCCTTGGCTTAAGGAGTATCAGTATGTTTAAACGTTTTTTTAACAAATTAGGCAGCGTGCTAAAGACTGTGCGAGGTTTTGCCTTGAATGTCATTACCTTGGCGGTCGTGGTTGCTTTGGTGTCGGCTCTGATGCAGTCCATTTTTGATCGACCCGAACAACCCAGTGCAGAGGGTAAGGTGTTGATGATCGCGCCCAAGGGTTTGATTCTCGATCAAGAAGTCTTTCCCGACGAGCTCGAGTTTCCGTTTAACGCGTCGGATGTGGAACAAATTCAAACGCGTGATCTGGTAGCATTGTTACGTCGAGCCGCCAAGGACTCATCGCTTGCCGCGGTGAGTATCGATTTCAGCGAGACAGGTTTTGCGGGTCCAACCACTGCGTTGGCTATTGCGCAAGAGCTCTCCGCGCTGCGTGATACGGGAAAACCAATCATAGCTTACAGTCGAGCGCTGAGTACGGGCAGTTACCTGATGGCTTCGCAGGCGATGCACCAAGTCGAACTGTCGCGATTGCATGGCGTAAGAGTTTCCCTCGTCCAGATGTCTGAATAAATGTCCAATTTTGACTGTTTGTATCTGCTACATTAATATTTTCTGCTAATGATAAGAAAATAGTTGAAGTAGTTCCAACAGTTGCAAATGGAGTTTGGGCAAATGCTGAATTACCAAACATATTTAAACAGCTTCAACCCATGATGTTGTTGCTTCATCCCATGTATAACGCTTGGGAGGCTCACCAGTGCCAGCGTCTTCTGGCATAGCAACAGGAGCGTTCCATTGGGCCGTGTCGTTGTCTAGCACCCAAGATGGAAAAGGTTGGGGAGGCACAAACGCATCAATGTCAGCGTTATAGGTGTATCCGATGCCAGCGTAGTTTTTACGCATATTCCCGTTGTAGGAGGT
>JALRFH010000010.1 GCA_023253715.1 Halieaceae bacterium
CAGCGAAATCACCCGCCCAGCAAAAGCACCCAAACTAACCTCGGCCGACCTGTTGAAAGACCTAAGCAGTGATGATGCAAAAACACAAAGCACCATTGATGAAGCCAGAGCCGCTATTTTTGCCAAAGACTACACCACCGCTATTCGTTTATTCCGCACTTTAAAAGACACAACAACAGGAGTTACACAGCGCCGCGCGCATGAACTTTTGGCCATTACTCGCGAGTTAAACCAGCAGCTAGCGCAAGCAAAAGGGGAGTACGAAAACTTCATTGATCTTTATGGCGATACTGAAGATGCGGCACGTGTTCGTCAGCGCTTGGCTGTGCTGGTGACCTCCGATATGAAAGCTAAATCCATCGGTCAGGCAGAGGAGGCTCTAGCGTGGGACTCTGAATTTTATGGTAGCTTCGGGCAACGTTACTATCGTGATGACAATTACCCTGAAGCTGGCGGCTCCACCGTCCTGCGCGATCAACTGACCACCGACTTGGATTTCGTGCACCGTATCAGCAACGGGATTTGGGACATCAAGACCCAATTCATCGGGTCTTTTCGCAAAGACTTTGAAGACGACACCGAATCTGAATTTCGGCCCAATGTGGGGTCCGTGGAAATCGAAAATTCAGACTGGGGGGCCAGCGCCAAACTGGGCCGACAATCGCGTAATACCGACGGCATCCTCGGGCGCTTCGATGGTTTATACGCCAGCTACGAGCTCACACCCGATATCATTGTGAACGCTTCATTTGGCTACCCCGTGGATATCAGCCGCCGCGATACGATCAATACCGATGTCGAATTTTATGGTACCAGTGTCGACTTCCTAAACGTCGCAGATAACTGGAACCTGAGTGCCTACTATATTAAGCAGACGAACTTTGATCTTACCGACCGAGAAGCAGTTGGTGCCGAAGCGCGCTACTCAACTCGGTCATCTTCAATTTATGCTACCTTCGACTATGATGTGTACTTCGATGAGCTAAATTCTGCACTATTTCTAGGAAACTGGAGTTTGAGTGAGGCGACTCGTTTGAACGTCTCTATCGACTATCGCTACAGCCCAACACTCACTAAGTTGAATGCAATTCAAGGACAAGGTGTTACACGTTTTGACGCCCTATTCCCCCTGTACAGCGACGATGAACTAAAACAACTGGCCTTAGACCGCAGTGCTCGCTCGACCACCATGACAGCCAGCCTTACACATACTCTCAGTGAGAAATGGCAAGTCATCGGTGACGTTACGGCTACGGAATTTGGTGCCACTGAGACATCTGCCGGCGTTGAGGGCACCGCAGCTACGGGTACCGACATGTATTATTCACTGCAGTTTGTCGGTACCAACATCTTGCAAGTAAACGATGTGGCAATCTGGGGCTTGCGTATGAGCGATACAGACAGTGCGAGCACCTATACCCTGACAGGTAACTGGCGCTTTTCGCCCAACCGAAAATTCAAAATCAACCCACGGATTCGCGTCGATTATCGAACCAATAACTACGACAGCGGTGACCGCTGGGTTACCCGTCCTTCGGTTCGTTTAGATTACAAAATCAACAAACAGGCGCGTATCGAGTTTGAAGCGGGTTACGAATGGTATGACGAAACTTACGCTGTTGGCGCTTATAAAAACGAAACCAGCTTTGTCACTTTAGGATATCGCTTGGATTTCTAGACTTCGCAAGTACGCGGAGAGAATGAGCTTTAACCACTGTGTTCACCCCAAATTGGGTTGGCATCCCAAAGTGGAGCCAACCCAAAGATTTACTCAGTTAAGCCCACAAGGTGGCAACATCCTGCCCCGGGCCACTAAATTACTCGTGAACTTAAATCCATTATCTAGGGTGTGGGAGTTTCATTCACAAAGACATGACCACCTTTCATAACAAACGAGGGCGACAGCAAAACGCTTACGTCGCTGGTTGGATCTCCAACCACTGCGACTAAATCAGCCAACATTCCCTCCTCCACAGAACCTAAACTATCTTCTTGCCCAAGTAAGATGGATGCATTTAAGGTCGCCGATCTGATTGCTTCGAGAACGGGCATCCCAGCTTCTACCATAAATACAAATTCTTCAGCATTACGCCCATGTGGCGAAACACCGGCGTCCGTTCCGAATGCTATTTTTACGCCCGCTGCGTATGCACGTGAAAACGTGTCCTGTATTAACGGCCCCACCGCGGCCGCCTTGGGCCTAACCACATCGGGTAACTTACCGTCCTCCTCAGAAAGCCTGGCAACCCACTTACCCGCTGAAATGGTCGGCACATACCATGTACCTTTGGCCTTCATGAGCGACATGATTTCTTCTGTCATGTAGGTGCCGTGCTCAACTGAATCAATCCCGGCCGCAACGGCACGTTTCATCCCTTCTGCTCCGTGAGCGTGAACAGCAACTCTAAAATTGTAATCGCGCGCAGCCGCAACCACCGCTCGCAGCTCATTGTCGGTAAATTGGGGATTATCCCCACTTTTTGCCAGTGACAAGACACCACCAGTCACCGTTAATTTAATAACATCACTGCCGTCTTTATAGCGTTGGCGAACCGCCTTGAAGGCATCCTCAGCACTATTAATAACCCCTTCTTTAGGGCCCGGATCACCACGTAAATCGCTTCGAATGCCATTAGTAGGGTCAGCATGTCCGCCGGTAGTCGCTATCGCTTTACCCGCCATGAATATTCTAGGCCCTTCCAACAAACCAGAATTAATGGCCGTTTTTAATGCCTTAATAGCGTCAACGTCGCTCGTCCCTAAATCACGAACCGTGGTAAAGCCAGCTCGAAGTGTGCTGCGCGCATGCGCAGAAGCTCGCAATGCCATGTCAGCGGAATTCAGATAAAAACCCTCGCTGTAACTTTTAGGCGGGTCAAGCTCACCATCGAGATGAACGTGCATATCGATAAAACCGGGCATAACAGTTTGATCCCGCAGGTCAATCAGCCGCTGCCCCGATTCCGCAGAAACCCAACCACTTCTCACTGCCTCGATACGATCACCAGCAATTAGCACGGACACTTTGTCTCGGACCGAGTTCGACTTGACGTCGATTAATTTTCCAGCATGAATAATAGTGTCCGCCCCTTGTACCGCCGGTGACGATAACAGAATCAGTATCCCAACTTTTAAAAACCGAAACATAAAGAATCCAACTTAGTGCACAGAACTTTCCACCAACGATACCACAATAAGCCAAGTGGCATCTCGTTTACGCCTGCCGGCAGATAACCACTCTCTCAGAACATGCTTCACCCCAATTTGCGACTCACAGTGGCAGAAATTGGTTATACTGCACACTTAATGACAACAACGGTAACAACATGACAACCCCCTTCCAACTTCTTGGCGAAGAAAAAATCCGTGAACTTTGCGAGGCCTTTTATAAGGCGATGGATACTTTACCGGAAGCTGCAGGTATTCGAGCCATGCACGCCGAAGACTTGGGGCCCATAAGCAATACACTGGCAGAGTACTTGATTGGCTGGATGGGTGGGCCGCCACTTTATCACGACAAAAAGGGCACTGTTTGCCTGACAGATCCGCATGCGCCCTACCACATCGGCCCCAAAGAAACCCAACAGTGGTTGCTATGTTTTGATGCAGCATTAGACGCCATTAACGCATCCGATGACGTAAAAAACATGCTGCACACTCCGATCAGACAAGTGGCTGCCGCTGTACAAAATAGAGATCACTCGGACGCGGCCGAACAAGACCCCAATATCATCGCGGTTAGCAGAGCCTAACCACAAATAAATACACAACAACGTCGAGATAATAATAATGGATCTACTCGCGAGCTTGTCGCAATTTGTACCATTTGGGCTAATCATTATCATGTTTGGCATGGGGTTATCCCTGACCGTAGCCGACTTTAAGCGTGTCATCACACAACCCACGGCGTCTTTGGCGGGGCTGGGAGGCCAGATGATTGCCTTGCCTATTATCGGTTGGTTAACTGCAATCTTATTTCAGCTTGAGGCTCAAACAGCGGTTGGTGTCATTATCTTGGTTTGTTGTGCCGGGGGCGCTACATCCAATCTGTTTTCGTATTTGGCTAAAGCGGATACAGCCCTGTCGGTCACCTTAACAGCAGCAAGCAGCTGTATCACCATCGTTACCTTGCCAATCATCGTAAATGTTGCCCTGGGACATTTTATGGGTACCGAGGCCGAGCTATCGCTTCCTGTCGGTCAAACCATCAAAACGCTCGCTACGATGACGGTCATACCCGTGATTGTCGGCATGATCCTATACGCTAAATTCCCTAGACAAGTGGCTCAGCTTGAGCCTTGGGTGCGAAAGCTTTCGCTATTGGTATTGTGCCTAATTGTTTTACCCACCCTAGTGAACGCACCCAACACAGTTGCGGGCCACCTCACAACTTTAGTTCCCGCACTGTTTTTCTTGAACATTACGAGCATGCTATGCGGCTATATCATCGCGAAAGTTTTATCTTTACAGGGTCCTCAAACAAGCACGCTCACGATAGAAGTTGGCGTGCAAAATGTGGTTACTGCATTCTTCGTGGCAGCCAACTTGATCGGCGATGTGTCCTTATCAGTACCTGCAGCGGTCTATGCGATACCCATGGTACTGAATGTGGTGCTATATATTTTATGGGCACGTCGCACGGGTCGGTAACGCCACGAGACTCAATACCTAGCGGTTAAGACGCGCTCCTATCGATAGCGTCAAAAAGGCTATTTGTCGCACTCCTCGCAGTGGGCAAATTAAAGACCCAACACTTTTCGAGCGACCAATTCGCGGCCCGCTTCGGGTAGCCACCGATCCAGCAAGCTCCAAATTTTCGACCCCGCGCCAATAATATGACCCGTGCCACCCTTGTGAATCGCATTATCAATCGTTTCAGCAACGACCAGAGGTTCTAGCGCAGGGACTGGGGTATCAGACAAGAAGGTACTCGCCGCCGCACCCATCTGCGTATTAATAATCGGGGGTTTAACGCAGGTGACATGAATGCCGTGACGTTCCCACTCCAAGGCAAGCGCCTCAGTAAACCCATTCACAAAAAACTTGCTCGCCGAGTAAATTGCGAGAGTAGGCACCCCGTGAATGCTGGAGACCGAGCACAAGTTAACGAGCGTCGATCCCGGCGTCTCAGAAAGCATGGGGAATGCCGCATGGGCCATGCGCATCACGCCCAGTACATTAACCTCAATCATTTTATTTTGCTCGTCGAGATCGAGTTCCTCAAAATAGCCCGCCGACAACACACCGGCATTGTTGACCAGAACATCCATGACATCGTGGGTTTGCTCGGCAAAATGCTGTAACGCGTAAGCCACAGATTCATCATCGGTGACGTCGCAAACACCGCCAAAACACCGTCCAAATTCTGGTTGTTTCAGTACTTCTGCAATGGTATCTGAGTCGCGGTCATAAAGCCCCACACGCCAACCTTTCTCAGCAAAATATCGCGCCGTGGTTAAGCCGATTCCTCGGGCCGCTCCCGTAATCATCATCGTTCTGGACATAACTTACTCGGTTCTTATTGTTTATTCGGCGTTCAACATCATACTCGTAAGCGACGCTCATACAAGTCTTGATAATAGGGACGAGCTTGATCAGCCAGTGCTTGAAGCTTTCGGTTCAATTCGGGCTTCGTAGCCGGGGGTTCAGCAAACCCAGTAGAGGCCCACACCGACGCGTACCAGTGAGGAGCCCACACACCGTCGCTGTCTCGCCGACCCGCTGGCCACTTGAGCATACACTCAGAAAATTCAATACCTAGAACTGAGCACCACGCACGCAACAGAGTCTCGGGCTGGGCTAAAAACTCGGCGCTGTCGATCACCACCGGATTCGGGTCGAAATTCTGACTCACATAATGGTAAAGCTCGGCTTGTTGCACAAAGCCAATATCGGCCAGTGTTGGCGTCTCTCGAACTTTGGCGTAAGAAGCGACCACTGATTCAGGGTCTCGAATGAGAAAACAGTGTGTCAGATCAGACATCCACCCCCGATCCACCTCGCCAAGCACATGAAAGCTCATCTGTTTTTGGTAAAAAATCGGCGCATTATTCGCCCCCACACCTTGGCATAAAGCAACCACCTCGCGCCAGTCAGTGCTTTGTGAGGCCATCACCTCGTCTGCGGCTGGATGATCTAACCCAGTTTGCCTCAGATAGTAGGCATAGAAGGGCTCATCCAAAACCTCGCAGTCCTCGCGATTCTCCCAGGCACGCATCATCGCGGTTGAAATGTTTCTCGGACCTGACCAAACCGCCAAACGCAGCGTCATACTGGTGATTCTCGCTCGATCATTTCCAAGTAAGCCGTTTGCAAACGTCGTACCATGGCGCCGCGTTCACCCGAGCCTATAGTGCGTCCGTCGACTTCTCGCACAGGACACAAGCCGGCGAAGGTTCCGGTCACGAATGCTTCATCAGCGCCATAGACATCGGTCAGGCTAAAGTTTTTCTGATAGACAGGAATGTCTAATTCGCGGCACAAGCGAATCACGTTCCCGCGCGTGATACCACCTAGGCAAAAATCACCCGTGGAGGTCCATACTTCACCCTTGCGCACGATAAAAAAATGGGTGGAATTACATGTGGCGACAAAACCGTGTGGGTCCAGCATCAAAGCCTCATCGGCACCGGCTTTCGCGGCCTGAATACAGGCGGTAATACAGTTGATCTTCGAGTGTGAATTCAGCTTTTGATCCTGCACGTCGGGGTAACCACGCCGCACATGCACGGTGAATAAACGAATACCTCGTTCCGACGTTTCGGGTAACGCTTCTTTATATTCGGGAATAATCACGATCGTCGCGGCGGAAATCGTCACTCTAGGATCTTGGTATGGGGTCGCTTTAATACCACGCGTCACCATCAAGCGGATATGCACCCCCTCCTGCATGCCGTTTGCCTCTAGGGTACCGTAGAGCCGCTCAGTGAGCAGCGCGCGGCTTACGCCGATATCCATATCCAGCGCTTTGGCGCCCTCGTACAATCGATCTAGGTGCTCATCCAGGAATGCAATTTTGCCTTTATGTACGCGTAAACCCTCCCAAACACCGTCACCGAGAATAAATCCTGAGTCAAACACCGACACCACCGCTTTTTGTCTGGGGAAAAGCTCTCCATTGATGTTGATCAAAATATCGGCGTTTCGAGGGTCGTCGAGGTAATCATGGGTTCCTTTCAAGAAAAGGCCCTCCTTCTGGCAAGATCGATTGGATGTCATCGAGCACATACTCTGCCTCAGGCGACTCGATTTGGGTAGCCATAATAGCAATGGCGCGCGCGAGTTCATGAGCATTGATGGGCCGATAGCGACGCAGTCCCGGCAGCTTGCAGAGCGGCGTCAATAAACGATCACCCAACACCTCTCCTAGGCGCTCATCCTCTCTGCGAGCTCGAATTAAAGAGGGTTTAATGAGCACGGTGGTTTCAAAGCCTAATTGTTTAACGGCCTCATCAAGCTCGCCTTTCATACGCAAATAAAATCCGCGCGCCTTGGACGAAGCGCCAGGGGAAGAAATAACAAAAACGCGTTTTGCCCCAGCCTTTCTAGCGCACCGAGCAAAGGCGTATTGGTACTCAAAATCGACTGTATATTGCTCTGCTTTAGAACCCGCTGTTTTTAAGGTAGTGCCTAAACACAAGAAAATGTCGTCAGCCTCAATCCGGTCTGCCCAAGCGTCGGGCTGATCGAAATCGATGACATGCTCTTCCACCAGTCGACTTTGGAAGCTGACCGACCTACGCCCGAAGGTCTGCACTTTTTCGTAACACTCAGACGCACACAGTGCTGGGATCAAATGACGTCCAGTCGCGCCTGTAGCACCAATGACTGCCGCCTTTTTGCTCATGCTAATTCCCTGATTGAATTCATGGCCAATACTCACATAAAATAACCGTGTTTTGTGACTTCTTACCCTCAGAATCCACTATATCCCGCTAGATTTAGTCTCTCTGAAGGTAGACAATCGAAGGCTAGCGCTTAAGACTAGTGAAAACAATAACCACCGCGGGCAAACACAAAGGATACGACCATGAAAAAGAGCTTGATCTCAACCTCAGTCGCATTACTGGCAGGCACTCTTGCACTTCCAGCATTTGCGCAACTCGAAGAAGTGATTGTTACTGCACAAAAGCGAGAACAATCTCTCGCTGATGTCCCAGTGAGCATCACCGCCATTACGCGTGACACCATCGAAACCTTGGGTATTGCTAATGCGCAAGACATCGGAGCATTAACACCCAACCTGCAAATTTCTGATACCCCCGGGAACTCGAACGGTTTAACGGTCAACATTCGCGGCTCGGTCACCATCAACCCCGCCTTAACCCTGGAAGCAACGGTGGGCTTGTATGTTGACGGTGTTTATGTAGGAAAGAATACAGGGGGCATCTTCGACGTCATGGACCTCGAACGTGTCGAAGTTCTGAGGGGACCTCAGGGCACTCTGTATGGTAAAAACACGCTGGGCGGTGCCGTAAACTTCGTGTCGCGCCGCCCCTCAGAGGAACTCAGTGGTGACATAAAAATCGGCGCCGGCGAGCTATCGCGCCGAGCGGTTCGTATTCGCGCAGACATCCCGATCTCCGACACCATCCGTACTTCGTTTGGCTACGCTCAAGAAAAACGTGATGGCGTTGTCGATAACATTGATTTTAGCTCGGTGATCACAGATGCAAACCCGCCGAGCTCGGAAGACTTTGGCAACATTGACAAGCAGTCATTCCGCTTTGCCATCGATGCCGATTTGAGCGATAAACTGAACGCTTATTACAGCTACGATAGCTTTGAAACCGATCAGAATCCGCGTTTCTTCCAAATGACTCGCATTGTGCCAGTACCCGGATTAACCGACGGCATCATTGGCTGGGACAGTCCCAACCGCTTCGACGAAGGTAGCCTCGATGGCGCCAGTGCAGACGATGTGGAAGTCTCAGGCCACGCGCTAACCCTGACCTATACAACAGACGATTACACCATCAAATCAATCACAGGTAGCCGCTCTATCGAGACCTACGACGTGCTTGATTGGGACGCGACTGCGTTTCACTTACTGCAAACCTCTCGTGATGTCGAGTACGATAGTTTCAGTCAGGAGCTGCAATTCTTGCGCAGCAGCGATAACCTGAAC
>JALRFH010000188.1 GCA_023253715.1 Halieaceae bacterium
ACCGAACCTAAACCGACGCTTCACGTTGCCGTCGGTGTGATTTTGCGCGACGGCGAGCTGTTTATCGCCAAGCGGCACGGTGATCAGCACCTCGCGGGTTTGTGGGAATTCCCGGGTGGTAAGGTGGAAGCCGGCGAGACAGTACTTGCTGCACTAAAGCGCGAACTTCATGAAGAGCTGGGTATTGATGTCATCAGTGCGAAACCCCTGATCGAGCAGCGCCATGAGTATGACATTCGCGCGGTTGTGCTCGACTGCTGGTTGGTCACGGAATTTAGTGGTGAGGCACACGGTCAGGAGGGGCAGCCCACCACTTGGGCTAAAATTGAAGAGTGCGCAAGCACTTACCCCATGCCCGAACCTAACGTACACATCCTAAACGCCTTGGTCGCCTCTTTAGACCAAGCGCAATAGGTGGTCGTGTAAGGCTTCCGCCTGAGCGTAGAGCTCGTCCAGGCCGCTGCTGTTATCGATCACGTAATCGGCTTTGGCTACGCGGTCGCTGCGGGCAAGCTGGGCCGCCATGATACGTTTGATTTGCTCTGGGTCATTGTTGTCGCGCGCACTGGCTCGCTCCACCTGAAGCGCTTCGGGCACATCAACCACCACGACATAATCGACCAGAGCCGCTTGGCTGCCCTCTAGTAGTAGGGGCGAGCTGAGTACCCGATAGGGGCCCGCTGCGCTTGCCAGCTGATCTTGTATCTCTTGCCCAATTAGCGGGTGGGTGAGTTGCTCGAGCCACAGGCGTGCCTCTGGGTTGGCAAACACAATGCTGCGCAGCGCTGCGCGATCAAGCGAGCCGTCAACTTGGGCAAGCTCTGGACCGAAGTGCTCGAATATCGCGTTAAGTGCCGGGCGGCCCGGTTCGACAATAACGCGAGCGGCTAAATCTGCATCGACAATGGTAATGCCTTTTTTGGCTAAGTAGTCGGTCAGCGCGGTTTTGCCGCTGCCAATGCCGCCGGTAATACCTATGGTCCGCATAAGGGCCTTTACATGTAAGGTGATAAAGACGCGATGGTATCGCCAAATACCATCGATAACCACCCAGCAATCGCCAAGTACGGTCCAAAGGGCATGGGTTGTTCTCGGTTCAAGCGCTTGGTTGCCATCAACGCAATGCCGATGATGGCGCCCACAGCTGAGGACATTAGGATGATCATGGGGAGTGCCTGCCAGCCCAGGAGCGCGCCCAAGGCCCCCAGCAGTTTGAAGTCGCCGTAGCCCATGCCCTCTTTGCCGGTGGTTAGCTTGAAGATCCAGTAAATGCTCCACAAGATGCCGTAACCAAACACCGCGCCCCAGAGCGCGGATTGTAGGTCGGTGAACACACCAAAGGCGTTAGCGACCAGCCCGAGCCACACCAGCGGTAGGGTGATGTCGTCGGGGAGAAGCTGAGTTTCGGCGTCGATAACCGTCAGCGCAACGAGGCACCATGTGGTGACAAGTGCGAGCAACAGCGCCCAGTCGTAAGTAAACTGCATAGCTACCACGACGCTTAACACGCCGGTGATTAACTCGATAATCGGGTAGCGAATACTGATACTCGCGCTACAGTTGGCGCATTTGCCGCGCAGCATTAACCAGCTCAGGATGGGGATGTTTTGCCAGGGCTTGATGCGAGTGTTGCAGCTTGGGCAGGTAGAGGGTGGCTGCGATAAGCTCAGTGGCTCGCCGGTTTGCGTGGGCTCTAGTTCCAAGAAGGCTTCGCACTCGCTACGCCATTGCTGCTGCATGATTTTGGGTAGCCGCAGTATGACCACATTCAAAAAACTGCCCACGACGGCGCCCAACACAAATATTAAGGGGTACCACAGCGTGGGCTCGGCGGCGAGTTGGTGTAGATCCATAGCGGTGTCTCGGTCTTAAACCACCGATCCTAACATAAAGATGGGTAGATACATCGCCACCATCAAGCCACCGACCAGCACGCCCAGTACGGCCATGATCATAGGCTCCATCAAAGAGCTTAGGCTGTCGACAGCGTTGTCGACGGCTTCTTCGTAGTGGTTGGCCACTTTGTCCAGCATCTCGTCCAGGGCGCCCGATTCCTCGCCGATACTGACCATCTGCAACAGCATGTTGGGGAATAAGCCGCTGGATTTAATGGCGGCGTACAGGGACGAACCGCCGGTGACGTCATCGCGAATGCGCAACACGGCTTTTTTGTAGACCGCGTTGCCAGCGGCGCCCGCGGTAGATTCTAAAGCCTCGACCAAAGGTACACCGGCCGCGAAGGTGGTCGATAGTGTCCGAGAGAATCGTGCTATGACCGCATCGTGCACGATGGTGCCGACCACTGGGGCTTTTAACGCGATTTCGTCCAGTCGGTCATTGAACGCGGGTGATGTCTTTTTGGCGCGGTTAAATAAAATCACCGCTAGGGCTATGGCACCAAAAATAATCAGGTAGTAGTCCTGTGCAAAATAGCTAATGTTCAAGACGAACAGCGTAAAGGCTGGTAGCTCAGAGCCGAAGCTTTGGAAGGTTTCCGCAAACTGAGGTACAACCTTGATGAGCAATAATGATGTCACGGCAATCGCCACGATGACCACCGCAATAGGGTAGGTCATGGCTTTTTTGATTTTGGCTTTGAGCTGCTCGGTTTTTTCTTTGTAGGTGGCTACACGGTCGAGCATGGTCTCTAGTGTTCCAGAGTTTTCGCCCGAATTAACCAAGGAGCAGAACAGATCATCAAATTGATCTTTGTGTTTGCCCAGTGCGCCGGCCAGTGCGTTACCGGCTGCCACGTCACCGCGAATGCTGTTCACCATGCTACGCATTTTGGGGTTGTCGATGCCGTCGGCAACAATTTCAAAACTTTGAATCAGCGGCACGCCTGCTTTCATCATGGTCGCCAGCTGGCGAGTGAATAGGGCAATGTCGGCCGGCTTAATTTTTTTACCACCGCCGCCAAACAGCGGTTTGGCCTTTTTCTTGATGGACTTTACATTAATGCCGCGCCGGCGTAGCTGTGCTTTTGCAAGACTCACCGAGGTGGCTTCTAGCTCGCCATTGGTCTCTTTGCCGCGCTTATCGGTGCCAACCCAAACAAATTCAAAGGTTTTTGCTGCCATAGCATCCTAACTCGTTAATCTACCGTGACTCGGTTGGCTTCTTCTAAGCTGATTAAGCCTTGTGCGACCTTCATTAAAGCGGATGTGCGCAAGCTGTGGAAGCCCTCTTTGCGCGCTTCGTCGGCGATTTCCATCGAATTCTTGCCTTCCAGAATCATGCGCGCAATTTTCTGGGTAATTTGTACCACCTCGTAAATGCCGGTTCGGCCTTTGTAACCGTGGTTGCAGGCCTCGCAACCTACCGCGCGCTTGATCGTGGCGCCTTTTAACATATCTTTGGTAAAACCCAATTCCAGCAAACTGTCTTCTGGGAGCTCATCAATGGGCTCGGCGCACTTCGAGCACAAGCGGCGCGCTAGGCGCTGCGCAATGATCAGGGTCACGGCGGTCGCCAAGTTGAATGATGGTACGCCCATGTTTAGAAGGCGAGTGATGGTTTCTGCGGCACTGTTGGTGTGCAGAGTCGATAACACTAAGTGACCGGTTTGGGCCGCTTTAATTGAGATTTCGGCCGTTTCTAGGTCACGAATCTCTCCGACCATGATGACGTCGGGGTCTTGGCGCAAGAATGAGCGCAATGCATCGGCGAAGTTCAG
>JALRFH010000097.1 GCA_023253715.1 Halieaceae bacterium
GCCTTCGCTGATTCCTCGCGCGCGGTATCGCGCTCGGGCTCAGGCGTGATTCGCTTTGCGAATCACCCCGCCTTCGGCACCAACCATTCGACAGCCGTGACCTTAGGGTTGCGGCTTTTGTGTTTCAGTAGCGCTGTTCTAGACGCGGGACTACCCGGGCCTTCGCTGATTCTTTGAGCGGTATATCCCGTTGACATATACAATTGTTGGCATACAATGGATATGTCTAATGTATATCCAAGGAGTTAATGAAATGGAAAGCGGATCAGTGTTTAAAAGCAACACTTCTCAGGCTGTACGCCTGCCGAAATCTGTAGCTCTGCCTGAGTCTGTAAAAAGGGTCAACATTATTCCATTGGGTCGTGCCCGTCTTATTGTGCCTGCGGGTGAGGGCTGGGACAGCTGGTTTGAAAGTGAAGGTGTCACCGATGATTTTATGAACCTGCGGGACCAGCCTGAAGATCAGGAGCGAGAAAGCTTCTGATGCTGAAATACATGTTAGACACCAACATTGTGATTTACACAATGAAGAATCGGCCGCAGGTAGTTCGCGAAGCGTTTCGGCGACATTATGGGCAGATGTGCATTTCCAGTGTCACTTACATGGAGCTGGTGTATGGCGCAGAACGTTCGAGTAACCCGGAACGTAATCTTAATGAGATTGAGGGTTTTGCCGCACGATTAGAGGTCCTGCCGTACGATAACAATGCGGCAGTGCATACTGGCCAAATCAGAGCTGAGCTAGCCGCTAGAGGTATGCCAATTGGACCCTATGATCAAATGATTGCCGGCCACGCTCGCTCCATGGGTTTGGTCGTGGTGACAAACAATACCAAAGAGTTCAGCCGCGTAGAGGGTTTGCGGCTCGAAGACTGGGTTTAGGTAATCAAGGGAGCTGACTTCGGAGATTACGCGCGGGCATTAAGTTTCCAGAGTCTGCGCCGTTAGTCGCGTTAATTACTGTTCATAATTAAGCGAACTGTTTCGGTGTTGATAGCACAACAGTTTTAACAGGTTGTCCGCAGAATATTCCTTAGTAACTCAAACCATGCCCAAACGGATATAGCGTATCCTCTGGCGCATAACCCGGTGCATCGGGCGCTTGCCGCAAAATAGCCTCGGCGCTGTTCGCCAGTGCAAAAGGTAGCTTGCCGCTGGGGTTAAAGCGTCCTGTAACGACGTCAAGTAGAGCATTGTCATCAGAACCAAATAAGGCGATTTGTGCGCCTACTTTGGCGAAACCGCTGGCTTCATCCATGACATAGGGCTGGCGGAAGTACACTGCCAGAATCGTGTTGTCGGCGCCCACCGCATTAATGGTGCTTTGAATTTGTTCTAAGCTGGGTGTCACCAGCCAGGACTTGGTGTTGGCCATCTGGCTGAACGCTAAAAAGTCGAGCTCGTCGGGCGCCGCGCCCCCAAAAATAGTCGCAGGTTCAAGGCCTGGTACCGGCAGGGGCTCCATGGGCATATGGCCGAGGTCAGTGACGGGGTTGGTAACGGTCACGCGGATGAGCGCATAGTCGGCATTGACACTAGCTTCGGGATTGGTTTCCCCGCTGTCAATTAAGATACCGTCTCTCGATTCGATGCTCGTATCGACTCCCAAGGTGAACAGGCGCGTTGGCTTGTTGCTGCCCGCTGCTTTAAGGGGTAATAGGCCATTCTCATTTTTTAACAGCACGATCGCCTTGCGTTGGGCGAGATCCGCCTTGGCTTGGAACTCTGCATTGCCGACGAGTTGACTTGCTGTATTTGGGTCCACATAGGGGTTCTCAAAAAGACCCAATTCGAACTGTTCTTTTAACAGACGTGCCACCGAGAGATTCAGGCGTTCTTCGCTGAGCAGGCCACTCTGCACTAACGACAGTATTTGACTGTGGTCATCAAAGCCAGACAGCACGTCAGTTCCCGAGTGGATTGCCAGGCTTAGCAGTTCGTCGATGGATCTATCTTCCAGGCCCCAAGCTCGATTGGCGCCAACGGGGCCAATAATGCCGGTATCCGAATTGACGTAGCCTTTGAATCCGAGTTTTTCTCTTAAGAGCCCAGTCACAATGCCTTTGGAAAAAGCCATGCCCACGTCGTTGGGTTGATAGTCTTGCCCTACGGGGATTCCATAGTAGGCCATGATGGAGGAGGTGCCCGCCTCAATAGCGGCAATAAAGGGTTTAAGGTGTGCGTCAAATTGGCCGGCTTCATAGCTTTGGTTGCGACCAAAATGATAGTGCGGGTCTCCGCCACCCGCTTGCGGGCCGCCGCCCGGAAAATGCTTTATCGTTAGCGCCACGCTTTGGTTGCTGAGCGCTTCGCCTTGTAGGGTCGTTATCAGGGTCGTGATGATATCCGCGGCGAGATCCGCGTCTTCAGTAAATGTTTCATGAACTCGGTACCACCGCGGTTCGGTCGATAAGTCCGCCATGTAACCGTACATACCGCGTAAGCCGATAGCGACCCATTCTTGGCGCATGATGTCGGCGAATTCGCGTATCAGGTCTTGATCGCGAGTCGCAGCTAAGCCGGCTTCTTTAGGCCAGGTCGAGAACGAGCCCGCTGATAAGTTAATGCCAGGCCGTGCATCTTGTTCGTAGTGATTACGAGCGTTGGATTTAAACAATGCGGGAATTCCCAAGCGGGTGGATTCGGCCAAGGCTTGAACCGCATTGGTGTAAGTTGCTGCTTCAAAGGGCGTGATTTGCGCGCCACTGCGTCCGGCTGGTGCTGAAGGGTCTGGGTTAGGTACGACGGGGTTGCGGAAGATAAACCGCGTCATGTGCTCTTGTTGCACGAACTGTTCTGCCTTGTTTGGCAGTGAGCCTTTTGAGTCGGCGTTTAGGGTTTGAATCAGCATCATGCCGGCTTTCTCGCTAAGTGTCATGCGAGCTACCAGGTCGCTCAGCCGCTCGCTGATGGGTAAGCGCCAATCTTCGTAAGGGTCAACCATTGAATTGCTGTTTAGGTCTCTGAACGTGAAGTCTTCCACTTGAATAAGTGGTTTCGAGCGCGATTCAAGTTGGGGTTGAATGTATTGTATGGCTGTTGTGGACCCCGTTTGTTCGTTGCTGTCATTGCATCCCAAGAGCAACAGGGTCATGGCGCAACATAAGATTGAAAAGGCACTGGGTTTGACGCCTGGATTATGTCGTCGATCGGATCCTGTTATTACCTGGGTCATGCCTTTGCTCCTTCGGAAAATCTGTAACGTGCCATTTGGTCAGGCCACTTGGCCAAAATAGTGTTTTTTGACATTAAATGCAAGTGAACTTCATTTTCATCAAGGATTTGTGTGTTTTTAGCCGTGGCGAATCGGGGTATCTTTACAGAGAACCTTAATGTGTCCTAAGGGCTGAGTCTGATCCATTTGGATTATTCCGCGGGTCATATAGTCGGTTAAGCTTAGGGCCTACCGATCTAAGAATAAAATCATACCAATATGACGAGGTGGGTTATGACCGAAAGACGCATTGAAGAACTGTTGGCCCTGCGCTACGCGAGCATTTGCGACAAGCGAAACTTTTCCGATATTAAAGACATTGTGACGCAAGACTTTAAACAGACTGGGCCTGAGTGGCAGTGCGACGGTGCTGCGGCCTTTGAGGCGCAGCTGGGCTATTTAAAAGAGAACTTCTTGGCCACCATGCACATGGTGGGTAACCAATTGGGCGAGTGGCAGGGCGATGTGTACCGCGGAGAGACCTACAGTATTGCCAACCACCTTTACGAAAAGGACAGTGTGGCGCGCAAGCTCGATATGGCCATTCGTTACGATGAAGAGATTCGTCTAGAAGGAGGCGTCTATAAATATGCAAGGCGTGATGTGCATGTCATATGGGTATCAGATACGCCTTTGTACTCATGAGCGGGCGCTGGCTACCTGGCTTACTAGGGATTATGTATGAGTAGAAAAGTGGCCTTTATCACGGGCGCGAGCCGTGGCATTGGGGCCGAAGCCGCCGTTCAACTAGCCAAAGCGGGCTATGATGTAGCCATTACCGCGCGTACGCTGAAAGAGGGCGGGGAGCAAACCTACGGTGCGGTAACGACCTCGCTGTCGGGCAGTTTAGAGGTGACAGCCGTACGTATTGAGGAGGCCGGTAGCAGGGCCTTGTGCTTAACCTCCGATATTCTGAAGCCCCAAACTGTTTTAGCAGCGATTGATGAAGCTGTCGCGACCTTGGGTCCTATCGATTTGCTTTTCAATAATGCCTGTTACCAGGGGCCTGGCAATCTGTCGCGCTTTTTGGATGTTGAAAACGATCAGGTGCAGGCAATTTTTACCGGTAACGTCACGACGCCGACCATGGCCGTGCAAAAGGTGTTGCCGAGTATGGTTGAGCGCGGTAGTGGCGTGATTCTTAACATGGTGTCTGGCTCGGCCGTGAATAACCCGACTGTGCCCGTGGAGCAAGGAGGTTGGAGCTTTGCGTATCCTGCATCTAAAGCGGCGCTTATTCGTATGGTGCCGGCCCTTCGGGTAGAACATCCCCATGAAGGTTTGCGTTTTTTTAACGTGGAACCCGGGTTTGTCTACACCGAGGTCATGAAGGCCAACCACTTTGGCGAAGAGGCAGCGGCTCGATTTGGGCCAACCGATCCCGCCGATGTGGCAGAGGTGATTCGCTGGCTGGCTACGACTGAAGAAGCGATGGCATATCATGATAAAACGATTATTTTTGCGCCGCAGCTGCATAAGACTTTGTGCGAAGCACCTGAGGTCTTTGGATAGATAACGCAAGCCGTTGTTGCTATTAGGTCTGCTATCGCGTCAATAGCCGATTGCAACAAGTTGAAATACTTGGGGTGTTTCACACATCAAGAAAAGTACCTGGTAAATGGTGAGAGTACTGCGCGACTCAAGGGTCGCGCAGCATCCGAAGGGTGAGGCTTATTTCCCGAAATTGTACTGCAGGGTTAAACCCGTCATACGAGGCTCCATATAGGTGCCACGCGGAATACCGAGGAAGGAGCGGCTGGCGTAAATAATATCGTCATTGTCCGCCAGGTTTTTGACCCAGGCATGTACTGACCAACCACCAGAGGTTGGTTCGTAGCCGATGCGTGCATTGGCCAGATCGTAGCTCTTAACGGTGTTAATGGCAGCATTGTTAGGATTGGTGTAAAAATCGTCGCGGTAGTTGTAGTCGACTTGCGCTACGATTTCGCCGCTTGTGATTGGAAAGCGCGCTTCGAGCGCAACACTGTAAGTGGTTTCGGGTGCATCTGCGAGCTTATTGCCGTCGTAATCGACTCCGGCACCGCCACCGTTTTTAAACGAATCAAACTCGCTGTCCGTGTATCCGTAGGTCGCCCAGAAGGTTAGGTTTTCGGTCAGAAGTACCTCGATATCGGCTTCAATGCCTGAGCTTGTCACTTCACCGGCATTGGTTAAGGTCGCTACCGTTCCGCCGTTGGATAATTCGACGAACTGGCGCACCTGAAAATCGTCGTATTGCGCATCAAAGTAGGCAAGATTGATGCGAGCGCGGCCGTCCCAAAGTGTCGTTTTAATACCGATTTCGGCGCTGTTGACTGATTCGTCGCCGAACGCCAGCTGCTCGAGCGTGCTGACAAAGTCCACATTCCAGCCACCGCTTTTAAAACCGCGACCATAGCTTGCGTAAACCATTGTGTCGTCAGAGGCAAAGTAGTTCAGACCCAGTTTAGGAGAGATATCATCGGTGCTGAAATTGTCGATGTAAGTCGCGTTTAAAAACATGCCCGTTGAATCGCTGATGTTGAACACTACGTCTTTTTTCTCGTAGGTGTAACGCACGCCGCCCGTGAACTGGAGCTTTTCGGACAGTTGCACATTGCCATGCAGGTAGGCGGCGTAAGAAGTCACATCGACTTTGGCTGGAACCGAGACTCCAACCACACCGCCCAACAGTTCAGCGCTGCTGTCAGACTCGTTGGTTTGGTCAAAGTAGTAAAGTCCTGCGGTGTAATCTACGGTGTCACTTGCGGCCGACACCCAGCGAAATTCCTGCGAGGTGTGCTCACTGACTTCACCCAGCGAGCTTGTCACGCGACTGTAGGGGCTGGTAATGACTTGTGAGTCGGTGTAGTCCTCTTCGGCATTGTTTTTAAAATCGGTCTTGCGGTAGCCCGTCAAGGATGAAAATTCCATGCCGTTGTCGAGGCTGTGATTTATCATCAAGCTAAGGCCTTCGAGCTCGATATCTTGCCGTTGAGGTTCGTCGAACCTGACTTCATAGGGATTGGGTGCATAGGCTGGCGCATTAACCAGTGCTTCACGACCGTGGAAGGGTGCTTTACGCTCGTCCCGATCAACCGAGAGAGTGGCGTTGGTGGTGTCGTTTTCATAGCGCAGCTGTAAGCGAATTGACTGATCATCTAGGCCGTTTAAGTCGCCTCCGGTAAATAAGTTTTTTACGTGACCGTCGCGCTGCGTGTCGTTGACCATGACTTTGGCAAACAGAGAATCGCTTAATGGCGCATTCACCATTGCCGTAATGGCTTGGCGGCTGTAGTTGCCGATTTCTGCTTTGACGAAGCCATGAAGCTCGTTAGTTGGTGCCTTGGTGGTTAGTGAGATAGCACCAGCGACCGTGTTTTTGCCAAATAATGTGCCCTGAGGGCCACGCAAGACTTCAATACGCTCAAGATCTAGAGTGGCTTGGTTGGCTGCCGCCGAGCGCCCGACAAACAAACCGTCGACATAGACACCCACGCGGTTGTCATAGCCTGGGTTGCGAGAAAAGTCAGATACGCCGCGAATGCCGATGCTCGAGTTCGAGCGGCCGTTGGGGCTGATGGTCAAGTTTGGCGTTGAATACTGGAGATCTGCAAGGGTTGAAGTGTTAATGCGGTTTAGGTCATCGGACGTGAAGGCGCTGATGGCAATGGGCACGTCCTGTAAGCTCTGTGCCCGCTTTTGTGCAGTAACGACGACTTCTTCAAGTTGCATTTGGGCCAGGGCACCGGATGCCATAAGGGTGCTTACCGCGAACATTAAACTGGTTTTCTTCATGTTACTCTCCCAACGATGGTTTTAGACGAATTCATGGTAGACATTGCAGACTTTGTTTGGCCAATGCCAATTTCTATGGTGTCGAATACAAATCAGCATGGGTCCTATGCGCGCTGAGTATCACTTGGTACCAAATTAGCATTGGTCTTGAAGTGCTCTCAGGTCTATGATCGTGTGCAACTCAATTGTTTGGATTTCAAAATGAAGTTATCGCGTTTTCCACGCCTGAATTTTGCCCACTTACCGACACCCCTAGAGCCTATGCCCAGACTGACGGAAACATTGGGAGGGCCACAGCTGTGGATTAAGCGCGATGACTGCACCGGACTTGCGGGTGGCGGTAATAAGACGCGTAAACTGGAGTTTTTGATGGGGCAGGCTTTGGCGGATGGTGCCGATACCATCATCACCCAAGGGGCGACACAATCAAATCATGCCAGACAGACCGCTGCTGTTGCGGCGAGGTGTGGGCTCAGGTGCGAGCTGTTGTTGGAGGACCGTGTGGGCACGGAAGATCCCGACTACAACTACAACGGTAATGTACTGCTTGATCATATCTTTGGCGCTAACTTGCATTATTTTGCCGCCGGCACAGATATGAACGAGGCGATGGCTCAAGTGGCTGAGCAACTCACGCGGGACGGGCGAAAATGTTACGTCGTGCCCGGAGGTGGATCGAATCCAACTGGCGCGCTCGGGTACGTTAATGCGGCTTTGGAATTAGCGCAGCAGGCGAATGATCTCGGGTTAAACATTGATTGCCTTGTTCATGCAACGGGTAGTGCTGGTACTCAAGCTGGCTTAGTGGCAGGCATGGTAGGCGCTAGAACGGATATCCCCGTTTTAGGAGTTGGTGTCCGAGCGCCCGATGCCGTGCAACACGCCAACGTGCTCAAACTGGCCAATGCAACCACCGCCTATATGGGCTTGGGCGAGATCGTGCATACGCAAGACGTGCAGGTGAACTGTGCCTATGTAGGCGAGGGTTATGGGTTGTCGACAGCGGCAAGTCTAGAAGCCATTGATTTGCTGGCGAAAACCGAGGGTATTTTATTGGATCCTGTTTACTCAGCGAAAGGAATGGCTGGTTTGATTGATCTTGTACGCAAGGGGCACTGGAAGAAAGAGCAACAGGTCGTATTTTTGCATACTGGAGGCAGTCAGGCCTTGTTTGCTTACCGACAAGAGTTCGGTGTGCCAGATTATCGCGCATGATTCGCTCTAAGCCCCTCTGGTTTTTAACGTTACTGGCTTTGGTGCTGGGCGTCGCCGTCGGCAGTCTACTCCCCCAAGTCAGTCTTATGACTAAGCCCTTGGGACAACTCTTTCTGCAGGCTCTAAAGTTGCTGGTCGTACCGTTGGTGCTGGTGTCTATTACGCACGCGGTAGGGTCAGTGAGCCAAGTCGGCACAGCGGGACGCATGGGTGTTTTGGCTCTCGTGGGGTACTTGGTGACCACCTTTATGGTGATTCCCACGGGCTTTGCCGTCATGGCTTTGGTGAAGGTCAACCCCATGCCGGGTTTAGGCCATTCAGCAGAATCTGTCTTAAGCGATGAGGCCGCGATCGAGCTTGGTCAGCTCGTCCCTCCCAATATTGTCGAGGCTATGGCGTCAGGCAACATTCTCGGTTTAATCGTGTTTTCCTTGTTGTTGGGCGTGGCGGCTAATCGTGCGGGTTCGGCGGGTCACGCCTTCCGTGAGTTTATGGCGTCTGCTATGGCGGTAGTGCAGGGGTTGACTAAAATTGTTATCGCTTTTGCGCCGATCGGCGTGTTCAGTTTAATGGCGAGCACGACCGCGCAATATGGATTAGAGGTGTTGCGACCACTGGTACAGCTGATTCTGTTGGTGTATGTAGGGTGTGCTTTGCATGTGTTGATTACCCTCAATTTGGGTTTGCGGCTATTTGCAAAACTATCGCTGTGGCGCTTTATTCAGGGGGTGTTCCCCGCGCAGTTGATGGCCTTTTCTACCACGACGGCTGCGGGCACCTTGCCCGAAAGCATGCGCTGTGCAGAAGAAAACTTGCACGTTAAGCCTTTTGTCAGTCAATTTGTTTTGCCCGTTGGTGCGACCATTAATATGGATGGCACCGCCTTGTATCAACTCTTAGTGAGTTTATTCGTGGCTCAGTGGTACGGCATACAGCTCGATCTCGCGCAGCTCGTGACTCTAAGCTTAACGGTGGTGTTAATGAGCATTGGCACTGCTGCTATCCCCTCGGGTGGTTTGGTGGTGTTGAGCGCGGTTTTAGCCAGTGTGGGGTTGCCGATAGAAGCAGTTGCCTTGGTAGCAGGTATTGATAGGGTGTTGGATATGGCTCGCACCACCGTAAACGTTACCGGTGACCTGGCGGTAACCACGATAATTGATCGACAAATCACGCGGGGCGACGGCGCACATGACATTTAAAAATGGCCCGATTTGGGCTTTGGGCGCCCTGTCATTGCTACTGTGGCCCCTTTACGGTTTGACAGGCGACTTTGATGTGGTGCTTAACAACGGCCGAGTGATCGATCCGGTCAATGGTTTAGACGCTGTACGCCACCTCGGTATTACCCAAGGTAAAATTGTTGCGGTGTCAGAGCGGCCCCTGGCTGGTCATCGGGTCATAGATGCCGAAGGTTTAATTGTTGCGCCGGGGTTTATTGATCTACATAGCCATGCGATGACTGCAGTGGGGCAAGAGTATCAACTGTTTGATGGTGTCACGACGGCGTTAGAGCTGGAGGCCGGTGCATACCCTGCCGATCGCGTGAAAGACAATTTGGCATCTGTAGCGCTAATCAATTACGGCGCTTCGGTGGGGTATTTGTGGTTGCGTCAATGGTACTTAAGCGGTCATTACCAAGCCTCGCTGGTGCACCGACCCGAAGCGTCAAAAAGTCGAGATGTCGGGTGGGCCAGTTATCCTCCGCGATCTGTCTTTACTCAGGTCTTAAGCCAAGAGCAAATCGATGACCTAGTGCAGTTGCTTGAGCAGGCTTTTGCGAGGGGCACGGGGATTGGACTCGGCGTACCTATTGACTACTTAAAGCAAGGTATCAGCGAAGCGGAGCTTAAGGCGGTTTTCAGTGTTGCTGCTGCGTAC
The DNA here is from genome assembly GCA_023253715.1 of Halieaceae bacterium. Lineage (GTDB taxonomy): Bacteria > Pseudomonadota > Gammaproteobacteria > Pseudomonadales > Halieaceae > Aequoribacter. Next base: position 10,085 of record JALRFH010000097.1, read on the forward strand.
AATCAAGTCGTATTTATTCATGCTAGGCGCATGCCCGTAGGTGATTTGGGTGGCTTGAACGAAGTGATTGAGCTCGCACTAGACTCGGGCGCAGCGGTACATTTTTGCCATATTAATTCGAATGCGCTAACCGCCATTGAACCGTTTTTACAACGTGTTCGCCAAGCTCAAGCCAATGGCGTAGACATCTCGATAGAGGCTTATCCTTACGAAGCGGGTAGCACGCAAATAGGTGCGGCTGCCTTTAGAGGTGATTGGCAAACTTTATATGGTATGACGCCGAATGACGTTGTTTGGGTCAAAACGGGTGAGCGCTTGACGGCTCAGACCTTTCACGACTACCAAACACAAGACCCCAACGGCTATATCGTGCTGTTCAGCAATACGATGGCTGCGGTCGATAAAGCTTTGTTGAGCGATCAGACTCTTGTCGCCAGCGATGCAATGCCTGCTGTAGACGCTGAGGCTAAGGTTCATCCCAGAGGCCGAGGTACCTTTACTCGCACTTTGCATCGCTATGTTGTCAAACAAAAAGCGCTTTCTTGGTCTGAGGCCATAGCGAAAATGACGATAGAACCTGCTAAGCGCTTGCAAGCCTTGGTACCGGCCTTTGCGAGCAAGGGACGTCTGATGGTGGGGAGCGATGCCGATATTGTGGTTTTCGACCCCTTGAGCATTCAAGACCGGGCGACTTACGACGATCCCGATCAAAAATCGGTAGGTATGCGTTACGTGTTGGTGAATGGCCAGCCGGTTATTGATGAGGGCGAGTTAGTACAAAACGAAAAACCAGGCTTATTTTTGCCCTCGCGAGCACCTAGCCAGTAAAAGATGTTGCCGTGTCGGTGATCGCCTTGAGTTCGGTGCGCTCGTCGTTCTGCCGCCAGTATAGGCGAATCTCCAAGGCAATTTCCGGTAGAGGTAGGCGCAATAGTTGTTGATCATGCAATTCGTTAGCGACCAGGCTTTCGGGTAACCACGCCACACCAACACCTTGCCTGACTAGTTCATGCACGCTTTCTGACTGTGCCGTAATGTACACGGGGTCCAAGGTGCATTGTGCCTGTATAGCATCGATGGACGACTGGATGAGTTGCCCGAAAAACGATTCGCTTGGGAAGCCGATAAAAGGCAGTACCTCCGCGAGTTGCGCAGTTCGTGTAAATTGATGCTCATGTTTTGCTGAGATCACGGGAACCAGTGCATCGGGCCTCAATGCTTTTGAGTGTAACCCTTCGGTTGTAAATAAGGGGTCAGCTGCAGGACTGTGGTAGCACAATAGCAGATCCGCGTTACCCGCCAAGAATTGTTCGATGCAGTCGTGCATATTGCCCGCATTCACACGCAGGTTATTGTGTTTGCCCAGTGCGGGGCGAATTGCTTGGAACCACTGGGGGCAAATCGATACGCTCAAAGAGTGTTGTGTGGCTACCGTGATTGATCCGCTTAGCTTCAAGTGGTCACTGGCTTTGCGCTGTAAGCCCCGGCTGTGCTCTAGCAATTGCTGAATGTCGTCTATTAGGGCTTCGCCAGCTGCTGTGAGTTTGGCGGGGTAAGCATTGCGGTCGACTAGGTCCGTGCCCAACCAGTTTTCTAGCGCTCGAATACGCCGACTAAAAGCGGGTTGAGTAATGTGGCGTGCATCGGCTGCTTTGGTAAAACTGCCATGTTTTACTAAGGCCAAATAATCTTCTAGCCATTTGCTTTCCAAAGGTAAGCCCTCCAAGGTTATGGTACATGAACTATGCAAAGTGACAGAACAGAAGGCAAGTTTTGCAGGCAGAAGTGGCAAAGTATTTTGCTGGAGGTCGTCTAGCCGCTTGCCAGGGTCTTGTTACTATCAGTTGGTAGCCCGGTGGTGCTTGCCTGAAGTCAGGTCGGGTATTAGAGTGCTGGTTCAATGATCAACAATAACGAGAAAAGTATGCGTATTTATAAGTCTGCAGTATCCGCTCTAGTACTACATTTGATGATGGCACTAACAATACTTGTTGCGCCACTGGCGGCGGCACAAGGTCAGGAAGCTGAGGCCACCAACGTACTATTTTTACCGCAAGACGTCCGAGAAAAAGTATTCGGCAACATTCGAGGCGTTTTTCCGAATCGTACTGTTTCGGCCGGAGACTCGGTAAAGGTCCTCAATAAGGCATACCAAGATTTTGCGGATTTGCGCTACGAGGTTGATGGCAAGCAATACTCCCTGCAAGACTTTTACGCACGTAAAGCAACCCGTGGCATGATTGTGGTTCAAGGCGATGACATAAAGCTCGAGCACTATTCGTCAGGGCACACTGAAGAAACTCGGTGGGTATCGTTTTCGGTCAGCAAATCTATTACGTCTATGTTAATCGGTGCTGCGGTACAAGATGGTTACATCGGTAGTGTCGATGAGTATGTTGCTGATTATTTGCCTCGTTTAAAAGGCACACCGTACGAAGACGTCAGAATTAAAGATGTCTTGCAGATGGCTTCAGGTGTGGCCTGGAACGAAGATTACGCGGATCCTCAGTCGGACGTTGCGATTGCCGGAGCCTACAACGGTATTCAACTGGTCGAGTATCTAGGCTCCCTACCTAAGGTGGCTGAACCCGGTAGCCAATTTAATTACAACACTGGTGAGACCAATTTGGCCGGCGAGTTGCTCCGATCGGCCATTGGCAACAATGCCTCTGAATACCTAGAACACAAAATCTGGAAGCCTTACGGCATGGAGCATGACGCCTACTGGCTGTTGTCAAGCGAGGGCGGTGTGGAAACAGGCGGGTGCTGCTTGAATGCAACGCTGCGGGACTATGCCCGCATTGGCATGTTCGCCAAAGACGAGGGAGTGTTGCCCGGTGGTTCTCGCGTATTGCCCGAAGCCTGGATGAAAGAGTCTACCAGTCCTTCTGAGGGCTTTGATGGCTACGGTTATCTTTGGTGGTTGTTCGACGATGGTTCATATTCAGCCCGCGGTATTTTCCAACAGTGGATTTATATCGACCCTAAACGTGATCTTGTGATTGCGGCGCACACCAATGCGGCGCAAGCGGTAGAAGATGAAGACCATAAGCACGTGGCGGCGGTTATTCAGGCAGTTCGTCACGCCTTGTAAAAGACCTTAGTACTGTTGACTCGGAGTATTGATGGTGGCGTAGACTTTTGCGCTGCCATCTTCCATTAGTAGCATTACGTGGTAGGGGTCAAATCGGTCACCTACCTCCATGCCGGGGCTGCCCACAGGCATTCTTGGAACGCTGAGCCCAATGCTGCCCTCGGGCGGACTGTCCATAAATTGTTTGATAAATTTTGCGGGGACGTGTCCCTCGAAAACGTATTGATCATCGATAACGCCAGTATGGCACGACTGCATTTGCGGCTGTATACCCATGGCGCCTTTCAATCCGCTAAGGTCTGCAGGGTGCTGCGCTGTGCTGCTGATGCCATTGTTTGCTAAGTGATCCATCCAATGTAGACAGCAGCCGCAAGTCTCGCTTTTGAAGACGGTCATATCGATCGACGTGTCCGCGCGAACGGATTGTGTTGCAATACAGAACAGGCTGAAGATGAGTGGCCATAACCAGCGCTTCGAATCGAGAGATTTGTTGAATTGTGTATTCATGCATACGCTCCTGCTGTGTTAGAGCAAGTATAACAAGCTGACCGGGCCATCGCAGGCCTTAATTATGGGCACAAAAAAGGCGGGCCATGGCCCGCCTTGGGATGTTGCCGTGGTGTCTAGTTGTTGCGCCAGAAGACCGTCAGGCCCACCATGCGCGGAGCCGCGGGTGTGGCGTTGCCAACTCCCAATGTCGGGTAATTGTGCAAGAAGTAGTCTTCATCTGTAAAGTTGGTGACCCAGGCGCTCACCTGTGTGTTACCCGATGGGGTGGTGTAGATTAGACGGAAGTCTCCGGCATCATATTCAGGCACCGCCGCAAATTCCAGGTTATCTGGATCCTGCCACGATAAGTCTTTATGGCGCCAATCTACTTGAGCCGCAAGGGAGGCTCCAGAAGCTAATGGCCAATCGTAGCGAACTAAGAGGTTATATGCGAAATCCGGGGCATTTCGGAGTTCATTCCCGCTTCTGTCGGTGATTCCTCCACCAGGCGCGGTGTAGCCAGCAGGGACGCTAAAGTTATCAAACTCAGTATCCAGCCAAGTCGCGCTTCCTTGAATAGTCAGGTTTTCCATTGGGAACGCTGTAAATTCCAGCTCCAAGCCTTCTACTGTCGCGTCCGCAGCGTTCTGCGTCACCAGTACACCTGTGGTGACGCCCTGAGCGGCGAGAGCGTTGGGAACTAGCAATTGCAAAATTTGGAGGTCTTGGTAGTCAGTAGAAAAAATCGAAGCGTTTAATCGAACTTTGTTATCCATCCATTCCGATTTCATGCCCGCTTCTAGAAGTTCAGCAAATTCTGGGTTGAATGCTGTAGAAGCCGCAATTTCAGTCGCGGCCAAACCCTGATAGCCTCCCGACTTAAAGCCTTCTGAATAGGTCGCGTACCAGAATATGTCCTCGGTTTGCTGGTATTCAACCGAAATTTTCGACGTCATTTCACTCCAGTCTTCACTGGTTTCAAAGTCAAAAGAGCCTACGATGCCGAGTAAGTCTGCCGTCCCTGTTCGATCAAGTTCCTTTTTCTCTGATGTATAACGAGCCCCCAAGGTAACGCTCAGTTTGTCAGTGATATCATAAGAAGCTTGGCCAAATATTGCTTTGGAAGTGGTTTCGTTGAGCTGGTCATCCGATCCAGGTAGGTACGGGACCGCACCGAAAATAGCTCCGCCCGGGAGTGCAACATCGACACCAACGCCAATGCTCTCAATACGGTGTGTTTCTTCGGTCATGTAATAAAGACCAGCTACCCATTGCAAAGGACCACTACCTGTTGAGGTTAGACGTAGTTCTTGTGTGAACGTATCCGATTCATCTGTGTAAAAGTTTGCTCCATAGAGAATGGTAGTTCCTGGGTTGATAACTGATGCATACAGTGTATTGATCGCATTACCGCTTTGTGTCCCGCCAATTTCATCGGAATTCTCAGCATCCACATTCCGAAAAGAGGTTATGGAGGTCAGAAGCAGGTCATCATTGAGGTCCCAATCGACGCGAGCCATAACGCTTTTTGACGAACTTTCAAATTTGCCCGCGTCCGCGAACAGCCCAGTGTGGATTTTCTTGTCATAGTTTGGGATCAGAGTTGAGCTGGCTACATATCCGACGCCTGGAGCACTGGGTGGTTCAATGTAATGGTCTGGCTGCCCTAGCTTATCGATTGTTGAATATGAGGCAGACAAGTTAATTTCCAGATCCTCGGATGGAGTAAAGCGCAGGCCTAAGCGAGCGCTATCCGAGTTGACATCATGAGTGTCCTCAATCTTAGGTCCGTTATAACCGGGAAGGCCGTTCAGCGCCGACTCAAAGTAGCCATCGCGACGACGTGTCGAGAATGAAGCTTTACCGTAGACGCCTTCGGACAACTCACCACTGATCAAACCACGCAGAGTTCGAGCGTTGTAGTCACCCAAGGTCGCTTCCACTTGCATGACGGTTTCTTCGGTAGGCTTGCGTGTAATCATGTTGACCGCACCACCCACAACGTTTTTGCCAAACAGGGTGCCCTGAGGACCACGCAGTACTTCGATGCGCTCTAGATCAAACAGGTCGATATCCATACCCGCTGAGCGGCCGATGTAGACTTCGTCGATAAAGACGATTACTGACTGGTCACCACCTGCGCCATCTTCGTTCGAGCCGATACCACGGATATAAAGCTGTGGTTGGCCGGGGTTAAATGTGCCCATGGTAAAGCCAGGGGTACGTTCGGTAATGCCTTTTAAATCGACGATGCCTTGGTCGCGCATCATGTCCTCGCTAAACGCCGATACCGCCATGGCGACGCTTTGCAGTGATTCTTCACGGCGGTTAGCCGTTACTATTACTTCTTCTAGAGCACTTGCCTGTGAAAATGCCAGCGGTGCTTGAAAGCTTAAGCCTGCGGCGGCTGCCCCAACAGCCAATGCCAGCGGCTTTAATCCGGATATTTTGGTTGAGTTGCTGCTCATGTGCTTCCCCTCATTCATGGTTGGATATAAATCGTTATTATTTAAGGTACTTGCGTAAATAGAGTTCTACCGATTTCATAACGAAAGCGATAGGTCCAGTTCAGGTTATCTGATAAGACCACATTTAGGTAGCCTTAACGATTAAAAAGGGCGGGGGGCGAGCGACACTGGCGCTGCGAAGATGCGCAGCGCCAGCCTTGCAGAATGCGAGTTAGTCGTTGAGTTTACGCAGATGAATATCAGCAACAGCGAGTGCCGTCATGTTCAAAATACCGCGTCCCGATACCGATGGGATTAAAATGTGAACAGGCTTTTCTAGGCCGCACAAGAAGGGGCCCACTAAACGCGCCTCAGTCAGTGAGCGTATCAAGCCCAATGCAATACTCGCGGTATCCATATTGGGCATGATGAGCACGTTTGCCTTGCCTTCGATTTGGCTGTCTTCAAAGATCGTTGCGCGCAATTCTGGATTCAAGGCTGAGAGTGAATGCATTTCACCATCGATCTGCACATCGGGGCGCAAATCACGAAGACGTGCGGCGGCATTTTTCATTTTAAGTGCCGAGGCATCTTCGTAGGT
>JALRFH010000218.1 GCA_023253715.1 Halieaceae bacterium
TATCGCCCAAGTGATCTTCGTCACCCAAGATATCGGTCAATACAGCAAACTGGTTGCCTTCTTTAACCAAACCCATGGCAATACCCGCAACCGGTGCCTTCAAAGGCACACCAGCGGCCATCATAGCAAGCGAACCAACACAGACTGATGCCATCGATGATGAACCGTTTGATTCAGTAATTTCTGATACCACACGGATGGTGTATGGGAATTCGTCCTGATTTGGCAATACCGCTGCCAAGCCACGACGCGCCAAACGGCCATGGCCGATTTCACGACGACCGGTCGCTCCTACACGGCCCGCCTCACCCACTGAATAAGGGGGGAAATTATAGTGCAGCATAAAGGCGTCTTTACGCTCGCCTTCTAGGGCATCGATGATTTGCGCATCGCGGGTTGAACCCAGTGTGACGGCGCCAATCGCTTGTGTTTCACCACGAGTAAACAGCGCTGAACCGTGAACTCGAGGTAAAAGATCAACCGAGCACGCAATCTGGCGAACCGTTTTACCGTCACGGCCATCAATACGTGGCTCACCGGCCAAGATACGCTGGCGCACCAAGGCTTTTTCGACGCTTTTGAAGACGTCTTTCACTTCGTCTGCACTTGGGCCATCTTCAACCGTTAAAGCTTCAACACAGGCTGTGCGAATTTCGTCGACGCGGGCGTAACGCTCGGCTTTTTCCGTAATACGGTAAGCCGCGCCCAAATCTGCACCGGCTTGCGCACGCACGGCTTCCAAGAGCGCTTCGTTCACCGCAGGCGCTTCCCAGTCCCACTTAGGCTTACCCGCTTCTGCGACCAACTCGTTAATGGCTGCAATGACCGTTTGCATTTCTTGGTGCGCGAACAATACCGCGCCCAACATTTGATCTTCGGTCAACTCTTTGGCTTCAGACTCTACCATCAATACTGCGTCTTTTGTGCCCGCTACAACCATGTCCAGATCACTGCCCTTAAGTGCATTGTAATCGGGGTTTAGCAAGTAGCCTTCTTGGGCATTAAAGCCAACACGCGCAGCGCCAATGGGTCCGTTGAAAGGCACACCAGAAATGGCTAACGCTGCCGACGTACCAATCATTGCTGGAATATCAGGATCGATGTGATCATCAGCCGCCATTACCGTACACATTACCTGAACTTCGTTCATAAAGCCGTCAGCAAATAAGGGACGAATTGGACGGTCAATCAGCCGTGAGGTTAAGGTCTCTTTTTCGCTTGGACGACCTTCACGCTTAAAGAACCCACCCGGAATTTTGCCAACTGCATAGGACTTTTCTTGGTAGTGGACAGACAAGGGGAAAAAATCTTGGCCAGGTTTTTGACTTTTCGCCGCTACTACAGTGACAAGTACAGTCGTGTTTTCAACAGTAACCAATACTGCGCCGGTTGCCTGGCGGGCAATACGGCCGGTTTCCAGGGTGACCGTCTGGCCGCCGTACTGGAAGGTTTTTACAATAGGATTCACTCAATTTCTCCAATCTTTCTAAAAGAAACCGGGGCCTTATGCCCCGGTCACTTACTCGGTTTAACGACGCAGCCCGAGTCGCTTGATCAATGTGCTATAGCGCGTCGCATCTTTACGCTTTAAGTAGTCCAACAAATTACGGCGCTGATTCACCATTCGAATCAAACCGCGACGCGAATGGTGGTCGTGGTTGTGCTCTTTGAAGTGTGATTGTAACTGCTCAATATTCGCAGTGAGCAATGCTACTTGAACTTCAGGAGAACCGGTGTCACCTTCGCTTGTTTGGTAATCTTTAACAATCGCTGCTTTTTGTTCTGCACTTAATGCCATTTTCATCTTCCTTTTTACAATCTGCCCAAGCGGAACACCCGCCATTAAAAAAGAGCCTACCCGCGCAGATTTACAGATAGGTTCCCGCTAGCCCTGATGGGTAGCGATCATTCTCAGAGGCGCAATCTCACCGTCCTCTGACACCGCCGCGAGTCCAACAAATTCGCCGGACGCACGTGCGACGCGCACAATACCAGAATTTGTGCCATTTAGCACGCATACTCGTTGCCCTCGCAGGAGTTTTTCAGTGTCTTCATCGCTGACTAACAATTTGGGAAAGTGATGAAGCCCCGCATCAACCGGGAGGAGTTTTGGCAAAACTTCTGCATCTTCCGCTTGCACCTGCTCAAGCGAGAGCGCCTGACTTAAATCAAAGGGGCCTGCCTGGGTTCGACGCAAGGCCGTTAAATGCGCCCCGACACCCAGCAGAGCACCCAAATCTTCAGCCAGGGACCGGATGTAGGTGCCTTTACTACAACGCACGAAAACACGACAGTAAGGCCGCTCACCCGGCGTGAACTCCAGTAAATCAAACGCCTCTATCACTACATCCCGCGCTTCGCGCTCAACCTCGATACCTTGGCGAGCTAGCTTATATAGGGGCTGTCCATCTTTCTTGAGGGCAGAGTACATTGGCGGCACCTGTTTAATTGCCCCCCGAAAGCCGCGCATACTGGCCTCGACCAGCTCTTGGGTCAAATGTGCGGCGCTACGTGTTTCCAGAACCTCGCCCTCGGCATCGCCCGTAGTTCGCGTCTCACCAAAGCACACGGTGGCCATGTAAGCCTTCTCAGCATCCAGCAAATACTGGCTAAATTTGGTTGCTTCTCCAAAACAAATAGGTAATACGCCGGTGGCCAATGGGTCAAGGGCACCGGTATGCCCTGCCTTTTGTGCATCAAAGGCGCGACGACACTGCTGTAGTGCACCGTTAGAGCTATAGCCTTGGGGCTTATCAAGAATCAAAATGCCGTCTATACGACGACCACGTTTGCGGCGCGCCAAGCCTTACTCCTCGCTAGGCTCGCTATGGGCACCCAATAACGCCTGATCCGCTTCTTTAGCGCGACGAATTAAGCCTTCTAAGTGCCGACCACGCCCGACGCTTTCATCAAAAACAAAACGCAAACTCGGTACCGTCCGCATGGTGGAGTCTTTTGCTATTTGGGCTCGCAAAAAGCCCGACGCCTTGTTCAAGACATCGGTGGTGGGTTTTGCGCTCTCGGCGGTATCCGCATCAAGTACCGTAAAAAACACGCGCGCATGACTCAAGTCACGACTGACTTGGGCACCAGTAATATTAACCATTGCCACACGAGGATCGCGCATTTCAGTTTGAATTAAGCTGGCGAGCTCCCGCTGAAGCATATCGCCAACCCGTTCTGTTCGACTGTACTCTTTTGCCATAAATGCTTATTACAAAGACCGAGCGACTTCTTTGACTTCAAAGACTTCGATTAAATCGCCAACGCGTACATCGGTATAGTTTTTCACACCAATACCACACTCCATGCCGCTTCTCACTTCGCTGGCGTCGTCTTTAAATCGACGCAATGACTCAAGCTCACCTTCGTAGATCACCACATTGTCACGCAACACGCGAATAGGCTTAGAGCGATACACGGTGCCGTCGGTGACCACACAACCTGCAATCAAGCCAAACTTCGGCGACTTGAACACATCCCGAACCTCGGCGATACCCACGATCTCTTCTCGCAGTTCTGGTGCCAACATGCCGGTAAGCGCTTGCTTCACGTCGTCTAGCAAATCGTAGATCACGTTGTAATAGCGCAAATCGACACCTTCCGCTTCTACCAAGCGCTTCGCGGTGTTATCCGCACGTACGTTAAAGCCAAACATGACCGCGTCACTTGTCATCGCCAAGGTCACGTCCGTTTCGGTAATACCACCAACGCCACCAGATACGATGTTAACCTGCACCTCCGTGTTGCCAATATCGAGCAGTGAAGACTGGATTGCCTCGAGTGAACCACGAACGTCCGCTTTGACGATGACGTTAAGAATTTTCTTATCGCCTGCGGTCATGCTCTCAAACATATTGTCCAGTTTAGCCGCCTGCTGGCGCTGCAACCGTGTTTCACGATTCTTGTCTTGGCGGAAATCAGCCAACTCTCGCGCACGTTTTTCATTTTCCACCACCGCAAATTGATCACCGGCGTCGGGCGTTCCATCCAAACCTAGAATCTCAACCGGGATACTCGGGCCAGCTTCTTCGATGGGCGCACCATTTTCGTCGAGCATCGCGCGAACCCGTCCATACTGAAGACCGGCCAAAATAATATCGCCTCGACGCAAAGTACCACTTTGCACCAACAGCGACGCGACTGGTCCGCGACCACGATCTAATCGCGACTCGATCACGATACCCTGAGCTGGGACATCTCTGGGCGCTTGCAATTCAAGCAACTCAGCTTGCAATAAGACAGCATCTAACAGATCTTCTATACCTTCACCCGTGTGAGCCGAAACATTCACAAACTGTGTATCGCCACCCCACTCCTCTGGAATCACGTCTTTAGCAGATAATTCGTTTTTAACACGATCGGGATCTGCGCCCTCTTTATCGATTTTGTTGACCGCAACAATTAAAGGCACATTAGCCGCACGCGCGTGTGCGACCGCTTCTTCTGTCTGCGGCATAACGCCATCATCGGCCGCCACCACAAGAATGACGATATCCGTACTTTTCGCACCTCGAGCGCGCATCGCCGTAAAGGCCGCGTGCCCGGGAGTATCCAAGAAACTGATCATGCCGTGACCGGTTTCTACGTGATACGCACCGATGTGCTGTGTAATACCTCCGGCCTCCCCAGCGGCAACACCCGATTTGCGAATGTAGTCCAGTAACGAGGTTTTACCGTGGTCTACATGGCCCATCACCGTAACCACTGGCGCACGAGGTTCTGGAGTACCTTCGTGCTGCGACAAAGTTTCTTCCAGCTTTTCTTCCAAAGCATCGGCGCTGACGAGCTTCACTCGATGACCCAGCTCTTCTACCACCAGAGTCGCCGTGTCTTGATCGATCATCTGATTGATCGTCGCCATGACGCCAAGTTTCATCAACTCTTTGATCACCACGCCTGCTTTGACCGACATCTGGCTAGCCAAAGCGCCAACCGAAATCAAATCACTGAGCTCAACATCATAAATAATCTTTTCGGTGGGCAATTCAAAGCCGTGCTGGTTGTCACCCCCAGAGCGTGATTTTTTCCGCCCGCCACGACGGCGCATAAATCCGTCTTCTGCGGCGTCAATATCTGACAGAGACATGTGTCGTTTTTTACCACGACCGCCAATAGAATCCTTATTGAGACGCGCCCCTTTCTTGCGTGGTGCGTCATCTTTTTCAACGGGAGCTGCCGCCTCATGTAAACGTTTGGGCCGAGGTTTATCCCCCTCTTTTTTCGCAGATGCTGCCTTGTCAGCTTCAGCGGCCGCTTTGGCTTTGGCCTCTCTCTCTTTACGATTCGCTTCTTCGGCGGCTTTTTTCTCGCGAATCGCAGAATCGCGAGCCTCTTGCTCTTGTCTTCTTCGCAGGGCCGCGCGTTGACGCAAGACCTCAGGATCAAACCCATCTGTGTCGGAATCTTGCACCTGCTCATCAGAGAGCACAGGCTCAGCACCCGAAGCGGCTTCAGACTCAAGCACTGGTGTCTGTTCTTCAATCACAGGCTCACTAACCACTTCAGGTTCAGGCGCAACCGTGTCAGCAACAACCTCTACCGCAGGCTCTTCAGTGGCTGGCTCAACCGTCTCAAGCCCAAACGCTTCTGATGCCACCACTTCCTCTTCTTCAACTTCGGGCGCAAGCTCTTCACGTTTCACGTAAGTGCGCTTCTTACGAACCTCAACGTTAACCGTTTTACGACCACCTGAACCACTCGTCTTGAGGGTGCTTAGGGTCTTGCGCTTCAATGTGATCTTGCGCGGGGCCGCATCAGATTCACCGTGGCTTCGCTTCAAAAACTGAAGCAAGGTCTGCTTATCCTCGTCGGAAACTTCCTGCGAGGCTTTAGTATGAGGCAGCCCAGCCTCTTTCATTTGCCCCAGCAATCGCTCGGCTGACGCTCCAACGACTTTAGCTAGTTGCTCTACCGTGACTTGTGCCATTCTTTACTCTCCTTCTCTCTCAATTCGTGGTGGGTTGCCAGTTCTAAAACTTAGGCTTCCTCCGCGAACCAAGGAGCGCGAGCAGTCATAATCAAGGATCCTGCTCGCTCTTCATCCATCTCGGGAATTTCCATCAGATCATCAACGCCTTGCTCGGCTAGATCTTCCATCGTCACAATGCCTCGACTTGCCAAGATAAAGGCCAAATGACGATCCATACCTTCCATATTTAGCAGATCATCAGCCGGCTCATTGGCGCCTAGCTGCTCCTCCGAAGCAATTGCCATCGTCAGAAGAGCATCTTTTGCACGCGCACGAAGCTCTTCTGAAATTTCCTCATCGAAGCCCTCAATAGCCATCATTTCTTCCAAGGGCACGTAAGCAACTTCTTCTAGGGTGGTAAAACCCTCTTCGACCAGTACCTCAGCCACGTCTTCGTCAACATCCAATCGCTCGACGAATAACTGCAGTACTTGCCCAACCTCTGCTTCCTGCTTTTCTTGCGCTTCTTCGGTGCTCATGACGTTAATCATCCAACCGGTTAATTCAGACGCCAAACGCACGTTCTGACCACTGCGGCCGATGGCCTGGGCCAAATTGTCTTCCGACACTGCAACATCCATGGTGTGAGTATCTTCGTCAACAACAATGGATTCCACCTCAGCTGGCGACATCGCGTTGATCACCAATTGCGCCGGGTTGTCATCCCAAAGAATAATATCTACGCGCTCATTATCTAACTCATTAGAAACTGCCTGAACACGAGAACCACGCATACCAACACATGCTCCCACAGGGTCAATGCGCTGATCGTTAGTTTTCACCGCGATTTTTGCCCGCGAGCCAGGGTCACGCGCTGCTGCGCGAATTTGGATCACGCCTTCAGCAATTTCTGGCACCTCAATACGGAATAATTCAATCAACATCTCGGGGCATGAACGACTCAAAATTAACTGAGGACCACGAATTTCAGTGCTGATCTCTGTCAAGATCGCGCGCAGACGGTCGTTCACTCGGAAAGTCTCGCGACCCACTAAATTACCACGCGGGAGCAATCCTTCCGCGTTATTACCAAGATCTACGATGATGTTGTCTCGGGTCACTTTTTTAACGCTGCCGGCTACCAATTCGCCGACTCGGCTTCGGTATTGGTCCACAATCTGCGCCCGCTCAGCCTCGCGCACTCGCTGAACGATCACTTGTTTGGCGGTTTGCGCTGCAATACGTCCAAACCCAACGTTTTCAACGGTTTCTTCAAACACATCACCGGGCACTAAAGACGGATCTTTTTCAATGGCCTCTTCCGTGGTCAGCTGAGTACCCAACAACGCCAGCTCATCATCTGGAACCACCAACCAGCGGCGCACGGTAACATAATCACCGGTTTTGCGGTTAATGGTGACGTGAATATCGGAATCCTCGTCGTAGCGTTTCTTGGTAGCGGTGGCTAAGGCCAACTCGATTGCCTCGAAGATGATATCTTCGGACACACCTTTCTCGTTCGATACCGCTTCTGCTACCAGCAAGATTTCTTTTGTCATTGAGAGCCTCGTAATTACTCGCCCCTAAAACCGGGGTTTTACCTTCGCCTTATCGATACTATCGAAAGGCAACACATATTCATCGTTGTCGATTCTGACCACGACATCTTCATCTTCAATCCCTACCAAAGTTCCGCTGTAGTTTTTACGGCCCTCGAAGGGTACTCTAAGTTTTACTTCCAACCACTCACCGATGTACCGCCGGCACTGCTCCAGCGAAAATAACAAACGGTCAATACCTGGCGACGACACCTCAAGATCGTATTCACCCGCAATGGGATCCTCAACGTCCAAAATGCCACTAATCTGGCGACTCACTTGGGCACAATCATCGACTTGCACACCCGCCTCACGATCAATAAAAATGCGGAGCAAGCTGTGCTTTCCTTGCGCACGAAACTCGAGACCCCACAGATCAAAACCCATGGCCTCTACCGTTCCACGCAACAATTCAGTCAATTCCGCTTCTTTTTTGGTCACCCTGACCACCCATCAATCGTTAGATACAAAAAAACCCCATACAGGGGCCTCTTAACTGCTGCACTCCCAAAGGGCGCGCAAACTATGTCTGCATTCGCACGGAATGCTAAACGCTGCACACTCCTTCTTACTTACGGCTCGCACACGCTTTGCGCTTCACCCAAATAAGAGAGGCCACACAACAGGGCGCAAGTATACGCACAAACAGGGGAGCCTTCAACGAAGCAGACTCTAGATATTGAAGTTTCGGTAAAAAAACCGTTATGGCAACGCCGAATTGGACTCGACAGCCTGCGTCAACGCCAAAGTCGAGCCAACAAGCCGCACTCCGCTATCATTTAATAGACAGCCACAATCTGAGAAGATGCCGCTTGCGCTCAAGCTCCGGCCAATCTCGGTAACTGGTCCGCGCATGCACGATCGTATGATTCGAGATGAACTGCATGTCACCCGGCTGAAGCCACATATCCAGGTGCATATCTGGGTCGCTACAAATACGATCGTATAGAGTCAGCGCCTCGAGCCCAGCCTCGTCCAGAGTGACGTCGTCATGCCGGGTTGCGGAGCGGAAATATTCACTGTGATAGAACGTGCGCAGCACACCGTCCTCACCAAAACAACAAGGCTGGACCGGAAACCAGCCTGGTTCGCCGGTAGCGTTTTCGTTGCGCCGGTCCACCGCATAGGGCTCGAACAATCGGGCCGCTAATTCAGGACGATCCGCTACCAGTTGATTGAAGACCGCCACCGAACTAACGACACGGCTTTGCCCGCCTTCCATCGCGTCCTGCAAGCAGAGCAGCCCCACAACATCAGCAGCATCACAATGAAACTCGATATTCTCGGTGGTGCGATACTGGCGCACCACTGACTCGCCGGTGTCGCCATAGTCGCGAACATGCCCTAGTAATTCTTCGCTCGCATTCTGCGCGCCGGGTAGGCCGAGGTAGTGACCAAGCCCCCAGAACACATGAGACGATTTTTCCTCGCCCCAGTCGCGAACCGGCAATCCTCGAACAACGACGAACCCGGGTCCAGAAGCGATCTGGGCACGCCACCGATCGACTTCTCGGGCTAACGTCGGCAAGCGAAAATAGTCCCGGGTCAGCTCGCCCATCGATCGCCCATGGGCCATGAACTCATCTGCAGCCGCCGACAGTTCGCGAATCTGCTCATCGGACAAGACCACTATCCACGTATCGACCCGATCCCGCATCTCAACTCCACGCCAGTTGGCCGGACTGGCAACCTGCCCAGTGGGCGCCTGCGTATGCGATCTCACAAAATAGTGCAACGCCTGCTCGGCGAAAGACCGATAGAATGCAACGTTGGTATCAGACACTGTCAGCTCTCCTTGTTTCCTGTCGTCTTTTTAATAACGCTTCAGTTAGCTGCCGGTGGAGGCGCGTATGAATGCCTAGACGCTCATATTACAAATACAGTAGGTGACATTAGTGTAGGGCGTCAATTGACACCTCCTCAAATAGTTTTATAGAAAGGCAATTTTAAAGTTGACCAAAAGAAGTCGGATCACTATACTCTGCGCCCTCTGTTGAGCGTGATACAAAACGCCAACGAACCAGATAGTTGCGGGGTGGAGCAGCCTGGTAGCTCGTCGGGCTCATAACCCGAAGGTCGTCGGTTCAAATCCGGCCCCCGCTACCAACATAGCGCGTTTGTTGGCGCTGCATTTTAGGCCCCTTGTTCGGGCCTTTTTTGTGTCTGAAATTTGCCGAGGACGGCGATGAATACGATGGG
>JALRFH010000223.1 GCA_023253715.1 Halieaceae bacterium
TTGTTTGCTGCCACAGTTTTTGGTAGTGACATGGAACGTGCCCTTTTACTTGGGTGGTACCTCTTTACTGATTGTTGTTGTGGTCGTGATGGACTTCATGGCTCAGGTTCAAAGCCACATGATGTCGCAGCAGTATGATTCAGTGATGAAGAAAGCCAACCTGAAAAATTATGGGTCTGCCGGCCGCGTTCGGTAAGACTTGTTGTAACGGAGAGAAGTGATGAAAGTTAGAGCATCAGTTAAGAAACTTTGCCGCAACTGCAAAGTGGTTCGCCGCGCAGGTGTGGTACGGGTGATATGTTCCTCAGACCCACGCCATAAGCAGCGTCAGGGTTAAGGCAAGTCTTGAGTTGATTTTTAAGAGCGAAGCCGATAAACTGCCGCGCCTTTTGACAAGTGTCATGCGACGTGTAGTTTTTGCGATCCTTCGCACAATAGTAAAGTAATTTGGAGAAAGATGGATGGCACGTATCGCCGGCGTCAACATACCCGATAACAAACACGCTGTTATTTCTTTGACCTACATTTATGGTGTGGGTAAAACCAAAGCCAAAGCGCTTTGTGCAGCGACCAATATTGCAGAAGACGCCAAAATCGGTGACTTAAGCGAAGAGCAGATGGACGCGCTTCGCGGTAAAGTTGGCGAGATGATGGTGGAAGGTGATTTGCGCCGGGAAGTATCCATGAACATCAAACGCTTGATGGATTTGGGTTGTAACCGTGGCTTGCGTCATCGTAAAGGTTTGCCCTTACGTGGACAACGTACGAAAACCAATGCGCGTACGCGCAAAGGCCCTCGTAAGCCCATTCGTAAGTAGGTAGTAGGGCGGGCGCTGTGCGCGCCCACTTAGTGTAGCTACACCGCTGTGTAGTGTTGATATTAAAAGTAGGACGATTTTATGGCTAAGCCAAGCGCGAAAGCACCGCGTCGTAAGATTACAAAAACCGTCGTAGACGGTGTGGCGCATATACACGCGTCATTTAACAACACCATTGTCACCATCACTGACCGTCAGGGTAATGCTCTTAGCTGGGCCACCGCTGGGGGTTCTGGTTTCCGTGGTTCTCGAAAAAGCACACCATTCGCGGCTCAGGTTGCAGCAGAGCGCGCGGGTGAGGCAGCGAAAGAATACGGCCTCAAAAACTTGGACGTTCAAGTTAAAGGCCCTGGTCCCGGTCGTGAGTCTGCGGTTCGTGCGTTGAATGGTTGTGGTTACAAAATCACCAACATTACCGACGTAACACCGATTCCTCATAACGGATGTCGCCCACCCAAGAAGCGCCGCGTGTAAGGGCATAGGAAGGAACAAAGATGGCTCGATATATTGGACCAAAATGTAAGTTAGCTCGTCGCGAAGGCACTGATCTGTTTTTGAAAAGTGGTGCGCGCGCGCTAGAAAGCAAATGTAAACTGGAAACTGCACCTGGCATGCACGGTGCTCGTCGTGGTCGTTTGTCCGACTACGGGGTACAGCTGCGCGAGAAGCAAAAGGTGCGCCGAATTTACGGAATTCTAGAAAAGCAATTCCGCGGCTATTACAAAGAAGCTGCGCGACGTAAAGGCGCAACCGGTGAAAACCTGCTGCAATTGCTGGAAAGCCGATTGGATAACGTCGTGTATCGTATGGGTTTTGCCGCAACTCGTGCCGAGGCGCGTCAGTTGGTGTCGCACAAGGGTGTGTTGGTCAATGGTGCTGTTGTGAATGTGCCTTCTTACCAAGTTCAGCCTGGTGATGTCGTGGCGGTTCGTGAGAAAGCCAAAAAGCAGTTGCGCATCCAGTCAGCTGTGGCTTTAGCGGCTCAGCGTGCCGACATCGAGTGGATCGACGTCAATACCGACAAATTAGAAGGTGTGTTTAAAGCTCGCCCAGAACGTGCAGAGCTAACTTCTGAGATCAACGAAAACCTCATCGTTGAATTGTACTCGAAGTAATACAACCGATTAATCTGACTGACAGGTGGCTACATGCAAAGTGCAGTAAATGAATTCTTGACTCCACGCGTTATCACGGTGGACGAAAAAAGTAATACTCGAGCTCTAGTAACGTTAGAGCCTTTGGAGCGTGGCTTCGGGCATACGCTTGGCAATGCGCTGCGCCGTATTCTATTGTCGTCTATGCCAGGATGTGCGATCACCGAAGTCCAAATTGATGGTGTGTTGCACGAGTACAGCACGGTTGAAGGGGTACAGGAAGACGTTATCGAAATTCTTCTTAACCTCAAAGATGTCGCGGTGGTACTGAATGGTAAAGACGAAGCAGAGTTAACTTTGTCTAAGAAAGAGCCTGGTCCAGTGACCGCGGGCGACATTACTTTGGATCATGACGTGGAGATTTGTAATCCCGATCACGTGATTTGTAATGTCACCGGTGGCGCAGGCATCAACATTAAGTTGGTTGTAAGCCGAGGACGAGGCTACTCGCCTGCTGACTCCCGTAAGAGTGAGGAAGACGAAACGCGTGCCATTGGGCGATTACAGTTGGATGCGACGTTTTCTCCCATTCGCCGCGTTGCCTACGTGGTCGAGGCGGCTCGTGTCGAACAGCGTACCGACTTGGACAAGTTGGTGCTCGATTTGGAAACGAACGGTACGATCGATCCCGAAGAGGCTATCCGTCGCGCTGCCACTATTCTGCAACAGCAGTTGGCGGTGTTTGTCGATCTTGAAAGCGAAAGCGAAGCTGAGGCGGTGGTCGAGGAAGACGAAGTGGATCCCATTTTGTTGCGTCCGGTTGATGACCTCGAGCTCACGGTGCGTTCGGCCAACTGCCTAAAAGCAGAAAATATTTACTATATTGGTGATTTAGTACAACGTACCGAAGTTGAGTTGTTGAAAACGCCTAACTTAGGCAAGAAATCACTGACCGAAATTAAAGACGTATTAGCTTCACGTGGCTTGTCATTGGGTATGAGACTCGATAATTGGCCACCAGCAAGTCTGAAAAATGATGATCGAGTATTGAGTCTGTAATACTCGGAAACAGTTTGAATAGCTGCCTAAAAGGCACACGAAGTAAAGGAAAATAGTCATGCGTCATCGTCACAGTGGACGTCAGTTAAATCGTAATAGCTCGCATCGCAAAGCGATGTTCCGCAACATGACATCGTCATTGGTCAAGCACGAGCTGATTAAGACGACTCTACCTAAAGCAAAGGAACTGCGTAGCTACGCGGAGCCCATTATTACCTTGGCGAAAGAAGACAGCGTTGCGAATCGTCGTCTTGCTTTTAATCGCCTGCGCGATAAAGAAGTGGTTGGCAAGTTGTTTAGCGAGATTGGCCCTCGTTACCAGTCGCGACCCGGTGGTTACTTGCGTATTTTGAAGTGCGGTTTCCGCGCTGGAGATAACGCGCCAATGGCTTACGTCGAGTTGGTTGATCGTCCCGTGGTCGAAATCGACGATATGGATGACGGCGAAGAATAGAGCGCTTTGTGTACATAAAAGCCGCACGCGTGCGGCTTTTTTTTTGCCTGCCAGTGCTCGAAATTTTCCACACCAACGCTTAGCGCAAGCGGTGGTGTGGTTGACGAGCTAAACCCGCGCCAAGATCGGTTTTAAAAATCGGCCAGTGTGACTCTCGGCGACCTCGGCCACGGCCTCGGGGGTACCTTGCGCGATGATCTGTCCGCCGCCACTGCCACCCTCGGGACCCAAATCAATAATCCAGTCCGCTGTTTTAATGACGTCAAGATTGTGTTCGATGATCACTACGGTGTTACCGTGGCGTCGCAATCGGTGCAGAACCTCGAGCAACTGACGAATATCTTCAAAATGCAGTCCTGTGGTCGGCTCGTCTAGAATGTACAGTGTTTTGCCTGTATCGCGTTTTGAGAGTTCTCGCGATAACTTCACTCGCTGCGCTTCACCGCCAGAGAGCGTGGTAGCGGCTTGCCCGAGTCGGATATACGATAAGCCGACGTCCATCAGGGTTTGGAGTTTTCTTGCGATTGCGGGCACCGGCTCGAAGAAGATCAGCGCTTCTTCGACCGTCATTTCTAACACTTCATAGATATTCTTGCCCTTATAAACCACATCGAGCGTCTCGCGGTTGTACCGTTTGCCTTTGCATTCGTCACAAGGCACATAGATATCGGGCAAAAAGTGCATCTCGACTTTAGTAACACCATCGCCTTGGCACGCTTCGCAGCGGCCTCCACGAACGTTAAAGCTGAAGCGGCCAGGTTTGTAGCCGCGCGCCCTGGCCTCTTGCGTGCCGGCAAACAATTCCCGTACCGGCGTGAAAATGCCGGTGTAGGTCGCTGGGTTTGAACGAGGCGTCCGGCCGATGGGGCTTTGATCGATATCGATGCACTTATCGATCAGGTCCAGTCCACTGATACTGTCGTGAGGCGCTGCGGTCAGTGTTGTGGCGCCATTCAAGTCTGTGGCGGCTAGCGGATAGAGCGTACTGTTGATCAGGGTCGATTTACCAGAACCCGAAACACCGGTGATACAGGTCAGCAAGCCGACAGGGATGTCGAGATCGACCTTTTTGAGGTTATTCCCGCGAGCCCCACGCAAGCTCAGCAGACGCTCTTTATCGAGTTGATAGCGGTGCGCGGGTATCTCGATTTGCTTGCGTCCTGATAAATACGCCCCAGTCGTCGATTCACTACATGCGACGATGTCGTCGTAGC
Source organism: Halieaceae bacterium (assembly GCA_023253715.1). Lineage (GTDB taxonomy): Bacteria > Pseudomonadota > Gammaproteobacteria > Pseudomonadales > Halieaceae > Aequoribacter. The sequence continues at coordinate 4,640 of JALRFH010000223.1, forward strand.
AACCTGCAGCGACGATTTGTCCGCCGTGAACGCCCGCGCCTGGTCCCACATCAATGATGTAGTCGGCTGCCCGTATGGCGTCTTCGTCGTGTTCTACCACCAGCACAGTGTTGCCGAGATCACGGAGGTGATTCAAGGTGTTAATTAGGCGCTCATTATCACGTTGATGGAGTCCGATCGAGGGCTCATCAAGAATGTACATAACACCCACTAAGCCCGCGCCGATTTGTGAGGCTAGGCGGATTCGCTGAGCTTCACCGCCCGACAGGGTTTCGGCACTTCGGTCTAGCGACAAATAATTTAAGCCGACATCGACGAGAAAGCGGTAGCGCGCCCTAATTTCCTTTAAAATTTTACTGGCGATTTCACCTTTGCGACCGTTCAGATTCAGCGCATCGAAGTAATCTGAAGCCTCTCCCACCGGCATTGCCGTCACCTCAGGTAGACGCAATCCATTGACAAATACGTGCCGAGCATCTCTACACAGGCGCGTGCCCTGGCAATCTGGACAAGGCTGACTGGCAATGAACTTGGCAAGCTCATCACGGACCGATTGGGACTCGGTATCGCGGTAACGGCGTTCTAGATTTGGAATGATGCCCTCAAAAACGTGACGATTTTTAAATACCGTACCCCGATCATTAATGTAGCTGAAGGCGATTTCCTCTTTGCCAGACCCGTACAGTATGATGTTTCGTATGTCTGCAGGAAGTGCTTCATAGGGCGTATCTATGGAAAACCCGTAGTGCTTTGCCAGCGATGACAACATGTGAAAATAATACACGTTACGTCTATCCCAGCCGCGAATCGCGCCCTCCGCTAAACTGGCCTCGGGGTGCATAACCACTCGCTCAGTTTCAAAGTATTGTTTTACGCCAAGACCATCACAGCTAGCGCACGCACCCGCTGGGTTGTTGAACGAGAATAGGCGAGGTTCCAAGTTATCGATACTGTGTCCACACTCGGGGCAGGCAAACCGCGACGAAAAGACAATCTCTTGTTCATCGTCCATCGACACGATGCCGGCGAGGCCATCGGTTAACTCCAGTGCCGTTTCAAAGGATTCTGCAAGGCGTTGAGCAAGATCTTCGCGAACCTTGAAACGGTCTATAACGACTTCGATGGTGTGCTTTTTCTTTTTGTCTAACTCAGGCGCGTCATCGAGATCTGTGACGATCCCATCGATGCGGGCTCGTACAAAGCCTTGTCCGCGAAGGCTGTCCAGCAGGTGTAAGTGCTCGCCTTTGCGCGCCTTCACGACTGGGGCAATCAGCATCCAGCGGCTTTCAGGCGCCTGCGCAAGTACAGTGTCCACCATCTGGCTGACTGTTTGCGCCGCCAAGGGTAAATCGTGATCGGGGCATCTAGGCTCGCCAACGCGCGCAAAGAGCAGTCGCAGGTAGTCGTAGATTTCAGTAATGGTACCCACGGTGGAACGAGGGTTGTGCGACGTTGATTTTTGTTCGATAGAAATTGCCGGAGACAGTCCCTCAATGTGGTCGACGTCGGGCTTTTCCATCATCGACAGAAACTGTCTGGCGTAGGTCGATAAAGACTCAACGTAGCGGCGCTGGCCCTCGGCGTAGAGGGTGTCGAAGGCCAGTGAGGATTTTCCTGAACCCGATAAACCGGTAATGACCACTAACTTGTCTCTGGGGATGTCCAGATCAATATTTTTAAGGTTGTGGGTGCGCGCGCCGCGAACGTGGATGGTGTCCATGTAGTTACCTTCGAGAACCAATCCGCCAGTATAATTGTCCACGGGCGACCTGACAAAAGCTGTTTAATGATATTTCGTGTTATCATTCAGACTTTATCGGCAGTAGACCACCTTGTGATTACTCAAACCCCTTTTACTCAGGCTGAGCGCCGTTCTGTCTTTGGGTTAGCGTCCTTGTACAGTGCCCGTATGATCGGCTTATTCATGGTGCTGCCAGTGCTGGTGATCTATGGCCAAGATCTGTCGGGGGCCTCTCCCGCGATGCTGGGTTTGTCCTTGGGTATCTATGGCCTAACTCAGGCGCTCTTGCAGATCCCTCTGGGTGCTTTATCGGATCGTATCGGGCGCAAGCCGGTGATCCTGGGGGGATTGCTCATGTTTGCCGCTGGCTCCTTGGTGGCCGCTTACGCAACGTCTGTTTGGTCGCTGATCGTGGGCCGAGCGTTGCAGGGGGCGGGCGCTATCGCGGGCGCGGTAATGGCTTTATTGGCAGATTCGACTCGACCGGAACAGCGCACCAAGGCGATGGCGGTGGTCGGTATCTCAATTGGCTTATCATTTGCCTTTGCTTTAATGTTAGGCCCCATTTTGGCGGCTCTGGGTGGGTTAAAGTTATTATTTTTGGTGACCGCGGGTCTGGCAAGTTTGGGTATTGTTATCACGCTGTGGCGTATTCCTGAGGCGCCTATTACGCCATCCACGGATCAATTAGAAGAACTCGAATGGTATAAAAATGCGGATTTATGGCGCCTCAATCTTGGGGTGTTCGTGCTGCATTTTACACTGACGGCCGCTTTTATGGTTGTACCACTATTGTTGTTGAACGGACTAGCGCTGCCGAAAGAAGCGCACTGGAAAGTCTATGCGCCAGTACTGCTGCTATCGATCATTGGTTTGGGATTTCTGATGCGGCTTGGGGAGCGGCTTGGTCGGCCCAAGTTAGCGTTCGCGCTGGCCGTTGTGTCTTTGTGTGTGGCTTTATTCATGTTTGAGTCGAATTTGGCCCAGGCCGGTGTGAGCGTGATTGCTGCGCTCTGGTGTTTCTTTGTGGGATTTAATTTTTTAGAGGCATCTCTACCCTCATTGCTCAGTAAGCGTGTTACCCCGCATCGGCGCGGTGCCGCGATGGGGAGCTTTTCAACGGCTCAGTTTGCAGGAGCTTTTTTTGGCGGCTCTGTCGGAGGCGTGTTGCTGCAACTGACCAGTGTATCGATTTTGCTGTTTACCTGCGTTGCCCTTTTGGTGGCTTGGTGTGTTTGGCTCTGGCAAAGTACGGTTTTGTTGGATAATGAACCGAAGTGATGTGTAATGCTGCCTATGAATAAGGTGCTTTTGCCTAGTGCAATTGCTATGATTTGAACCACTTGCAGTAGATAACGGAATCGAGGAAGAATATGGCGACACGCGGCGTAAATAAAGTAATTTTGGTAGGGAATTTAGGAAATGACCCTGAAACTCGGTTTATGCCATCGGGTGGCGCGGTCACTAATGTCAGTCTTGCGACTTCCGAAACTTGGAAAGATAAACAAACGGGCCAGCCGCAAGAGCGGACTGAATGGCATCGTGTGGTATTTTTCAATCGTCTTGCTGAAATAGCGGGTGAGTACCTTAAAAAAGGGTCTAAAGTCTACGTTGAAGGCGCTTTACGTACCCGAAAATGGCAAGATCAATCGGGTGCTGACCGGTATTCGACGGAGATTGTCGCGAGCGAAATGCAAATGCTCGACAGTCGCGGCGAAGGTATGAGCGGTAGTATGGGTGGCGGCAATCAAAATCAAGGCTTCGCCCCTCGGCAGGCTCAGGCACCCGCCTCGCCATCGCAGCCACCCGCTGATTTCCCTGATTTTGATGACGACATTCCGTTCTAATCGCAGTAACGACTAAAGCGGGGAGCGGTAAGGTGAAGGTGTTGATTTTGGGCGGCGATACGCCTTTGGGGATGTCTTTGTTGCGTCTCCTTGATCAACAGCAGCGCCACACAGTGGTTTCGATTAAGGTCGGTGAGAGTCGATTTAAAAGCGAGCGCGTCGCGAAAAAAACGATCAAGCGTCTGGCGCCTGACTGTTTGATCGATCTGCGCTTGGATGCCTTGTTAGAAATGCGTGAGTACTTGAGTGATAGCGATATTCAACGCACTCGTTGGTTTGGTAAAGCCTGTTTAAGAAATGATATTTTTTATTTGTTCCAGAGCAGTGCTTGGGTGTTTTCAGGTAAGTCCGATGAGGCGCCGTGGCTTGAGAGTGATGAGCCTGATGAAGAATCGCCGATAGGCCGTCTGCGCAGAGCAGCAGAGCAAGCCGTGATGGATATGACTGGCAATGCCATTATTTTGCGTTTAGCACCTACGTACTCTGGGCAGGGCGAGGGGACTCTGGTAAAGCTGATGCAGCGTTTTAGTCGAGGTGAGCGAATCGCCTTATCGGACACTCAATTTTTTAATCCGATATCGGCTGATGATGCCGCCAGAGTTATTGCTGCAATCCTCGATCAAATCGCGACCGGTTCTGCAAATAGGGGTTTGTTCCACTACGGTAGCAGTGATCGTGCCTCGTATTTCGAGTTCGGAGAGGCGGTATTCGCAGCGGCCAGTCAATTTGCCAATATCGATTCTGGAGGGGTGACTCGTTCGTCCGATGCCTCGCAACCCAAAGGTGATTGGACCTTAGGGACCCAAAGAATCTTTGATGGTTTTGGCATTCATGCGACGTCTTGGCGGCGCTTGTTGGCGCCAGCCGTTAAAGCGTTTTATCAGCATCAAAAGGTAATGAAACATCATGAGTGATAGTGCTTTGGGTACCCATTTAGGTGCGGCCGTGTTGACCATCTCAGACACTCGAACGATCGACAGTGACACCTCTGGCCAATACTTGGTCGATCAGCTCCAGCATGCGGGGCATGCATTGCTCGATCGCAAGATTGTGATTGATGATATCTATCAAATTCGGGCAACGGTTTCTAGTTGGATCGCAGATCCCAAGGTGCAGGTGATTTTAACAACGGGAGGTACCGGTTTTTCTGGGCGCGATTCTACGCCCGAAGCACTTGCACCCTTGTTCGATAAGTGTATCGAGGGTTTCGGTGAAGTATTTCGAGCCCTATCATTGCAAGAGATTGGGAGTTCCACGGTGCAATCGCGCGCTTTGGGTGGAATGGCGAATAAAACGGTCATCTTTTGTATGCCCGGCTCAACAGGCGCTTGTCGAACGGCTTGGGAGGGTATTTTAAGGGACCAATTGGATGTTCGTCACAAACCTTGCAATTTCGTTGGCGTACTGAACACTACCTCTAAATGAGTGATTTAATCCCACTGCAGGTCGCGCTAGATTCGATTCTAGCAACCCTGTCTCCTAGCTCCGAGACAGAGACTCTGGCAGTACCTCAAGCACTTGGACGCGTGTTAGCAGAATCCGTGCGAGCACGCTTGGATAGCCCCCCCTACACTAATTCAGCGATGGACGGTTTTGCTCTGCGGTTGGCGGATTCAGGGCGCGAGCTCGCTATTTCACAGCGCATTCCCGCGGGGCATGTTCCAGCCCCCCTGGAGCCGGGGACCGCAGCGCGCATTTTCACGGGCGCACAGCTACCCAGTGGGGCGGATATTGTAGTCATGCAGGAGGATTGTGAAATCGTTGGGGATTCTGTGCGCATACCCTTGCGAAGTGAGCAGGGAGAGAATGTTAGACTGCGTGGTCATGAGCTCAGGGCAGGTGAAGTCTTGTTGGACGCGGGTGAACGGCTCGGGCCCCCTGCACTTGGTCTTTTGGCTTCGCAAGGGTTTGCGACGGTTTTGTGCACGAAAAAACCAAAGGTTGCCTTGCTTCAAAGTGGTGATGAGTTGGTCGAGCCCGGTACGGCTGATTTGCCTCCAGGGGCGATCTACAATTCAAATCGAAGTTTACTGGAGGGTTTAACTCAGCAAGTAGGCGCTGAAGTCGTCGGAGTCTGGCGGCTGGCCGATACCTTTGATGCAACCTGCGAGGCCCTAAAGGAGGCAGTTGCCCTCGCGGATGTTGTCATTACCACAGGTGGCGTGTCGGTTGGCGAGGAAGATCATGTGAAGCCGGCCATCGAGGCCCTGGGTGAGCTGGCATTGTGGCGTCTGGCCTTGAAGCCGGGTAAGCCTTTTGCTTTTGGTTCTGTGCGGGGTGTTCCGGTCATCGGGCTACCCGGCAATCCAAGCTCCGTGCTGGTCACTTTTTCATTGCTGGCTCGGCCCATATTACTGGCTTATCAGGGTGCGCGTGATCTCAATCCTTTGTCGTTTTGGGTCACGGCAGACTTTCATCGTGAAGGTGGGCTTCGCGCCGAATACTTGCGAGGCACCGTGGTGAGCGAGCAGGGTGTCACAAAAGCGCGACCCTATCAGAATCAAAGCTCAGGTGCTTTGCAGTCAGCGGTCCAGAGCGACGTCTTGATTGTCGCTCCGGTGGGTCAGACTATTGTCGAGGGTGATTCTGTGGAGGTTATCCCCTTAAGGTCCCTGTTTTAGTCTTGATAGCGTTGGAATACGAGTGATGCATTGGTGCCGCCAAAGCCAAAACTGTTTGACATAATGCGATCTAACTTCGCGTTATCCATGCGTGCTCGGACAATCGGCATGCCCTCTGCGTCAGGGTCTAGCGTCTCGATGTTAGCCGACGCCGAGATGAAACCATTTTGCTGCATCAACAGGGCATAAATGGCTTCTTGGACTCCGGCGGCACCGAGAGAGTGTCCAGATAAAGACTTAGTTGAATTGATAAAGGGGAGCTCCCTGCCTTCAAAGGTAGCTTTGACTGCTTTGATTTCTTGGATGTCTCCTGCCGGTGTGCTCGTACCATGGGCATTGATGTAATCGATGGGTCCATTGACGGTAGCCAGCGCCTGTTGCATGCATCTGACAGCGCCTTCACCGGAGGGTGCGACCATATCGTACCCGTCAGAGGTGGCGCCATAACCGACGAGCTCGGCGTAAATTTTTGCGCCTCGAGCCAAGGCGTGATCGAGCGATTCAATGACCAGCATGCCGCCGCCACCGGCGATAACGAAGCCATCTCGGTCCGCGCAATAGGCTCGAGAAGCCTTGCTGGGTGTGTCGTTGTACTTGGTCGATAGGGCGCCCATCGCGTCAAATAGACTGCTCATCGTCCAATGAAGTTCTTCACCACCTCCGGCAAAGACAATATCCTGTTTGCCGAGCTGAATTTGCTCGGCGGCATTGCCGATGCAATGAGCGCTGGTTGAGCAGGCAGAGGATATCGAGTAGTTCACGCCTTTGATCTGGAAGGGTGTTGCTAAACACGCCGATACGGTGCTACCCATGGTTTGGGTGACACGATAGGGTCCAACTCGTCGAATGCCCTTCTCGCGAAGAATATCGGCGGCTTCGGTTTGACTTGAGGCGGATGCGCCGCCAGAGCCAGCAATAATACCCGTACGCACATTGGATATTTGTTCTTGGGTGAGACCGGAGTCTTCAATGGCTTGTTGCATCGCAATGTAGGCGTAGGCCGCCGCATCGCCCATAAAGCGCAGTTGCTTACGGTCGATGTGTTCGGCGAAATCGATCTCGGGACGCCCAGAAATGTGTGAGCGCAAACCCATTTCGATGTGGCTTTCATCGGTTTTGATACCCGATGTGCCGTTAAATAGTGACTCCGTGACAGTTTTTGCATCATTGCCAAGGCATGAAACAATTCCAAGTCCGGTGATAACGACTCTTTTTGTCATACGTTAGAAACTCTCGGTCGAGGTGAACAAACCTACTCTTAGGTCTTTGGCGGTGTATATTTCTTTGCCATCAACGCAGAGGCTGCCGTCGGCAATTCCCATCACCAGTTTGCGTTCAATAACCCGTTTCATGGTGATTGTGTAGGTCACTTTGCTTGCGGTAGGTAGAACTTGGCCAAAAAATTTGACTTCGCCTGAACCCAGGGCTCGGCCCCGACCAGGATTACCACGCCAGCCTAGAAAGAAGCCAACGAGTTGCCACATCGCATCAAGACCAAGGCATCCGGGCATTACAGGGTCGCTTGGGAAGTGGCAGTCAAAAAACCAGAGGTCTGGACGGATATCCAGTTCGGCGACAATTTCGCCCTTGCCGTGCGCACCACCCTCGCTGCTAATGTGGGTGATACGATCAAGCATAAGCATGTTGTCGACGGGAAGGCGAGCATTACCTTCGCCAAAAAGACGGCCGTGGCCGCAATCAATGAGTTCTTCCTTGGTGTAGGAGGATTGCGCTGTCATTAATCTGTCCAATTTAATTGCTAGGGTTGCTGGGTTCTGGAGCCCAGTTATCAGTGCGCATTGTAAACGCTGGGGCGGTGAAGTCCACTTTTGAATGACAAGAAGTTAAGTTTTGCGAGTTTCAAGCTTCACTTACAATCAGGTAAACTTACCCTTCCCATGTCGTGTTTGAGGTTGTTGATGAATCACATTGTTCCAGTCGTGTTGTCTGGTGGTACGGGGAGCCGGCTGTGGCCCGTGTCGCGCGAGGGGCATCCTAAGCAGTTCCTCCCTTTGGTAACCGACGCGAGTCTATTGCAAGACACCGTCAGTCGTGTCAGCGGCCTGACTGATCAAGCGCCGATTGTGGTAGGTAATGACGAGCACCGTTTTATGTTGGCGGAACAGCTACGAGCGATTGGTGTCAAGCCTGCGGCACTCATACTCGAACCCAGTGGGCGCAATACGGCCCCTGCCGTGGCCCTCGCGGCCATGTATGCGCAGCGCTCCTGTGCGGAAGGTTGCCTGTTATTGGTGCTGCCGGCCGATCACGCCATTCGCGATGTCCCAGCCTTCCAGGCGGCTGTTCGCCAAGCAGTCGAGGTGGCTCAGACAGGGTGTTTAACTACCTTCGGGGTTGTGCCAAGTGCCCCCGAGACGGGCTATGGCTACATCAAAGCAGGCGCATCGATTACTGCTGGCGCTCAGGTTATCGAAGCCTTTGTGGAAAAACCCGATCTGGACAGGGCCAAACACTACCTAGACAGTGGCGACTATTTGTGGAATAGCGGCATGTTTTTGCTGCCTGCAAATGTCTACTTAGAAGAGCTAGAGCGCCTAGCGCCCGACATTTTTCAGGCTTGTCAGAGGGCTATTGAGGGTGGCGCTCAGGATCTCGATTTTTGTCGGCCCGATGCCGAGGCCTTTGCAAAGTCGCCCTCAAACAGCATCGATTACGCGGTGATGGAGCATACTGAAAAAGGTGCGGTGGTACCCTTAGATTGTGGCTGGAGCGATGTGGGTGCATGGTCTGCACTGTGGTCAATTCAAACCCAAGACGACCGAGGTAACGTCGCACAAGGTGATGTGATTTTGAACGACTGCGATAATTCCTATTTTCGTTCCAGTGAACGTTTGATTGCAGGTATTGGTCTGCAAGATATGGTGGTGGTCGAGACTGCCGACGCCATTTTGGTGTCTCACCGCGATCAAGTACAAGATGTCAAATCCATCGTAACTGCCTTAAAAGCTCAGAAGCGTTCGGAAGTCTCCTTGCATCAAGAGGTTTTTCGGCCCTGGGGATCCTATGAGACTTTGGTCCTGGCCGATCGCTTTCAAGTGAAGCGCATAGTCGTTAATCCAGGCGCAAAACTTTCGCTACAAATGCACCATCACAGAGCGGAGCATTGGATCGTCGTAAAGGGCACTGCCGAGGTGACCTGTGAAGATAAGGTGTTTATGCTGGGCGAGGATGAGTCGACTTACATTCCGCTGGGTCATAAGCATCGTTTGGCGAATCCTGGGAAAATTCCTCTTGAATTGATCGAGGTGCAATCGGGAAGTTATCTCGGTGAAGATGATATTGTTCGATTTGATGATACTTATGGGCGTGCCCCGCAAGGCCATGCATAAACCTGACAAGGACATTTCATGATTAAAAAATGTTTATTCCCCGTGGCGGGATATGGCACGCGATTCTTGCCTGCGACGAAAAGTATGCCCAAGGAAATGCTTCCGGTGGTGAATAAGCCATTGGTACAGTACGGTGTTGAAGAGGCCATCGAGGCAGGTATGACAACCTGCGCGATGGTGACGGGTCGGGGGAAACGCGCGATCGCCGATCACTTTGATATCAATTACGAACTCGAGCATCAAATTCAAGGCACAGGGAAGGAAATTTATCTGGAGAGTATTCGCAATGTGCTGGATAAGGGGACCTTCACGATGGTTCGCCAGCGCGAAATGAAGGGTTTGGGTCATGCCATCCTAACCGGCGAATCTTTGGTGGGTAACGAACCTTTTGGTGTTATTTTGTCGGATGACCTGTGTATTAATCCGGGGGGCGACGGCGTATTGGCGCAAATGGCAGCTTTGTATCGTCAGTTTCGATGCTCGATTGTCGCCATCCAAGAGGTCCCGGACGAGGAGGTGCATAAATACGGTGTGATTGCAGGCGAACCTATGAAGGAAGGTTTGTACCGTGTTGAGTCAATGGTTGAAAAACCCAAAAAAGAAGATGCCCCCTCTAACCTTGCAATCATTGGGCGATATATCCTGACACCCGATATTTTCGAGATTATTCGAACGCTGGAGCCGGGTGCGAATGGTGAAATCCAGCTTACCGATGCTTTGATGAAACAAGCCCAAACGGGTTGTGTGATGGCCTATAAGTTTAAAGGTCGCAGATTTGATTGCGGCAGCGTACCAGGCTTTGTCGAGGCAACCAATTACGTGTTTGAGAATATCTACAGCGGGTATTAAACGACGCGAGCGACGGCTTGCTCTGCGACAGCGGCAAGTCCCTTTTTGAATGGGCTCTCGGGAAGGTCTGTCAGGGCCTGCTTGGCGAGGCTTTGAAACTCGAGTGCTCGGTCGCGTGCATAATCCAGCGACCCGTTGTTTTGGATAATATCGATCACGCGCCCTAACAGTGATGGATCCTTATGGCGTATTGCCGAGCGAATAAGTTCGGCGTCATCCTCTGCCGCGGTTCGAATGGCATGAATGAGCGGCAAGGTTGGTTTGCCTTCCGCCAAATCGTCCCCAAGGTTTTTCCCCATGGTGCTTGGGTCGCCTTGATAATCCAATATGTCGTCGACAATTTGAAACGCGATACCAAGATTCACTCCAAAATCGCGCAATGTTATCGCCTGTGTCTCATTGGCGCCGGCCAGTAAAGCACCGCCGTAGCAAGCAGCACCGAATAAGACGGCGGTTTTGGCTTGTATGACTTCATAGTACTGCGCTTCGCTGGTGTCAGCGTCGCCCGCGCGCACCAATTGCAGTACTTCGCCCTCTGCGATTCTGTTAGTGGTGTCGGCAATGTCTTTCAGTATCCGCAGGTCGCCGATCTGCACCAATAATTGGAAGGCTCGACTGTATATAAAGTCACCCACCAATACGCTTGACGCGTTGCCATAGGCTGCGTTGGCCGTTGGACGTCCTCGTCGAAGTGCTGACACGTCAACCACATCATCGTGCAAGAGTGTGGCGGTATGAAGAAATTCAATCACGGCCGCAAAGCATTTGTGCGCTCGAGTGATTTCGTTGCACGCTCCACCGGTCAACAACACCAATGTAGGTCGCATGCGTTTACCGCCAGCAGCGACAATGTAATGACCGATGTCTTCGACAAGGCCTACATCTGAGCGTAACTGTTGTACGATCAGGGTGTTTACGTCGTCAAACGCGGCGGCAATGGCTGGTATCGATAAAGGCATGAACGAATTATAAAGTCACAACAGGCAGCGATGCTAGGCGCGCGTTTGGACGCTGTCAAGAAGCATGAAGACGTTGAACTTTGATTAAGGCTTTAGCTTGTATCCATTAAAGTGCTGCTATATAATTCGCGCCCCTGCCCGAACACAAAACGGGTGGGCATTGAATTAACCGTGCCAAGCTCTGCCCTCGAAACGTTCGAGTTTGTGTATTTGCGAGATGGCTAACGAAGGAACAGAATATGTACGCAGTGATTGTCAGCGGTGGTAAGCAGCACCGTGTCGTAGAAGGCGAAACCCTGAAGCTCGAAAAAATCGAAGCAGCGACAGGCGAGTCGGTAGAATTTGATCAAGTGCTAATGGTTGGTGGCGATTCGGTGAAAATCGGTACGCCCACAGTAGATGGCGCTAAAGTGACCGCGGAAGTGGTTTCACAGGGTCGTCACGACAAAGTCAAAATTATGAAGTTTAATCGTCGTAAGCACCACATGAAGCAAGCGGGTCACCGTCAGTGGTATACCGAAGTTAAAATCACATCGATTACTGCGTAAGGAAATAGGAGTAGCACAATGGCACATAAGAAAGCTGGTGGTAGTACTCGCAACGGTCGCGATTCCGAGAGTAAACGCTTAGGTGTAAAACGATTTGGTGGTCAGATCGTTTCAGCGGGAAGCATCATCGTTCGTCAGCGTGGCACTAAAATGCATGCGGGCGACAATGTTGGTTGTGGCAAAGACCACACCTTATTTGCAAAGATTGACGGTCGAGTAGAGTTCGTTGAGCGCGGCCCACAAAATAGAAAGTTCGTACAGATCGTCGCTGTCTGAGGTCGATACGCGGTATGAACGCGAGCCTCGTCAGCAGACGGGGCTTTTTTTTGGGCGCAAATTTAAGCAGCCCTAGGAACGAAACATGAAATTTGTAGATGAAGCTGTCATTGATGTCGCTGCGGGAAATGGTGGTGGTGGATGCCTC
>JALRFH010000246.1 GCA_023253715.1 Halieaceae bacterium
GTATCCACTAGCGCGTCTCAATACGTTTTCGAAAGGTATGAGATATGGCGCGTTGACAGCGGAGTAACGAAACCCTACCGTGATCAGCACAACGATAAAACCGAAAGCGCTATGAACCCCAGTTCCTACAAAGACCAAGATCTAGCCACGAAATACAAGCAAACGCATAGTACCGCGAGTCAGACTGTACCTGCCGACGTTCTGCAAGCAGACTTAGATTCCGTTGCCGAAAACGGCTATGTCATCATCAAAAACCTTCTAAGCTTGGAGGAAGTGCACGCTATTAAAACGGACTGCAATAACCTTATAGACCACACAGGAAGAAACGATTTCGAAGGTTTAAAAACACAGCGCGTCTACGCCGTACTGTCAAAAACTCGGGCTATTGACCGCCTTGTTGACCACCCCCGCATACTGGCGCTATTAGATAAGCTATTGATGCCAAACTACCTGCTCTCACAAGCCCAAATCATTAATATTTTGCCGGGCGAAACTGTGCAAGACCTGCACGCCGATGATGAGTTTTACCCGTTGCCGCGACCCCGAAAAGCGCTCGGCGCTGCTACCGTGTGGGCAATTGATGACTTTACCGAAGAAAATGGCGCGACCTCGATTATTCCCCGGTCTCACTTGTGGGGCGATGACCAGATAGCGCACCGCTCTGCAGCCATCCCAGCAGTAATGCCCGCGGGCTCTGTTGTATTTTACCCTGCCACCCTGTGGCACGGTGGTGGAGAAAACCGCTCTACAGACTCGCGCCTAGCCGTGACCTGCCAATACTGCGAACCGTGGCTACGCACTCAAGAAAACTACTTTTTAAGCACCCCTTTAGAGGTCGTGAGCGAGGCATCCGAAGACATTCGACGAATGCTCGGTTATTCCATTCATCCGCCTTTTATTGGTATGGTGAATGGCATGCACCCAAAGCGCTTGCTGGAAGATATGTGACCATTAAGCCAGCTGAGCAGTGAACTTCATCAACCTATCCAAGAACCCCGCCACGGCTTAATTCGCTAGCGGGTTTCAACGCTAGTCACGACAATCATGTCAACTAGCGAGGCGTCAACTTTAAGAGACGTCCCTGACTATCACCCCTCTCATCTTCAAGCACCCATATCGCGCCATCGGGTCCCTCCAGAGCGCTTCGTATGCGCGTACCCATATCAAAGCGCTCGACTTCTCTCGCCTCTTCGCCTTCTATTTCGATACGCACAAGCGCCTTGCTCCCTAAGCCAGAGGCCAGTGCATTACCCCGCCAATCTTTAAACAACTTGCCCTGTACAAACGACAAATGCCCTGGTGATATGGCAGGTACCCAGCTAATTTTTGGTGCTTCAAACTCTGGACGCGTATTGTGATTGGGAATTGGACGCCGATCGTAATGGTCCCCATTGGACACCTCGGGGTAGCCATAGTTTTGGCCTTTGACGATCAAATTCAACTCATCGCCATGCAGAGGTCCCATTTCAATGACCCAAATGTTATTAGCAAGGTCTTGTGCAATACCCAACGGGTTACGGTGCCCCAATGACCATACCTGATCATAAACCCCTCCGCGCTCGGCCAGCGGCGTTTGTTGCGTGTAATTCACGTAAGGATTGTCGCTGGGCACACTCCCGTCATCATTAAGTCTGAGTATCTTGCCGACATTCGACTGCATGTCCTGAGCGGGGGTGAACTTCTGGCGATCACCCGAGGTAATCCACAAGTAGCCCTCATCATCAAGTAACAATCGATGCCCGTAATGCCCATAGCCCGTGAGCTTGGGGTACTGACGCCAAATGATTTCAAAATCAGTGAGCGACGGCCTGCGTGCGTCTAGATCAAGCTTACCTCGCCCCACAGCAGCGCCACGGGTGCCGTCATTTCCAGCCTCTACAAAACTCAGGTAAACGAGGCCATTGGTTTCAAAATCAGGGTGCAGGGCAACATCTCCTAAACCACCCTGACCACCATAAGCGACATCAGGCACACCGAAAATAGTCTGCGCTGTCCCCTCTTGGTCGACCAACAGCAAGCGCCCCTTTTTCTCAGTCACCAATAGCCTTTCATCGGGTAAGAACCTTATCGCCCAAGGCTCATCGAACGATGTGACGGCTGTAACATCGAAGGGTAGATCCGTCTCCGCCATGGGTTTTGACGACAATCCAAAAAGGATTGTGGCGACCCAAAAACCCTTCACAAAACTGTTAAAGCGCATACTCTTATTTAACACCATGATCGAAAACTCCCAGCAGCTCGTCAGCAGAGTATAACGCTTCCTTCCGCCTTAGATTGACCTTGGATCTCAAAAACAGCCAAAGACTTCGTTTTTTTAAGTGAACCGTGGTAACCATCCGATACATGTGGATAAAAATCGACCCACACCACTCAACATCCGATATACTCGCAACCATGCCCACACCTACCTACGAAACTCTCTACGATCTGGCCTGCAAACGCAAAGGCAGCGCTGCGGCAGTGGAAAGCCTATTGCCCAGCACAGCGAGCATGGCACAACTGGCCGAGCTAAGCTCAGACCGTTACCTCGCAGAATTCACTCGCAAAGTTTTCCAATCGGGGTTTGTGTGGCGTGTGGTCAATGCAAAATGGCCACATTTCGAGGAAGTGTTCTGGCAATTTGATATCGAACGCTTACTGATGATGCCCGATGAAATGCTTGAGCGGAAGGCCAGCGATCCGGGTATCATCCGAAACTTCAGTAAGGTTCGGACCATACTGCAAAATGCACTGATGATTGCCGATACCGAACGGCGCGAGGACCGAGGGTTCGGCGAGTTTATTGCGTCGTGGCCTGAGGACGACATCATTGGATTGTGGCTGTATTTAAAGAAACATGGCAGCCGACTGGGCGGCAATACCGGCCCCTACGCCTTGCGCACATTGGGCGTCGACTCGTTTTTAATGACTGCGGACGTCGAGGCCTTTCTGCGCAATCACGCGATTATCGATTCGGGCACACACAGCATAAGAGCGCTGAAAGCCACGCAGGCTTACTTTAACGATCTGCGGCAAGAGAGCGGGCGCACACTCTCAGAACTCAGCCGCTTGGTATCATTGGGAATTGGCAGAAACAACCTACCCCAATAGAGCAACGACGCTCTATCAAAGTGAGGATGGTCAGGGATTTTGGCGTTCGCGAATCTTTTGCATAAACTCATCCTGATTCGCGCGCATATCACTATCCACGCGCTTGCTCACCTCAGAGGCCGCCAGGCGCTCCATCAAGGCAGGTAACCCTTGAATCTGAGCCACGATATCCATACCCAGCACCTTGGGCCCCACAAGTTGTGGTATTGCCATCGCATAACGGCAATAAATATCGGCGAGCGTTAAGGTATCGCCACATAAGAAGGGCCGAAACTCACTCAACTCATTCAGCGCTGCAACTCCGCGCGCAACCGTTGCAGAGACCTCCTCGATAACTTGCGGATCAGGTGTTACGCCCATAAGCGCTGCGGGCAACAGACGTCGGGTGCTGAGCTCAATGTACAACTCCAAACACTTTATAATTTGTCGTACCTTCGCTCTGGCGACCGTGTCCTGGGGTAATAAAGGATGCTGTGGATAGGCCTCTTCAAGATACTCTAAAATAGCGGTTGTTTCCGACAAATGCGCGCCGTTTTCCGTTGTTATCGCCGGAACCTTGCCCGTTGGGCTGACTCTGAGCAACTCTGGGTCAGTGGTGTAAACCGTGTGTTCTTCAAACGCGACACCTTTTTCCAACAAAGCATGCTTCACAATGTTGTAATAATTAGAGTACGCAAATCCATGCAAAGTCAGCATTGGTCAGAATCCTTTTGTGTTTTGATAAATACTTATCTTCTGCAGTAGCACCAGACATACAGGGCTTTTAGCTTAGCTCTACACCATCGAGATATTCGATTTCGGGCGCGCCCGAGACCATCGCGGCAAGCTTACCATTCGCAGCGCGAAAGTACTCGGTTTGGCCGTGAGCGGTTAAAGCGGCCTGATCGTCGTAGGATTCAAGCACTTTGTAGAGTTGTGGGTTCGTTTTACTGCGATTCAGCGCGTAAAAACGGCAACCAGGTTCGTTTGCGAGCACTTGAGCAGCTAGCTCGTTAAATACCGCTTCAAATTCGTCGTTTTTCCCCTCTTGAACAGGGATAGTGGCAATAACACCGATCGGCATACGTAGGTCCTTGTGTTGTTATGGTTATCCAATGCGAGCGTTTGCCCACAGTACATAGTCTAGGCAGGCCCAGTGGCGCTCAGGCTACTCTGTCTCAGACTAATGCCGCAGGCTTGTGACGACAAACATAACACACAAAAGCGCGAACGCAGCATAGGTTGCCAAAGGTTTCGCCTAGATCAAAAACAACGAGCATGGGTCTACACATTAGCGATCGACCTC
>JALRFH010000050.1 GCA_023253715.1 Halieaceae bacterium
CAGTTCGTTGAAGGTGGCGAGCCTAAATTCCCGCGCACTTACACGAAGCAATTTACTAAACTTCAGGGGATGCGCTACGGCGAAAACCCCCATCAGGCCGCCGCGTTTTATGCCGAATCGCCTGCACCCGAGGCCAGCATCGCCAACACGCAACAGGTGCAAGGTAAAGAGCTCAGCTACAACAACGTTGCAGACACCGATGCCGCGCTCGAGTGCGTCAAAGTATTCGCTGAGCCCGCTTGCGTTATCGTGAAACACGCCAACCCTTGCGGTGTCGCCACGGCACCAACCCCTTTAGAAGCCTACAACAAAGCATTCGAGACCGATCCCGAGAGCGCCTTCGGTGGCATCATTGCCTTTAACCGATCACTCGACGCCGAGACTGCCAAGACGATCGTCGAGCGCCAATTTGTCGAGGTAATCATCGCGCCGAGTGTCGATGACGACGCACTGCCCATACTGGCCCAAAAAACCAACGTGCGTGTACTTACCACCAACGGTTGGCAAGCAACAGCACCTGCGCTCGACATCAAACAAGTCAATGGCGGCATCCTGCTGCAAGATCGTGACTTGGGTCTGATTGGCGCCGACGAAATTAAAGTCGTCAGCAAGCGAACACCCACCCCCACCGAAATGGCAGATTTACTGTTCGCTTGGCGCGTTGCTAAGTTCGTTAAGAGTAACGCTATCGTTTATGCCAAGAATCAGCGCACCATCGGTGTGGGCGCGGGCCAGATGTCACGTGTGAATTCGGCGCGAATTGCTGCGATTAAAGCCGAACATGCCGGACTTGAAGTGCAAGGTTCGGTGATGGCATCGGATGCTTTCTTCCCCTTCCGCGATGGCATTGATAACGCTGCCAAAGTGGGTATCGCAGCGGTGATTCAGCCCGGCGGCTCAATCCGAGACGAGGAAGTCATAGCCGCAGCAGACGAGGCGAATATTGCTATGGTGTTTACTGGCATGCGCCATTTCCGTCACTAAGGAGCAGAGAGTGAACGTATTAATTATTGGCAGTGGCGGGCGCGAGCATGCGCTGGCTTACAAGGCGGCTCAAGCAAGCGGAGTCGAGACCGTATTCGTAGCGCCAGGCAATGCCGGTACCGAGCGCGAACCCGGCCTCGTCAATGTCGCGATAGACCCTTTGGATTTTGACGCGCTCGCCGTCTTTGCGACCGAAAACGGTGTAGGGCTTACCATTGTGGGTCCCGAAGCACCGTTGGTAGCAGGCATCGTCGACGACTTCACCCAGCGTGGCCTAGCCTGCTTTGGCCCCAGCCAAGCGGCCGCGCAACTCGAGGGCTCAAAAGCCTTCACCAAAGCATTCTTAGCGCGCCACAACATTCCGACTGCGGCCTATCAGACCTTTACCGAGATCGAGCCAGCTGTGGCTTACATCCATGCACAAGGCGCACCCATCGTGGTCAAGGCTGACGGCTTGGCCGCTGGCAAAGGCGTTATCGTAGCCACAAGCGAACAAGAAGCCATCGATGCAGTGACCGACATGCTGTCGGGCAATGCCTTTGGTGATGCCGGTTGCCGCGTAGTGATCGAAGAGTGCCTTATGGGCGAAGAAGCGAGCTTTATTGTCGTCTGTGACGGCAAAAACGCCGTACCCATGGCCAGCAGCCAAGACCACAAGCGCGTAGGCGAAGGCGACACCGGCCCGAATACGGGTGGTATGGGCGCCTATTCCCCCGCGCCGGTGGTAACACCTGAGATCCACGACCGAATTATGGCGGAAGTCATTTACCCAACACTCCAAGGTATGGCCAACGAAGGTTCTGATTACACCGGCTTTTTGTACGCGGGCTTAATGATTGACGCCGAGGGCACCCCCAAAGTCATTGAGTTTAACTGCCGTTTTGGGGACCCTGAAACGCAACCCATTATGATGCGCTTAAAGTCCGACTTAGTCGCCTTGTGCCAAGCAGCATTGGCAGGTGAGCTTGAAGGCTGTGAAGTCGAATGGGATCCTCGCCCAAGTATGGGAGTAGTATTAGCCGCAGGCGGCTACCCTGCCGATTACCCCAAAGGTGATGTCATCAATGGCCTTGATATTGCCGACACCGCGGACGTTAAGGTGTTCCACGCGGGCACGAAATTGAGTGGCAGCGATGTTGTGACTAACGGCGGACGCGTGCTTTGCGTAACGGCTTTAGGCGACGATTTACAAAAAGCCCAGCAAAACTGTTACGAAGCCATAAAAGCGATATCATGGCAGGGTATGAATTACCGTCGCGATATCGGCTGGCGGGCACTGAAATAAACAGGTTAAAGACAAATGAGTACACTACCATCAGTTCGACCCCGCACACGGCAGTTAAATCTGTTTGATCGCTTAGTGGGCGAGGTCGACACGGTGGTAAAAACGCTAACCAATAAGGGCTTAGCCGCCTCGCGACCAAGCCCAGCCAAAGGTCACAGCGAGGGTTTGACGAGCGAGTCCGATAAACGCCACGTGGCGGGGCTTATGCGCGTCAATCATGCTGGCGAAGTCTGCGCCCAAGCGCTTTATCAAGGCCAAGCCCTGACGGCTAAGCTGCCAGTGGTGCGCGAAGAAATGCGCGATGCTGCCCAAGAAGAAGTCGACCACTTAGTTTGGTGTAAAGAACGCCTCGAGCAACTCGACAGCCATACCAGTGTACTAAACCCCTTGTGGTACGGACTTTCGTTTGGTTTGGGTGCTCTTGCAGGTGCCGCCGGTGATAAATGGTCTTTAGGGTTTGTGGCGGCCACCGAAGAGCGGGTGTGCCGACATTTAAAAGATCATTTAAAGCAACTACCCGATGCAGACCGTCGCTCACGACTTATACTGCAAACCATGATCGAAGACGAACAACGTCACGGTGAAACTGCCTTGGAAGCGGGTGGTGCCGAGCTCCCAAAACCCATCAAAAACGCGATGAGCGCAGTCGCCACAGCTATGACCAAAAGTAGCTACTACCTTTAGTCCTGACCAAACTCTTTGGCTTCAAAAGTATGCGTCACTTCGACGCCAGCCGCAGCCAGCATAATCGACGCAGAACAGTATTTTTCAGCCGACAAGGCCACTGCGCGCTCGACCTGTGATTCCTTGAGTTTCACGCCTGTGACCACAAAATGCATATTAATTTTGGTGAACACTGCAGGAACAGCGTCGGCACGTTCGGCTTGCAATTGCACCTCGCAGGCCACCACGTTTTGACGCCCTTTCTCTAACATGCTGATCACGTCAAAGCTTGCGCACCCACCCGCGCCAATCAACAACATTTCCATCGGACGGATACCTAAGTTATGGCCACCTAAGCTCTCGGGGCCATCCATAACTACCGAGTGACCGCTCCCGCTTTCACCCAAAAACTGCTTGCCGCCGGTCCATTTAACGCGTGCTTCCAAAATTTGCTCCTTACCTATTTAGTCAAAACTTGCTTATAGCATCTTTGTTTACTTTACCCAGATACGCGCTAAACTGTAACGATATTTCAAATACGGAACGCCTGTGTGCACGAGCGTCAACACGATCTAAGTTTTTACAAGTCCTTTGTTCGCGAATGCGAAACTCAGCACTATGAAGCTAAGACCACCCTGATTAACGAAGGCAGTGAATCGGACAGATTGTATCTGATTTTGGAGGGTACCGTCTCGGTCCAAGTAGAGGAAGAGAACGACCCAAGCCAGCTCATGGTAGTCGCCTATCTTGGTGAGGGCGAATTCGTGGGCGAACTCGGCTTTTTCAGCGCCGAGGCACTCAACCGAAGCGCCAAGATCGTGGCCAAAACGGACTGTTATATCGCGTCGATTAGCTACCAAAAGCTCAATGCCATCAGAGATAAATACCCAGACATCATTTTTGCCATTGCGTCGCAAGTAGCCTCGCGCTTGGTACAAACGACGCGCAAGCTTCGAGATTTAACCTTCGTCGACGTGGCAGGCCGTATCGCCCACGCACTGCTTGATTTAACCCAACAACCCGAAGCACAAGAGCATCCCGAGGGTCGCTTAATACGCATCACTCGCCAGGAACTCGGCAACTTAGTTGGCTGCAGTCGCGAAATGGCCGGTCGGGTTTTAAAGTCTTTAGAGGAAGACGGTCTGGTCGTCATTACCGGCCAGACCCTCTTAGTTCGCACGCAAGATTAAGCAAACAAAGCTTTTAGTGCTGCCCCCGGATCGGGCTGTTTCATAAACGCTTCGCCAATCAAAAACCCATTGACTTGATTCGATCGCATCAAGGCCACATCGTCTTCGGTATGAATACCACTTTCGGTGATCACCGTAACGCCACTAGGGATTTCAGGCAGCAGTGAAATCGTGGTTTGCAAATCGGTATTAAAGGTGTGCAAGTCGCGGTTGTTAATGCCTAAGAGCGGAGCTTCTAGGCGCAAAGCTCGCTCGAGCTCGCTTGCATCATGCACTTCGATGAGCGTGTGAAGACCATAATGCATTGATGCTGCATACAAATCGGCTAATTGTGCATCATCCAATACGGCGGCAATCAGCAAAATAGCGTCCGCACCGATCGCCCGCGCCTCAGCGATCTGATACTCATCAACCGTGAAATCTTTGCGCAACACCGGCAGTTCACACGCCGACCGAGCTTCTTTTAAGTAGGCATCACACCCCTGAAAGAAATCGATATCGGTTAAAACCGACAAGCAAGCAGCTCCGGCGCTGGCGTAACTTTCAGCAATGTCGCCCGGGCGAAAATTCTCGCGTATGACACCCTTGCTGGGAGATGCCTTTTTAACTTCGGCAATAATACCCGGTCGATTGTTGGCACAACGCGAGACCAAGGCGCCGGTAAAATCGCGCACAGCCGACTGCTCGGCTTGCAGCTCTTCAAGGTGGCGCAGTGTGAATTGCTTTTTGCGCTCGGCGACTTCTTCGTATTTGCGTGCGACAATCGTTTTTAAGATCGTGGGAGTACTCATTCTTCTACCGCAGCCTTCATGGTTTGCGTCAACTGAATAAAAGTGGCGAGTTTTTCTTTGGCTTGCCCAGTGGCGATAACATCATCGGCCAAAGCCACACCTTTAGCCAAGGTCGAGGCGCACCCGCTAACATACAACGCCGCGCCTGCGTTCATCGCGATAATTGCACGTGCGCGATCAAAACGGTCGCCGACTTCGTTACCCAGAGCTGCGCGAATTAAAGCAGCCGATTCAGCGGCACTGTGCACGACCAAATCATCAATGGCACCCGCGGCTTGACCCAAATCTTCTGGGGTCACAGTGTAATTAGTAATGACGCCGTCTTTTAGCTCAGCGATTTGTGAAGGACCGGTTAAGCTCAGCTCGTCAACACCCCCGTGACCGTGCACAACCAAAACGTGCTCGCTACCTAAACGCTGCAGCACTTGCGCCATAAAATCACACAAAGCAGGCTCGAACACGCCCAATACCTGGCGTTTAGCAAAAGCCGGGTTGGTTAAAGGACCCAACACGTTAAAGATGGTGCGCATGGCCATATCGCGACGCGGCCCAACCGCGTAACGCATCGCGCTGTGGTGGGCGGGCGCGAATAAAAAGCCTAAGCCTACGGCGTCAATGGCACGTGCGACCTGCTCAGAATCTAAGTCGAGCGGCATACCCAGTTCACTCAACACATCCGAACTGCCGCTTGAACTCGAGACCGAACGATTACCGTGCTTAGCCACATGAGCACCCGCTGCAGCGGCCACAATACTAGCAGCGGTCGACACGTTAAATAAATTGGCGCCATCGCCCCCGGTGCCCGCCAAATCAACGAGCGGTGAGCTTTGGGGGGTCACTGGCGAGACCAGGTCGCGCATCACTTGAGCCGCAGCGCTGACTTCTTCGATTGTTTCACCCTTAATGCGCAAGCCCATCAGCAAGGCCCCAATTTGCGCATCCGTAGCATCGCCCGACATCACCTGAGTCATGACCGCACGCATGTCATCGTAGGCAAGGTCTTCGCCTGCCACCAGCCGTTTTAGAGCTGCCTGAATATTCATTAAGCATCCTTCCCTACAAGAAAGTTGTTTAGCAAGGCGTGACCGTGTTCGGTCAAGATCGATTCAGGGTGAAATTGAACGCCCTGAATATCGTAGGTTTTATGCCGCAACCCCATAATTTCATCGACCTCCCCCTCGGGCGTTTGCGTCCAAGCGGTCACTTCCAAGCAGTCGGGCAGAGAGTCTTTTTCAACCACTAAACTGTGGTAACGCGTTGCGGTATAAGGCGAGGGTATGTCACGAAATACGCCTTCGTTGGTGTGGTAAATTGGCGAGGTCTTACCGTGCATGACGGCGCGAGCGCGCACCACTTTGCCACCAAAAGCTTGGCCGATACTTTGATGCCCCAAACAGATACCCAAAATCGGTAGTCGCCCCGCGTAAGAGCGAATAACATCCAGCGAAATTCCCGCCTCATTCGGTGTGCAAGGGCCCGGTGAAATAACAATGCGCTCGGGGTTTAAGCCCTCTATATCAGCCACGGTGATTTCGTCATTTCGAACGACGTGTACGTCGGCACCAAGCTCGGCTAGGTACTGCACCACATTAAAGGTGAAAGAGTCGTAATTATCGATCATCAGCAACATCGGCGCCGATCCTTAAACGAAGAGTCTGAGGTAGCTCAAAACGAACAAAAACGGGGTTCGCTCGAACTTTTGATTGGAGCAATGATAACACGTTTCACACTTAGTGCGCTTCAGAGCGACGAGGCTTGCTCCAGCCTTAATAGCACCTTACTTAACAACTGTGTTTTCGATGGCTCCGATACCCTCAACCGTACATCGAACCACATCACCAACCTGTAAAAAACATTGTGGCTCCATTGCTACACCCACGCCTTCAGGTGTCCCTGTCGCCAACAAGTCTCCTGGCTCCAAGGTAAATGCTGTCGACAAATAAGCTATCTGCGAGGCTATATTGTGAATCATCGCGGAAGTGTTATTTGACTGACGGAGCTCGCCATTCACGTAACACTCTAAGTCTAAATTTTGAGGGTCTAGAATCTCATCGGAGGTCACAATCCAAGGTCCAATTGGACCGTGGGTGTCAAACGATTTCCCCATCGTAAAAGTAGACGAATGGATTTGCCAATCACGGGCCGACACATCGTTGGCAACGAAGTATCCGAACACGTAATCCAGAGCATTTGCCGCATCAACATGCTTGGCTGACTTGCCGATCACAAGACCGAGCTCGACTTCGTAATCCAACTTTTGGGTAACACCCATTTCTATCGGTCCGTACGGGTCATTAATACAGGTGGTTTGTTTATTGAACCAAACTTGCGCCTGTGGTGCGGCAATACCCATTTTTGCCGCTTCGTCTTGATGCTTTTTGTAGTTCATGCCTATCGCGAGGTACTTGCCCGGTTTTTCGATCGGAGCCAACAGCGTCACCTGCGACAGCAGGTGGCCTCCGTCCGCGTCTTTTAGTAAGGTCGAGATTTCCTCAAGACTTTGGGGAGCGTTTTCAACGATCTCGAGCATTGACCGATATGCACAGCCAAGCGATGCTAAATCAACAACTCGATCTTTTAGCACGACACCCAATAGAGCCAGCCCACCGGTTTTAAATCTACACAGCTTCATTTCTCTCCACCAAATGTCTCATCGAAAATACGTGACTCGAGTTTACGATAAGTAACGCGTGGAAAAATTTATTTTTTCGAATGTAGTCTTAGTGAGAGATGAATGGGAAGCGTGTAGGCGCCAGACGATCGTCATCAAAAAACCGAGTGACGGGATAGAAGAGATCTTCATCGCAATAAGGACCGCAAGTCAGGGTCTAAAAATTGGCGATACGACTTCTGAGCTGCTCGTTTTGATATATCTCTATCAAGTCATTGGTAAAATGCTGGGCGGCCGCACCGTCGCCAGCAATAAGCGCGTTTGCCATTTCTTGTAGAGCGCTCACCCCCAGTAAAAACTGCAATAAACTGGGCGTGTCATGCATTAAATAGCGGTATCGACGCCATTCAAGCAACCATCTTTGACACACCAACGAGTCACGAGACATATCAGGCGACGACAATATCGCAATCAACAACTCGTCGGCATAAGAGGCCATATCTACAACCACCTCTAAAGGTAGTAATGATCCTGAATCCTTGAAATCCTGAAGCCTTCGGTTGAGGCGATGATGCGCAGCTATTACTCGTAATTCAGACTCCTCGTCCGTTCGCTCGGCATTTCTAGCAACCAAGGCAGGCAGGCACCCTCGCAGACATGAGATTAAATCATCGAAATCTCGTAGCGAAAGTTCAGTGACATAAAATCCACGCTGCTGCTTCGCAACCACCAAATTATCGTTGATGAGGCGATAAAGAGCTTCACGTAAAGTACTGCTACTTACCGACATCTCATCTCGCAAGGGCTCAATTTTTAACTTTAATCCAGCGCGCAAGTCCGACTTTATGATTCGGTCGCGGAGTTCTAAGTACACTTTTTCGATGAGGGTGTTCAACTAGGTTTCTCCACCCAAATTAACTTACTTTCACCATCGCCGCCGCACGCAACATTGCGCGAGCCTTGTTAAGCGTCTCTTTCCACTCGAGCTCGGGCACCGAATCGGCAACGATGCCGGCGCCGGCCTGAATGTATAGCGTTTGGTTTTTAATGACCGCGGTGCGAATCGCGATGGCGGTATCCATATCGCCCGACCACGAAATATAGCCCACGGCACCGCCGTACACACCACGTTTGACGGGCTCCAGTTCGTCAATAATTTCCATCGCTCGAACTTTGGGCGCTCCCGACAAGGTGCCCGCAGGCAGCGTCGAGCGCAACACATCCATGGGGCTTAAGCCGGACTTAAGCCGCCCTGTGACACTCGAAATAATGTGCATGACGTGACTGTAGCGCTCAATAATCATGTTGTCTTGCAATACCACCGAGCCCGTCTCGGCAATACGACCCACATCATTGCGACCTAAGTCAATCAACATTAGGTGCTCGGCAATTTCTTTCGGATCGTTTTTAAGCTCTTGCTCCATCGCCAGGTCTTCGGCTTCGGTTCGGCCGCGACGGCGCGTGCCCGCCATGGGTTTTACCGTAACCTCTTGCTCTTGTACCCGCGCTAAAATTTCAGGCGACGAGCCCACAATGTAAAAATCACCCAAATCCAGGTAGTACATGTAGGGTGAGGGGTTTAGGTTGCGAAGTGCGCGATACAAATTGATCGGCGGCTCAGCAAAGGGCAGGCTCATGCGCTGCGAAGGCACAACCTGCATCACATCGCCCGCAAGTACGTATTCTTTAACGCGCTCAACAGCTGCTTCAAAGCGGTGTTGGCTAAAACTAAACTCCGCCCCCTGCTCAATCGCCTCGGCATTCTCAGGCTCTAGACGAATGGGCGGCAACGCCTCGAGCGGCTGCGGCAGTGCGGCTTCGAGCGCATGCAAACGTTCAATCGCACAATCATAGGCGCCCGCCTGATCCGCATCGACGTTTACGATTAAGGTCAAAGTGCCCGCGAGGTTGTCAAAGACCAGAACTTCCTCTGATACCATCAAAAGAATATCGGGGTTTTGAATATCATCGTTCGGCATCGAAGCCGCCAAGCGTTGCTCGACAAAACGAACCGTATCATAGCCAAAATAACCCACCAACCCGCCATGAAACACGGGCAAGCCTTCGATAGGCGCCGACGTAAATTGCTCACGAAACGCATCCACTTCCGCTAGGGGATCGCTGGATTCCCACTCACGAACAAGATCGTCGCCTCGAATTTCTTGCATCGTGTGGCCGCGCGCCACCAATCGATGCGAACACGGTAGACCAATAATGGAATAACGACCCCATTTTTCGCCACCTTGTACCGATTCAAACAAGTAAGAATACGCACCCTGCGCCAGCTTCAGGTAAGCCGTTAGTGGGGTTTCCATATCGGCCAAAAAGGTGGCCGCTACGGGGATGCGCTTGAAACCCTGAGCTTTAAGCTGTTCAAATTCTTCCTGGCTGATCGGGTTTAACATGGCTCTTATACGCTCGCTAACTGAGCACGCATGGCGGCAATAGCCTGTGCGTAATCGGGCTTGTTAAAAATGGCCGAGCCCGCGACAAACATATCGGCTCCTGCACGAGCAATAGCCGCGATGTTGTCGGCTGTGACACCACCGTCAATTTCTAGGCGGATGTCGTAACCAGACTCGTCAATCAAACGGCGCACCTCAGCACATTTCTCGAGTGTCGAAGGAATAAATTTTTGACCACCAAACCCAGGGTTCACCGACATCAACAGTACCACGTCAAGTTTGTCCATGACGTATTTCAAGCAATCGGGGCTAACGTGAGGATTTAGCACCAAGCCGGCTTTACAGCCCGCCGCGCGAATAGCGCTTAATGAGCGGTCTACATGCGTCGATGCGTCGGGATGAAAGGTAATATAGCTAGCGCCCGCGTCGGCGAATTGTGCAATCAAGGCATCTACGGGCGACACCATCAAATGCACATCAATAGGGGCGGTAACGCCATAGTCTCGCAAGGCCTTACACACCATAGGCCCAATGGTCAGGTTGGGCACATAATGGTTATCCATCACATCAAAGTGCACCACGTCAGCGCCGGCAGCTAACACAGCATCGACCTCTTCGCCTAAGCGGGCGAAATCGGCCGATAAAATCGATGGGGCAATTAAATAATCGGTCACGGCAAACGTCTCGTATCGCAAAAGGTGTAGTTTAACGCGTTAGCGAGCCGCCGCGAACCTTTTCTCTAATTCCGCCAGGCGCTCGGGGGTTCCAACATCCAGCCAAGCGCCTCGAAAGCGCTCACCAAAAACTACTCCCTTGCCAATGCCCAGCTCCAGAACAGGCCTCAGAGGAAGCGGCTCGGGTGCATAGCCTTTGAACAGCTCAGGGTGATACACCCCCATACCCGAATAGGTAAAGGCTTGCGTTTGGACGGCATCACGCAAAGCCAGACTGCCATTAGGCCTAAAACCAAAATCACCCAGCGGATTGTGCTCGGGGTTATCGACCATAATCAACGAAGCCATCGCGCCACGCGGCAAACGAACCCAAGGAAAAGGCTGGTAGTCACACCAGACATCCGCATTAACGACCCAGAACGGGTGATCGCCCAACAAGGGCAAGGCTTTGACGATGCCGCCCGCGGTTTCCAAACGTTCAGGCTCGTGCGAGTAAGCAATATCCAAACCAAATTGGCTGCCATCGCCGCAGGCTGCTTGTATTTGCTCGCCCAAATACGAAGTGTTAATGACGATCTCCCGAAAACCGATAGTCTGCAGCTTACGCAGCTGGTGTTCGATCAGCGGCGCGCCGTTTACCGGCAACAAAGGCTTGGGGCAGCTGGTGGTCATAGCCCCCATACGTTCACCACGACCTGCGGCCAGCAACATCACTCGCATGTTTTATACCAATCACATTGCTCAAAGACAGGGCGAATTTGTTCGGCCCACAACCCGCGAAATTCGGCAAGGCTGGGTTCAGATTCGCAATAAAGCGCCAAAGCCTCCTCTACGTAGGCGATGACCCTGGGTAGATCGGGCAAATAACCCGGCTTACCATCACGCAAATACAATCGCGCGAATACGCCCAAGACTTTGATATGGCGCTGCAAACCCATTAGATCAAAATCCCGCAAAAACGCGCTGACGGTGGCGGGCTTTAAGTGCTCATCTAACATACCGTAGAATTCCTCAACCCATGCCACCACCTGCGCTCGAGGCCAGGTGCAATAACAATCTTTTAGCAGGGACACCAAGTCGTAAGTCACCGGACCAATGACTGCGTCTTGAAAATCAATCGCGACCAATTCGGCATTCATTACCATCAAGTTACGGGAGTGAAAATCTCGATGCACCAGTACTGGGGCTTGCGCCGCCGCCGAGGCCACCAAGGTCTTATCCAAAGCCTGCTTAGCACGTCGAAATTCTTGCGAAGGTGAAATTCCAAGAAGCTTGTGCACAAACCACTCATCACACACATCAAGTTCGGTCTGCAACCGCTTGGCATCATATGCCGGTAACTTTATTGCGCCGGTATCGGCACCCGCCACACGAACTAAGATTTGCATAGCTTCGCGGTAGTACTGATCAACGGATTCTGAACCCAACAAGGGTAAAAGCTGCTGATCACCGACATCTTCCTGTAGCGAGTACCCGAGGGCATCATCCCACCCCAACAAACGCGGCACTCTGGCACCCGCGTTTGCAAAAATGGTGGCGCAATAGGCGAAGGTGTGAGTCACACCAGCTTCGGCGCTGGCGTCAGCAAAAATACACGAGCCGCCGTTCGCGTAAATTCGATAATAGCGACGCAAGCTCGCATCCCCAGCTAAAGCGTCGAGCTGCACTTGGGCAGTATTGAGCCCCAATTGAGTTTTGATCCACGCCAATTGCGCTTCAGAATTTGGTTTCTGCACAGATTCTCACAAAATTTAAGTCGGACAAGCCTAGCCGCATGTTTTATCATGCGCACTTTAGCACTAACAGACCCGCTGGTAACCATGGCGCTTGCGACTCCAAACAGAAGAAACAAAATTCACCCTTTGTGGATGGCTTTAGCGCCTGCGCTGACACTCTATGCCAGTGGCAGCCAAGCTGATGCACCTCCCAATAAAAATTCTACGCCCTCCTTATACCGCTGCGAGGCGAATGCCGACGGGACTGGGTGGGACTGCGGCGCGGCCCCTGAGGCAACGCTGGTACAACGAACTATTAGCTCAAAGCCAGCCAAGGCCAAGAAGAGTGGCTCTAAGGCCGACAAGCCAGAATCACAGCTGACAACCAAGACACAACACCTAGACTGGCAACCGCTTGCCAATATCCCCGCTGACCAGCGAGACGAAGACTGCATTCGCTGCGGCGGTCGCTATCTCGAGCCCGATTTCGACACTAGCGAAACCTCTGGCAATAACATTAATGCCAGCGCCGAAAATTCAGAAACAACCGCGACCGGGTCGGTGCTATCGGGTGATGTTCTGCTCACTCAAGGTGCACGGCGGATCCAAGCCGATCAGGTCATCATCACGACCGAGAGCGAAGCACTTGAACTAAAAGGCGATGTGATAATTCGCGAACCCGGCGTGTTATTGCAAAGCCAAGCCGCTGTGATTTCAAGAGCAAACCAAACCGCCAATCTCAGCCAGGCGGAATTTGTGCTTCACAACGACTTTTTACACGGCAGAGCAAAACAACTGGAACAAACGGGCACCCAAAGCTTGGTGCTGACCGATAGCGCCGTGAGCTATTGCGCACCTGACGACCCCACCTGGGAATTACACGCCGACAAGCTCGAATTAAACGCTGAAGCCGGCGTTGGTCGCGCAGAGGGCGCTAAACTCAAAGTCAAAGACATGACTGTGCTAGCCCTACCCAATATGAGCTTCCCGGTAGGCGACAAACGCAAATCAGGGGTGCTGTGGCCCAGCATCAGCAACGATTCGGAAAATGGCGCAACGATCGCTGTACCCTTGTACGCAAACTTGGCACCGAATTACGATCTGCTGTACACCCCAATGTTTATGCAAGACCGCGGTTTTCACCAAACACTGGCCGGGCGCTACCTGGGTCAATCCACGGGGCAA
>JALRFH010000060.1 GCA_023253715.1 Halieaceae bacterium
AGAGTCGTTAGCCTGACTTCTGAAGGAGGTATTTCCACTCGCTTGCGATTCGCTTTGCTGGACCTCAAATATGATGTCAGCGATGGTGATGCGATCGCCTGCTTCCAGTCGTTCAGTTCGGGTGACTCGCCAGTCGTTAAGCAGAGTGCCGTTGGTTGATTGACAGTCAGTTAGGGTAATAGAGTCTTCTCTGAATTCTATGAGCGCGTGTCGCCTGGACACGTCCCGGTCGTCTATGTGAACGTCGTTCGCTGGGTCGCGTCCAATAGTGAGAGTGCCGCCATCAATAAGATACGTTTTGTCACTGTCGAGTTGTTTTATGGACCATGAGCCAGGCATAACATTTTCGTTTACGTTGCGTGTCTTGATGCTAGCATCGTTTTTTATTCAGTGCGACTTTTCAAAAAAAACTGAGGGTGTGGTACAAAGGTATCAAAGCCTGGACAAGTGCGGGGGTGAATGTGAGCAAGGACGAAGATAAAACAGAGGTTTTAGGCGCGGCGACCGACTCTCAAACCGGCAATAATGCGGATGAGCAAACACAGGTGCTCGGTTTTGCAGGGTCGTCCGCTGAGGGTTTACAAGACGAACCAACCATAGCGCTCAACGACTCCACCAATCCAAGCGCCGGGGAAGATGTCACTGAGGTGCTCACAGTTGATGGGCCTAAAAGCGCTGATGCCAACGAGGATGCAAAAACGCTCGTGCTTGGTGTTGCAAGCGATGATGCAACTGAAGTACTGGGTGCGGATGATGCCACGCAGGTTATCGGCAGTGGTGACGCCACGGTTATGACGGAGGCCTTGCCGTCGCCGAGTCCAGCCACTTCTTCGGGTGGTACCACAGGCTACACTGGCTCTACTCGGGTCAATCCCTCGGGCGCAAAAGCGCTCGATCGCGCGCAAGGCGGTGTGATTAAGGACCGTTTTGTGTTGGAGGCACGCTTAGGTAAAGGCGGCATGGGTCAAGTCTTTCGAGCGGTGGATCTGCGGAAACAAGAAGCGCAAGACGACAATCCTCGCGTCGCAATTAAATTTCTGGGTGAGGAGTTTGCCAAGCACCCCAGGGCACTGATCAGTTTGCAGCGAGAGGCCAAAAAAACTCAGCAGCTCGCGCACCCCAATATCTTGACCGTGTACGACTTCGATCGAGAAGGTGATCGCGTCTATATGACCATGGAGTTGTTAGACGGTGCTCCTTTGGGCGATTGGGAAAGTATTGAATTTAGAGAGGGTAAAAAGCCCAGCGTTGAATTTTTAATTCAGGAAATGGCAACTGGCTTAGCCTACGCGCACAAGCAAGGTTTTGTGCACTCTGACTTCAAGCCCGACAACGTTTTCGTCACCGAAGATGGGCGCTTGAAAATCTTGGACTTTGGCATTGCCCGAATTATGGAAGAAGCCGCCGTAGAGGCCGATTCTTTTGACGCAGGCGAGCTCGGTGCTTTGACTGTGCGCTATGCCTCGCTTGAGATGTTAGAAGGCAACAACACGCCGCATCCAAGCGACGATGTTTATGCTTTGGGCTTGATGGCCTATCAGCTGTATGCGGGTAAACATCCTTATGAGGGCAAATCTGCCAAAAAAGCGCTAGAGGCACAGCTGGTGCCCGAGCCGATAAAGGGCCTCAAGCGACATCAGTGGAAAGCCATAAAAGGCGCGTTGGCCCTGACCCGGGATGAGCGCACAGCGACAGCAGAGGAATTTTTAAAGGCCTACAGTGGCGTTCAGCAGCGGAATCAATTGCTGGTGGCGGCTGTGGGTGTATTGCTGATGGTGTCCCTGTATTTATGGTATCAGGCGAGACTAGCGGAAGGTCCGGCTATCCCGTTTGAGGAGTTGCCCGCAGTGACTCAAGAAATCATCACTCGTGACATTGGTCTTGGTCACGAATCGATGGCTATCGGTGATTGGGATGGCGCATCTCGCTATTTCATGCAGGCGTGGGATTTACATCCGAGAAATCCGGGGGCGAAAGAGGGGCTGGAACGCATCCGCGATTTTGTTTTGCAACGCGCTGACACAGCAAGTAACGCGAGGCAAAAAGAATTCTTGTTGAAATTGATAGACGCGTATTCAGAGCACGAGTTTTTTGCGGAAGATGAGGCGATGCGTGCGCTTAGAGAGCGTCTGCGTCAAGAATTAGATTAGTACTCATTGCCCCCGATTGGTTTGATCCCATTCAGCCAAAATCGCAGGCCAGTAGTTGATCCAGCAGCAGTGGTGATCGAAATCCGCTGTCACACCGAAGCGGGCTTCTGTGTGGATTCTGAAATAGTCTTGATTCATGCTGGGGGGTACTTCGATATCACGCGCGCCAAAAAGGTGTAATTCTTCCGCTCGACTTGAGCCCTGTTTGCTTGGATTCAGCGAATTAACCAGTGGGGGTGACTGGTGGAGTTCTGTCCACCGCTGATGATCCAAATTGGAAGCGACTGTTAACACTCGATTGACCTGCGCATAATCTTGGGCGATTAATACCGCCAGCGTACCGCCGCCTGAGTAGCCGACAAGTTCTATGGGTTTAACCCCCGCTTGTTGTCGAATCGCCTCGGTTAAGGCGTTAACCACCCATGCGGAGTAGCGGCCGCTGGTCCAATGCTGCGTGGTGCAGGAGGGTGGCATGGGTGTGATGTCGTAACAAGGGCGACTGAGGTACAGATTGGCATTCTGGTCACGTAAAAATAGTTGGAGTCCTAGCTTGGTTTTGCCGGTTGGGTTACGCGATGGTTCGCCCTGGCGCCAAGGAATGCCATCACCGTCTAAGTAAACGCGAAAATTTTGTGTATTCGTGTTCCGGATAAGCGCGGATAGTGTGATCTGATGGGTCTGGATTTGCTCATAGTTCAGACCATCTTCTTTGTTTGCAGTGGTAATCAGTGATTCAGTGCTACATGCCGCCAGGAATGCTCCGCCGACGAGCAGTCTCATTCTCATGATTAAATCTTGCAATTTGTTAATGTTTGGCATTGGGCTTTGTGGTTGACATAGCATTTTGGTGAGGGTTGAATGGTACTCTGCTGTACTCCTTTTACAAAGTAGAACAAGCGCTTGTGGCCATGCAGGTAGCGCAAGGAGGGGGAAATGATCGTTTTACGACCCATGGGATTGATCTGTCTGACGGCTTTGTTAAGTTGCGCAGCACCTGGCCCGATTCCTCCAATTCCTGAATCCGCCAAAGTTGAAGACCTGTATATTGTCGATTGTTTGCTGCCAGGGCAAGTTCGGCAGTTAGGTAATACGACCTACATGACCCCAAGGCGACCGACCCGAACCACCGCGAGTGACTGCCGCATTCGCGGTGGTGAGTATGTGGCCTACGATCGCGCCGATTACAAAACCGCGTTAAGAGTGTGGATGCCAGCGGCTGAAGGTGGTGACGCGGACGCGCAAAATTCGGTGGGCGAGATCTTTGAGCAAGGTCTTGGCACCCAACCGAATTATGAAGTCGCCGCGCTTTGGTACAAACGTGCTGCGGAACAAGGCCACAAGGGAGCACAGTTTAATTTGGGCACTTTGTATGAAATGGGCAAAGGCGTTCCTCAAGATAAAGTGATTGCTCTGAATTGGTATCGCAAAGCGTGGGGCGTCAGTGATGATGAGCTGGTTACGCGGTCAGACTCTGAAAAAGCCTTGGTGGCGCAAGCACAGATTGCCGCAGACGCCAGAGCTCGGGCAGCGGTGGCTGAAGCTGAAGCAGAGGCGGCAAAAACCGCCGCGGATCGCGCGAAAGAATTGGTATCTAAAGCCCAGGCCGAAGCTTTAGAAGCAAACACGGCCTTGGCCCAAGCGCAAGAACAGCTCGCTGCTGCGCCAGTGCCGGAAGTTCCTAGTGTGCAGGTTCAGCTGTCAAACGCGGAGCCCGATGTCTTACAGGCAAATGGTAAGACCTTCGGGCGTTACTTTGCCTTGGTGGTGGGGAACGGTGACTACGTACACCTCAATGACTTGCCCACCCCCTTGGCCGATGGCGACCGCTTAGCCGAAGTGCTTCAGGGTCGCTACGGATTTCAGGTTCGGCGCCTACAAAATGGCGATAACGTGGCCTTATTGCGAGCGTTGAACGCACTGAACGATGTGCTAGAAGACGACGATAACCTGCTCATTTATTACTCGGGTCACGGTAGCCGCCGCTCAGCGGGTGCATTTGATAACGGCTATTGGTTGCCAGTGAACGCGGAGCGCGATCAAGACACCTTCTGGCTACCTACCGAGCAGGTCGCAGGTCATTTAGCTCGCTTAAAAGCGAAACGCATCATGGTGGTTGCCGATTCGGCTTTTGCGGGCATGCTGGCGGATAATCCTGCGTTTCTGTTGGCGACAGATCCCAATCAATTGCGCAGTGATGCCTACGTGAATTTGCGCTTACCGAATCGCTCACGCCTGCTGATGACATCGGGCGTCGATGCACCTGTCCCTCGATTAAAGGCGGGTTTTACATCGGTGTTTGCCGACGCCTTGATTGGAGCATTAGAAAAGAATCAGTCGGTGTTAACCGCGCCGGCGTTATTTTTGGATTTGTTGGATGAATTAGCGGTGCGACAACCCGAGCTTGACCCAGAGTTCAAGGCGATCAAGCGGGCGGGCGACGAGATAGGAGATTTCTTTTTCGTGGCTCGCTAACGGTGGGCACCCAAAACATAAATGGATCGACTGCTTAATCGATCCAGGGGGATGTGTTGTGGGTAAGTGGATTAAAGCTTTAGCCTATGGGTGGTTTGTTTCTTGGGCAGGAGGGGCGAGCGCCGCGACCGTCACGGTTGATATTTATGCCGGCGAGGCTTTGTCGTCTTCGGGCGTTTCGGGGAGCGTGAATTACAGC
This sequence comes from Halieaceae bacterium, assembly GCA_023253715.1. Lineage (GTDB taxonomy): Bacteria > Pseudomonadota > Gammaproteobacteria > Pseudomonadales > Halieaceae > Aequoribacter. Next base: position 4,822 of record JALRFH010000060.1, read on the forward strand.
GTTAACGGCGGAGCCGCGACGACTTGCTCTTTTTCAGCAATTTGTCCAATAACCTTAAACGATACCGATACTGTATCCTTGACAGCGATTCCAGGAGCGGGAACTTTGTTGGGCGCTTGGTATGCGCAGGATACAGCAATTGTCCCCCAAGGTCCCTGTCATCTATCCACATCGTTAACGTGTACGTTCTCTGCCTCTGAGCTCATTGCTCAAAATACGTCATCGATTGGCGCTGTTTTCGTTACCGATCCCTATCCCCTGGTCGCGCCTACTTCGGTGACAAATCGAGACTATATTGTCAACCCGGGTATTACGGCGACGACTTACGTGTTGTACGCTGATGATTCTTTGGCCACATTTTCTGTGGTTCAGCAACCCGAAGTTGGCTCAGTCGTTTTTGATTCGGTCTATCCGGGTAAGTTTACCTACACGAATTCTTCGGGCCTCTATCAAAACATAACCTTTGATTTTGCAGTAACATCAGGCTCGGGCACGTCCGCCCTGAGTACGACCTATACCGCGACCTTTACGATCAATGATTTTGATACCGATGGCGATGGAATTTTCGACGCTGGTGACCAGTGTCCGGGCACCAATACGGGTGCTACGGTAAATACGGCGGGTTGTCCGCTGGTTAATTTAACAGTGAATTTGATGTCACAACCTTCGGGTCAGTCCGTTTTGGATTACGGTGTTGTTGATATGACGCCCAACGGACTGTATTGCTTCGAAGGTAGTTGCTCTACCTTCGGGGATCTCTACGAAGGCGAGACAGTTACAATTTCCACCAGCTACGTGCCTGATCGACTATTATTCAGTGAGTGGGTAGGTGTGACGTGTGATGAAGGGTCGAACACCCAACAGACTTGCACCTTTAGTATCCCGACGGCGGACGTTAACGGCAATGTGAGTGTCCAGGCTGACTTTATTGATAACCCCAGTTATGTGAATCAAGGGCCGGAGGCAAGTGCTCTGGCTATTGTGACTGAGGCAGGTGTTCAAGCGTCGCAAACGCTTTTCGCATCTGATATCGAGAACGACCCGCTCACCTTCACCTTGGGTGCGAGCACCGGTGCATTGGGTGCGTTGACGGTTGATGCGCAAGGTACCGTGACGTTTACCCCCGCAGATGCGACAAGTACTGGGCGCTGGGAGACGGTTGTAAGTGTCTCGGATGGACAACTGACTACCGTAGTACCGCTGCTGGTGATTGTTAATCCTGTTGGGTCTGTTGCGCCCTCAGGTTCTCTTGGCTCGCTGGTGTCGTACTCGGCAGATTCCAATGGTGCGCTCATGACCCAATTGCCGAGTTTGACGGCATCTGTCTCTGGAGTATTGACTTACAGTACGTATTTAATCGATCCAGACGTTAGCCTGATAGTGACTGACGCGGCCACAGGTTTGATTGAGTTTCAGGCAAATTTGGGCTATCGCGGTCAGGTTGGATTTATTGTAGAAGTAACGGATTCCTTGGGTGTTGCAACCGCGTTCCCGGCCAGCATTTATGTTGCGCAAAGCCGAGGTCCGGCAGGAGATTCTGTCTGCCCAGGTTTTGCTTTTCCTCTGGCGAAAGATTCGACAGGGAAATCACAGTGCCTACTTCCTAATCTGATTGATCAAAATTTGACGCTCACCAGCGATGTTACGTGGGCCTTGTTCGACCCTGTCTTTGTTGGCAATGGCAACCAAAGCATCGATCTTAATGGCCTTGTGCTTGCAGGTGATGCCGCTAACGCCCTGCAAACTCTGACATTGACAATTGATCCTGGCACTCGCGTATTGGCGCTAAACGAACAGGCGGCGCTTGCTATTACCAGAGGCAGCGTCATCAACGCAGCCGGCACTTCGACTAGCCCGATTATTTTTGAATCTTTCGATGCTGGCCAGGATGGTATGGGTGAATGGCTCGGTATATATATCCAAGGGCGCGGTATTCATCGCTCCTGCGCAGATGTGTCTCTGGCCTGTAATGCCCCCAGCATCACTGGGATAGGCAGCGTTGGCGGGGCAATCAGCGATGACAGTTCAGGGGTTTTGAGTTATCTCGTGATTGCTGAAGCCGGTGCCGGTGTGGACTCCCATGAGGCACCTCTGGGCGCATTGGTATTAGAAAGCATTGGCTCGGGAACGCTAATTGATCACGTGCAAATTGTTGGCTCCGCCGGTCGCGGAATGCGTGTCATTGGTGGCGATGTGGACATGGGGTATTTAAAGATTGACCATACGCTCGGGGCATCGATCTCATTCGAACAAGGCTATCAGGGCGATATTCAGTACTTGTGGGCCGAGCTTGATCAGAACGCGAATGAGCCAGTGTTGATTAGTGATTTGGATCCGGTGTATCGCTCACCGCCTCCGGAACGCTTTACTTCTCCCCTCGTCTCCAACGCCACTTTGTTAATGGGGGGCACTGCCTTGTCGGCAATTCGAATCGATGGGCACGGCGGTTTGTATTTATTTAACTCGGCAATCGGCACGGATCCTAGTTTAGATGCGGCGTCCTTACCTTCTTACACGCACTGTATAGCTATTGACGATAATGCCAGTAGTTTTGTGGGAACTTCTTCGTTATCCACATTTTACATAGACTGGGATAAAACGC